>NZ_JBEZZJ010000027.1:0-80491 GCF_040639095.1 Micromonospora sp. NPDC023966 | reverse complement strand
ACACCCCTCTCCGCGCCCCCGTTTCCCCCACCCGGCGGTCTGGGCGCGGGGCGCCGGCGCCGCGCCCCTCCGGCGCCCCGCCCGCCCCCGCCGGGGGGGGCCCGCCCCCGCCCCCCGGGCCCGGCCGCCGGAGCCCGGGACGCTGCGGTCCCGGGCTCCGGCCCGATCAGCGCGCCGTCACCAGTTCGCCGGTCAGCTCCGGCTCGATGCTCCGCACCGACGGCTCACCGCGCCGTCCGCGCGCCGCCCGGCGGCCGGAGGGAACGGCCAGCGCGGCCAGCGCGGCCGCCAGCGAGATGCCGGTGAGCAGCAGGAAGCCCATGGTGAAGCCGGCCTCCCGGGGCAGCCCGCTCGCCTGCGGGTGGGCGGTGATCACGCTGCTGGCCACCGCGGCGCCGATCGCGCCACCGATGGTGCGGATGTTGGCGTTCATGCCGGTCGCCACGCCGGTCTGGCGGGCCGGCACGCTGGCCACGATGAGGTTGGCCATCGAGGCGAAGGCCAGCCCGATGCCGACGCCCACCAGGCCGCCGGCCACGCCGATCTCCCAGCGGGTGTCGTGCGCGACGGTCAGCATCGCCGCGGCGAGCACGTTGAACATGGCGCCGGTGGAGAGCTGCGCCTTGGCGCTGAACCGGGACGCCAGCCGGCCGGCGACGAGGCCGGCCACGAACATGCCGACCAGCATGGGCAGCATGAGCAGCCCGGCCTGGGTGACGCTGGCGCCGAAGCCGTACCCGGCGCTGGTGGGGATCTGCACGAACTGCGGCAGGAAGGCGTAGACGGAGAACATCGACGCGCCGTAGAGCAGGGCGACCAGATTGGTCGTCCAGACCGCCGGCAGGCGCATCATCCGCATGTCGATGAGCGGGTTCGCCGAGCGCGTCTCGGCCACCAGCCAGCCGGCCAGGAGCACGCCGGCGAGCGCTAGCAGGCCGATCACCCGGCCGGACGTCCAGCCCCACGTGGCGCCCTTGCTGACCGGCAGCAGCAGCGCCACCAGCCAGCTGGAGAGGAGGAGCGTGGCCGTCCAGCTGATCCGGCCCGGGGTACGCACCGGCGACTCCGGCACGAACCGGTGCGCCGCGAGCGCGGTGAGGCCGACGACGACCATCGGGATCCAGAACAGCCAGCGGTAGCCCAGCGTGGCGACGATCGGCCCGGCCAGCACGACGCCGAGGCCGCCGCCGGCCGCGACGATCGCCGAGATCGCCGCGACGGCCGAGCTCACCCGGGCGGCGGGGAACTCGTCGCGGATGATGCCGAACGAGAGCGGGAAGACGGCGCCGCCGATGCCCTGGACGACCCTGGCGACGATGAGCATGCCGATGTTGGGCGCGACGGCCGCCAGCAGGCAGCCCAGCGCGAGCGCGGCGAGGGAGACGACCAGGGTCCGCTCCTTGCCGACCATGTCGCCGACCCGGCCCAGGACCGGGGTGAAGATCGACGCGGAGAGCAGGTAGGCGGTCAGCACCCAGGTCACGGTGTTCTGTGAGGTGTGCAGGTCCTGCTGGATCGTGGGCAGTACCGGGGTGATCAGCGACTGGAGCATCGCGAAGAAGCCGGCGCCGGCCGCGAGGACGAGGAAGGTCAACCGGCGCGAGTCGCGCCGGACGGTGTCGATCACGGAGAAGGCTCCCGTTCACGTACGAGGTATTGGGCCTGGGGTGTCTCAGCGGGTTGCGGGCATGGGGGACCTCCCGGGGTCCGGTGTCTGGTTCGCCGATCGCGCCGGCTGGGATCGGGCGGGAAGGCCGGAGTAAGCTATCCGGAGGCAAGGCTCCGGTCAGTTCCGGAGGGGTGCCTCCACTAACGTAGCGGAGGGGTGCCTCCGTTTGCAAGACGAAAGGGGTGACGCGCGTCATGGCCAGCGCCGACCAGCTCGGGGAGGTCTTCGCGCGCCGCCCGAAACGGGCCGATGCCCGGCGGAACTACGACGCGCTGATCGCCGCCGCCCGGGAGGTGTTCGGCGAGTGCGGCGCCGGCGCGTCGCTGGAGGAGATCGCCCGGCGGGCCGGGGTCGGCATCGGGACGCTCTATCGGAACTTCCCGAAGCGCCGGGACCTGTTCGAGGCGGTCTACGTCGAGGAGGTGCGTGCGCTCAGCGCGTCGGCCACCGACCTGGCGGACCTGCCCGCGTGGGACGCCCTGGTCGCCTGGCTGCACCGGTTCGTCGCCTACGTCGGCACCAAGCGGGCCCTCGCCGAGGAGCTGGTGCACGACTCGGAGGTGTTCCGCAGCTGCCGCACCGAGATCTACGCCGCGGGCGAACCGTTGCTGCGCCGCGCCCAGGAGGCCGGCGCGGCCCGGCCGGACGCCAGCTTCGACGACGTGGTGCGGCTGGTCAGCGGCATCATGGCGTACCAGTTCCCCGAGCCGGCCCAGCGCGACCGGGTGCTGGCCATCGCCCTGGACGGCCTGCGCCCCCCGGCGACGGACCGCTGACGCTCCCGCCGGCCGCGGTCGGCTGACCGTTGCCGGCCGGCGGATTCCACGAGGGACCATAGGGGTCGCGGGCGTTGCGCCGGGTGTCGACAATGGTGCGACACCCGTCGTGGCCCGGAGGTGACGATGCGCGAACCGGCGACCCGGTCCCGGCCCGCCCGGGAGAAGCTTCCGGCAGGCGGTCCCGAACTGCTCTCCCTGCTGGCCCGGCTGCTCCGGCGACCCCGCCGCGGCGACCGGCGGCTGCCGCTGCTCTGGCTGGTGAGCCCGGCCGGGGCCGGCGCGGTGGGCGCCCTGCTGCGCCGCTTCGTCGGCCAGGGCGCCCGGCGCCGCGTACCGCACGCCGTGCTGGACCTGGCCGCCCGACCCGCGCGCGACGCCGCCGCCCGGCCCGGGCCCGACGACGTCGCGGGGGTGCTGCGCGAACTGCACCGGCAGCTCTCCGTGGAGGCCTTCGGGGCCGCCCGGCTGCGGTTCCGGCACTACCCGCTGGCCGACTGGCTCATGCACCAGACCCTGGCCGTCGGCGTGGACGCCGCGGACAGCGGCCGGGCCGCGCTGGTCCGCCGGCTGCGCGACTGGCGGGGCCGGCGGGCCGGCGACGATCCCCAGGTGGGCGGCGGCTCCGCCATCGGCACCGCGCTCCAGGTGCTGCTCTGGCTGCTGCGCCGCGCGATGCCGAGCGTGGTCTTCCGGATCGCCGTCTCCGGCCGGGTGCCCGTGTTCGGGCGGCAGTACCGCTGGTTCATGCGGCAGCAGTACCTGGCGCCCCGGCAGTCGGTGACGTTCCTCGGCTTCGCCGAGCGGCTCACCGCCGGCTGGCGCGACGGCGAGCACCCGGCGCAGGTGGAGAAGCTGCTGCTGCACGCCTTCCTGGAGGACCTGCGGCAGGCGTACCGGCGGCGGTTCTGGCGGCCGGGCGACTGGCGGCGCACCGCGTACCCGGTGCTCCTGCTCGACGGGGTGAGCCCGGACAACGTCGGGCACACCCTCGTCCGGCTGCTCGACGAGGTGCGCAACGAGACCGGCCGCAACGACCCGCTGCTGGTGGTGGCGGTCGCCGCCGGCCCGCCGCCGGAGCCGGCCGCGACCCGCCCGGTGGCCCAGGCCGAGGAGGCGTACGACGAGTGGGCCGACGCCCTGCCGGAGATCCGGCGGCTGCGCCGCGCCGGCGCCTGGCTCGTGGTGCTGCGGATCGACGGCGACGACCTCGCCGCCCCGGTGGGGGTCGCCCCGCCGGCGCTGGTCGCCCCGGACCCGCCCTGGTGGTCGCGGCGGTTCCTGCCGGCCGCGGTGGCCCTGGTGCTGCTGGCCGGGGTGGCCGTATGGGCCACCGGGCGGTGGGCCCCGGACTGCCGCCCGTGGCCGGGAGACCGGGTGAGCGTGCGGCTCGTCGGCGGGGAGTGCGTCGGCTACAGCGACACCGCCGGCCAGGTGTTCAACAGCGAGCCCGGGCAGGACCGGCTGCGGGCGGTGCAACGGCGGATCTTCGCGCAGAACCGGGCCGCCGAGGAGGTGTGGTCGCGCAGTGACCACCGCCGGCCCTACCTGACCCTGGTCTACCTGGGCAGCCTCACCGGCAACCGCACCCGGGCGGACGAGGAGTCCTACGTCTCCGAGCGCGAGGAACTGGAGGGCATGGCGGCCGCCCAGTACGCGCTGCTCAAGGAGTCGGCGGCGGCGGACGACGCGGCGCTGCTGCACATCGTGGTGGCCAACGCCGGCCGGCAGATGCGGCACGCCGGTGCGGCGGTGCGGCTGCTGGAGGGGCTGGCCCGGGACGACCCGACGGTGCTCGGCGTGGTGGGGCTGGTGGACAGCCGCAGCAGCACGGCGTCGGCGCTGCGCGAGCTCAACCGGGTCGGCCTGCCGGTGCTCGCGCCCACCCTGTCGGCCGACCGGATGGACGCCAACTCCAGCCTCTACCTGGCCATGTCGGCGCCCAACCGGGAGCAGGCCCGGATGGTCGAGACGTACGCCCGGCAGGTGCTGCGGGTAGGGGAGGCGCACGTCTACTGGACCACCGGCGAGGGCAGCTCGCTGGACGAGGACCTCTACGTCGCCACCCTGGTCGACGGGCTGCGGGAGCGGTTCGGCAGCCGGCTCACCCGGCTCGACGAGTGGCGCAGCGGGCGGCGGATGACCCAGGAGTGCGGCTACCGCGGGATGCTCTTCTTCGCCGGGCGCTGGTCGGAGTTCGACGGGTTCCTGCGGGCGCTCAAGGCGTGCGGCGCCGACCCGCCCCGCCACCTGGTCGCCGACGACTCGGTGAACCGCTACATGGCCAACCCGGGGCTGCGGGCCAGCGCCCCCGGCAACCTGCCGGTGACGTACGTGTCGAAGGCCGCCCTGGCCACCTGCGCCGCGTTGCGGGCCGCCCAGGCCCGGCGGGACGACGCCCGGGGCAGCTTCCTCACCTGGATCGGCGCGGACGACCTGCTCGACCCGCCGCGCTGCCGGGACGGCGCCGGCCCACCCGTCGGCGAGCGGGTCAGCCTCGCCTACGACGCCTCGATGATGGTGGTGCGCGCGCTGGAGAGCCTCGCCGCCCGGCTGCGGCACGCCGACACCGGCCGGCGCTGGGACCCCCGCGCGGTCAACCCGGTCGGAGTGCACGCCGAGGTGCTGCGGCAGAACGCGGCCGGCGGCTACCCGGGGGTCGGCGGGCTGATCCGGTACGCCCCGGACTCCGGTGAGCCGGTCGCCAAGCGGCTGGCGCTGCTCACCGTGGCCCGGGTGCCCGACGTCGCCGCCGCGCCGGTCGAGGTGTTCGCCTGCGGGGTGGCCGACGGCGGCCCCGACCCGGGCTGCCGCCCCCGCTGACGCGGCGACGGCCGGCGGCCCCCGAGGCGCCGCCGGCCGTCACCGTCGGGTCAGGACGCGTCGACGTCCGCGTTGCTCGGCCGGCCCCACGGGCCGGTGATCGCGAAGACGTAGCCCGGGGACTGGATGTTGGCGAACAGGATCTTCCCGTCCGCGCTGAACGTCGGGCCGGTGAACTCGCTGTCGTTGAGCTCGTTGCGGGCCAGCGGGTACGCCTTGCCCTGCTCGGTCACCCCGACCAGGTGCGACACGCCCTCGCCGTCCTCGGCCAGGATCACCCCGCCGTACGGGGAGACCGTGATGTTGTCCGGCCCGTCGTAGTTGCCGTTGTCCGCCGCCGGGTCCGGGTTCACCCCGAAGATGGTCTTCAGCGTCACGGTCTCGGTGCGCGGGTCGTAGAACCAGACCTGGCCGTCGTGCTCGTGGGCGCTGCCGTCGTCGAGCCGGGCGAAGCTGGCCACGAAGTACGCGCCGCCGTCGGCCCACCAGGCGCCCTCCAGCTTGCGGCTGCGGGTCACCTCCGCGTCGGTGAACTGCTTGCGTACCGAGACGGTCCGGGCGTCCCGGTCCGGCACGTCCACCCACTCGACCTTGTAGCGGGTGCCCGGGGTGGTGGCCTCGGAGAGGTCGGCCACGTGCTGGCTGCCCCGGAAGCAGTTCATCGCCTGGAGGCGGCCGGCGGTGGCGCCGTCCGGCCGCTCGGCGAGCGCCCGCAGCGCCCCCTTGCCGGCGCGGAACCCGGCCGGCGGGGTCCAGCGGAAGTAGAGGCCGTTCGGGCCGCCCGCGTCCTCGGTCAGGTAGATCGCGTGGGTGTACGGGTCCACCGCGACCGCCTCGTGCGAGTAGCGGCCCAGGAACTTCAGCGCCACCGGGTTCTGGTTGGCGGCCCGGTCGTGCGGGTCCACCTCGAAGACGTACCCGTGGTCCTTGAGGTACTGCCCACCGGCCTTCTGCTCGGTCTCCTCGCAGGTCAGCCAGGTGCCCCACGGGGTGATGCCGCCGGCGCAGTTGTTGTGGGTGCCGGCCACGCTGACGTACTCGCGCAGCCGCCGCCCGCGCTGGTCCACCTCGATGGTGGTGGTGCCGCCGCGGGCGCCCGGGTCGTAGGTCAGCCCGGCCAGCGCCGGCACCGGGAACGGCTCGCCGCCGCCGATCTCGTGGTTGTTCACCAGCACCGACCCGTTGGGGCCGAGGAAGCAGCCGGTGCCGTCGGCGTCGCTCGGGGTGGCCTGCCCGGACTCCAGCAGGGTCACGCCCGCCTGGGCGACGATGGTGTAGGAGAAGCCGGGCGGCAGGGCCAGCAGGCCGGCCGGGTCCGGGACGAGGTCGCCGTAGCCGACCGCCGGACGGGTCGCCGCCCGGGCCGCCGCCGGGCCGGCGATGGCGTCCAGGTTGCCGGCCACCACGATGCCGAGACCGGCGGCCGCGCCGCCGTGCAGCAGGGCTCGCCGGGAGATGGGGGAGGAGGTCACGTCATTGCCTTCCTGTTCACATCGGTGCTCAGGGCAGAGGCAAGTCGGGCCGGGGGAACGGCGTCCGGCGGGACCGGCCACCGGGGGATGAACAGTGGACCAACGTCGGGTGCGCGTCGCGTACTGTGCCGGGCCCGCGCGCGTCCGTTAGGGTTCCCCTCGATCAGGTAAGGCGGCGTCGGAGGGCGGACGGTGGGCAGGCTCGCGACGGCGTACCGGCAGGCGGTCGCCCTGCACCGGGAGGCCCTGCGCCGCTGGGAGGCCGCCCGGCGGGCGCTGGCCGCCGCCGGCCCGGCGCCCGTCGGCAGCCCCGAGCTGGTCGCCCGGCTGGCCCGGCTCGGCGGGGAGTTGGCCGCCCCGGTGCCCGGCACCGCCCGCGCCGCCACCCACCCCGTTCCGGTACGCCTCGGCGAGGCGACCACCGTGGACGGCGGTTTCCCGGTGCTGGTGCCGCTGGGCGCGGGCGCCCACCTCGCGATCGACACCGACGCCCGCGATCCCCGGGTCGGCGAGCTGCTGCGGGCCCTGGTGGTGCGGCTGCTCGCCGCCGCGCCGGCCGGCACGGTCCGGGTGGCCGGCATCGACCCGGCCGCCTTCGGCGCCGCGTTCCTGCCGCTGCGCCCACTGCTGGACGCCGGCGTGCTCGGCCCGGCCGCCACCACCGTCGCGGAGACGATCGCCCTGCTCGACGCGGCGGAACGGCACGCCCGCACCGCCCAGCTGGCCGCTCCCGAGGACCGGGAGCTGCTGCTGGTGGTGGCCGCGTCCGCCCCGCCGCCGCGCGAGCTGGCCCGGCTCGCCGCGCTCACCCACGCCGGGCCGGCCGCGGCGGTCTGCGTGCTGCTGGCCGGTCACCCGGCGGCCGGGCCGGGCGAGGCCCCGCCGCTCGGCGCCACCACCCAGCTCCGGCTCAACGAGCGGTACGCCCTGGTCGGCGACCCGCCCGGCCGCCCGTTCAGCACCGACGGCAGCGGGCTGGCCGCCCCGGTGCTGCTCGACGGCGACCCGTCCCACGCCACCGTGACCGGCCTTGCCCGGCGGCTCGCCGAGACCGCCCGGCTCGCCACCGCGGTCACCTTCGCCGACCTGCTGCCGGCCCGGCGCTGGGCCGAGTCGTCCGGCGCCGGGCTGCGTACCGTGCTGGGCCGCGCCGTGCGCCAACTCCCGCTCGGCGCGCCCGACATCGCGCCCGGCGCCGCCGGCCGGGAACCGGTCACCGTGGCCTTCGACGACGCCACCCCGCACTGGCTGGTCGGCGGGCGCACCGGCGCCGGCAAGACCGTGTTCCTGCTCGACGTGCTCTACGGGCTGGCCGCCCGCTACTCGCCGGCCGAACTCCAGCTCCTCCTGCTCGACTTCAAGGAGGGCGTCAGCTTCACCGAGTTCGTGCCCACCGAGCGGGACCCGTCCTGGCTGCCGCACGCCCGCGCCGTCGGCATCGAGTCCGACCGCGAGTACGGCGTGGCCGTGCTGCGTGAGCTGCGCGCCGAACTGACCCGCCGGGCCGACCTGCTCAAGCGGCACGGCGTCAGCAAGCTCGCCGACCTGCCGCCGAACGCCCGGCCGCCCCGGATCGTCACCGTGGTCGACGAGTTCCACGTCCTGTTCGCCGGCAACGACCCGCTCGCCCGGCAGGCCGTCGACCTGATCGAGGAACTGGCCCGCAAGGGTCGCTCCTACGGCCTGCACCTGGTGCTGGCCAGCCAAAGCACCACCGGCATCGAGGCCCTCTACGGGCGGGCCGAGGCGATCTTCGGCCAGTTCCCGCTCCGGGTCGCGCTGCCCGGCGGGGGCGGCGTGCTCGACCCCCTCAACGACGCCGCGAAGACGCTGGTCGTGGGCACGGCCGTGGTCAACACCGCCGGGGGAACGGCCGGCGCGGACACCCTGGTCCGTTTCCCCGACGCGCACGCCGCCGCGGTGGACCTCGCGGCCCTGCGCCACGAGCTGTTCGCCGCCCGGCCCGCCGGCTCCCACCCGCCCGCCGTCTTCCGGGGATACGAGAGCCCACGGCTCGCCGACGACCCCACCTGGGTCGACCTGGCGCCGGGGGCCGAGCCGCCGCTCGCGCTGGTCGGCCGCACCGTCGACGTGGCGGGCAGCCCCGCCGGGTTCCGTCTCGACGCCAGCCCCGGCCGGCATCTGGCCGTGGTGGGCACTGCCGTGGCCGGCGTGGACGTGCTCCGGTCGGCCACCCGGAGCCTGGCTCGGCAGCACGCCCCCGGCACGGCCCGCTTCCTGTTCGCGCCGCTGGCGCCGGGGACCACCGAGACCGCCGACGACCTGGCGATGACGCTCGCCGCCGCCGGCCACCCGGTCCGCCGCCTCGACGCGGCGGCACTGCGCGCCCACCTCGCCGACCTGGCCGCCGCGCCCGCCGCCTCCGCCGCGCCCGCCGCCTCCGCCGCGCCCGCTCGCCCCGGAGCCGCCGACCACCGGGCCGGACCGGCCGGGGCGGCCGCGTCCGGGCCGGCCACCACCCCCGCGCGGACCTACCTGGTGGTGTTCGGAATGGACGCCGCCGCCGGGGCGCTCGCCGCGACCGACCCGGAGACGTTCCGTTCCGGACACGACGACCTGCGGGCCGTGCTGCGCCAGGGACCCGGGCACGGGGTGCACCTGCTCGGCTGGTGGCGCGGGCTGCGCCGGCTCGCCGAGGACCTCGGCGGCAGCCAGAACCGCGACGACGTGGCCTGCCTGGTCGCGCTGAACGTGCCCGCCGCCGACCTCGGGCTCCACCTCGGCGCGCACGACCTCGCCTACGCCCCGCGCGACGGCCGGGCCCTGCTGGTCGACCGGCACGAGCACCGCACCGCCCTGATCGTGCCCTTCGTCGGCGACGGAGACGAGTCGTGAGCGGCTTCGACGAGTACGCGGCCCTGCTCCGGGAGCTCTCCACCCGGCAGCGGGGCGGGGAGCGGGCGGTCGCCGCCGAGGCGGAACGCCGACGTGCCCTCCAGTCCACCGTCGACCAGCTCGGCCGGCGCCTCGCCGCCCAGGGGCAGCGCCTCGACCAGCTCGGCCAGGCCATCGACCTGCCGATGCGGTCGGTCCCGGCCGAGGCTCCGAACGCGCCGGCGGTTCCGGTCGGCGCCCCGCCGGCGGCGGGATCGGCCGCCGTGGCGGGATCGGCCGCGCCCGTGGCGGGATCGGCCGCGCCGGTGCCGCCCGGCGCGGAGACGCCCGGAACCGGGGCCGGGGCGACCGGCGGCGCAGCCGCCGCGCCGGGGCGGCCGGGGATCGGGGCGTATCAGGATGGGACGCTGCCGGGGCCGCGGGTGGGTGACCCGGCGACGGAGCTGGCCGCGGCCGGGCAGCTGGCCGACGAGGCCGACCGCCACGGGCAGCAGGCCGAGGCCCTGGCGCAGCGGCCCGTGCTGCTGCCCACCTGGTCGGCGCCGGCCCGGGCGGTCGCCGTCTACGCGGCCTGCGCGCTGGCCGGCTCCCTGCTCATGCTGGTGGCGCTGATCGGCTCGCCGCTGCCGGCCACCGGGCTCGATCTGGTGGCCGCCGTCTCGTGCGCCGGCGTCCCGCTGCTGTCCTTTCTGGCCGGACACCTGGTGCTCGGGCGCTGGGGCCGCCCGGTGATCGGCGGCGAGACCCCGTCGGGGCGGTACGTGCCGCTCGGCTTCGTGATCTGCGCGCTGGTCGCCCCGTCGCTGTTCTGCCTCTACCTGGTGGTGTTCCGGCTGCTGGGCTGAGCGGCGCGTGGTTCACGGGCCGGGTCGGCGCGCGGGCGTCACGTAGGCTGCGGGGCAGGCGAGCAGGGGAGGGCGCGTGAGCGCGGCGCAGATCATCGCGAGGCTGGCGGCGGCGGCCCAGAAGCTGGACGAGGCGAAGGCCCGGACGGCCGCCGCGGCGCAGGACGCCGCCGAGGCCCGGGCACTGGTCGCCGGCGTCCTGGAGGGCGTGGCCGCCGGACCGCTGATCGGCGTCATCGACGCCTACCGGCAGGCGCTCACCCAGGCCGCCCAGGGCGGCGAGCCGGCCCGCCAGCACCTCCAGGAGACCATCGCCAAGGTCCAGACACTCGGCAGCTGACCCGCGCGGGACCGAAAGGGACCGCAGGGTGATTGGCCGGTTTGTGCCTCCCGCGCGACAACGGGTTACCGGCGCGTAACTTTCCATTGACGTGTGTGAAATCGGACACGCATCATCGTTTCCACGATCGATCGGATCCCCCACCGTCCCTCCCGGCTCACCCGGGGCCTCCCACCGGAGGTGCAGCCCATGCTGCTCCGAACGATCCTGGCCGCCACCGCCGCCGTCACCGCCCTGCTCGTCCCGGCCACCGCCGCCCACGCCGAGCCCACCACCGAAACCGCCACCACCGCGGGCGCCACCGGCGCCGCCGAGGCCGCCACGGCCGAGGCGACCGGCCTCGCCGCCGGCGCCGACCCGGTCATCGTGGTCGGCGGCCTGATCGGAATCTCCATCGCCTACGAGCCGATCGCCGCCCGGCTGCGCGCTGACGGCTACCGGGTCTCCATCTACCAGTTGCCGAACCTCGGCTTCGGCGACATCCGCGAGTCCGCCCGCGCCCTGTCGTCCTACGTGGACCAGGTCCGCGCCGCCACCGGGGCGGCCAAGGTGGACCTGGTCACCCACTCCGAGGGCGGCCTGGTCTCCCGCTGGTACGTCAAGTTCCTCGGCGGCGCCGGCAAGGTCGACCACTACGTCAGCCTGGGCAGCCCGCAGCAGGGCACCTACGTCGCCAACATCATCAACTTCCTCGGGCTGGGCAGTTGCGCGGGCATCGTCGCCTGCCAGCAGATGTCCATCGGGTCCAGCCTCCTCACCGACCTGAACGGCGGCGACGACACCCCGGGCGCGGTCCGCTGGACCACCGTCCGCACCTGGCAGGACGAGCTGGTCCGGCCGGTCGACAACGCCGCCCTCGCCGACGGCGCCACCAACGTCCTGGTCCAGGCGTGGTGTCCGCTGCGGATCGTCGGCCACCTCGGCCTGGTCCTCGACGGGACCACCTACACGGTGGTGCGGCAGGTGCTCGCCGACGCCGCGATCCGGCCCAACTGCTTCGCGATCTGAGACCGCGACCGGGTTCGACGGTCGCACCCCGCGGCCGTCGAGCCCGTCCGTCACGTGGTGGCGCCGCCCCGGATCAGGTCGGCGGCCCGCCAGGCCAGCGCGGTCACCGGCGCGCTGGTCCAGCCCGACACCATCATCGGCAGCACCGACGCGTCGACCACCCGCAGCCCGGTCACCCCGCGTACCCGGAGCTGGGGGTCGACGACGTGCTCGTCGTCCGGGCCCATGGCGCAGGTGCCGATGGCGTGGTAGCCGCTGTAGCCGTGCGCCAGGGCGGCCTCGATGATCTCCTCGTCGGTCTGGACCGCCGGCCCGGGCAGGGTCTCCGCCGCGATCCGCTTGGCGATCGGCCCGGTGGCGAACAGCTCCCGCATCCGGCGGAACGTTTCCACCGCGACCCGGCGATCGTGCGCGGTGGCGAAGTAGTTCGCCACGATCGCGGGCGGAGTGCGGGGGTCGGGGCCGGTGATGGCGAGGCTGCCCTCGCTGTCCGGTCGGGTCACCGTGCCGAGGCACAGCAGGCCCGGCTCCCGCTCCAGCTCCAAGGCGCGGCCGGGGCGCGGTGGGGCCGCCGAGAAGGGCGCCATCAGCAGGTGGGCGTCCGGCCGGTCCAGCTCCGGACGGGACCTGACGTGGGCCGCGACGTCCATCACCGGCAGGGCCAGCGGGCCATGGCGCGTGAACAGGTAGTGCACGGCGGCGCGGGCCTGCCCCAGCGAGCTGGCGAGCCGGGGGTTGTAGCCGCCCGGCTCGACGAGCCGGTACTGCAGGGCCATCGACCGGTGCTCCCGCAGGCCCGCCCCCACCCGGGGTCGGTCGAGCAGCACCGGGACGTCGGCGGAGCGCAGGGTGTCGGCCGGCCCGATGCCGGAGACCTGCAGCAGTTGCGGGGTGGCGAGGGCGCCCGCGGCGAGGATCACCTCGGCCGCCGCCCGGTGGTCGGTCTCCCGGCCCCGGTGCGCGACCCGTACGCCGACCGCCCGGCCGTCCTCGACCAGCACGCGCAGCGCGACGGTGTCGACCGCGACGGTCAGGTTCGGCCGGTCCCGTACCGGGTGCAGGAAGGCGTCGGCGGCGCTGACCCGGCGTCCGGCGTGGATGGTGGCCGTGGCGTAGCCGATCCGCTCGCCGTCGTCGGCGTCGAGGTCGTCGACCCGGCGCCAGCCCAGCTCCGCCCCGGTCTCGAGCATCTCCTCGCAGAGCGGGTCGGTGCCGGTGGCGACGGACAGGCGCAGCGGGCCGCCGGCGCCCCGGTGCGCTGCGGCGCCCAACGGGTGGTCCTCCAACCGCTGGAAGATCGGCCGCATGGTGGACCAGCCCCAGCCGAGGTGCGCCAGCGCGTCCCAGTCCGGTGCCGCGCCGCGGCTCCAGATCATGCCGTTGATCGAGGTCGAGCCACCGACCATCCGGCCGCGCTGCCAGGTTTCCTGCCGCCCCGGCGCGGTGGTCGCCGGGTAGTGCCAGGCGGT
Source organism: Micromonospora sp. NPDC023966 (assembly GCF_040639095.1). Lineage (NCBI taxonomy): Bacteria > Bacillati > Actinomycetota > Actinomycetes > Micromonosporales > Micromonosporaceae > Micromonospora > Micromonospora sp. NPDC023966. The sequence goes on along the minus strand of NZ_JBEZZJ010000027.1, from coordinate 67,233 downwards.
GCGCGGGTCGTCCATCAGCCGGGAGAACGCCTTGGGCACGCGAACGAAGGGACTGCGGTCCCAGCCGCCCGCCTCGATCAGCAGCACCCGGGTGCCCGGGTCCTCGGTGAGCCGGTTGGCCAGCACGCACCCCGCCGCGCCGGCGCCAACGATGACGTAGTCGAAACCGTCCACTCCGGCCACCCCCACCTTGTCCCGGGCGTGAGAATCCTTCTGACGGTAGCGACTCGATCACGCTTCGGAAAGGGCTGCGCGGTCAGGTTGTGGTGGGCGGCTCAGGCGGCCTTGGCGAGCGCCTCGAACTCGTCGTCGCTGAGCCGCACCTCGGCCGCGGCGACGTTCTCCTCCAGGTGCGCCACGGAGGATGTACCCGGAATGGGGAGCATGACCGGCGACCGGCGCAACAGCCAGGCGAGGGCGAGCTGCGCGGGCGTCGCGCCGTGCTCGGTGGAGATCGCGTCCAGCGGACCGCCCGGCCGGGCCAGGTTGCCGGTGGCGATCGGGAACCAGGGGATGAACGCCAGGTCGTTGCGCTCGCAGTGGTCCAGCACGTCCTCCGCGCTGCGGTCGGCGAGGTTGTAGAGGTTCTGCACCGAGACCACCGGGGCGATCTGCCGGGCGGCCTCGATCTGCTCGACGGTCACCTCGGAGAGGCCGATGTGCCGCACCTTCCCCTCCTGCTGGAGCAGCGCCAGTTCGCCGAGCTGGTCCGCCAGCGGCACCTTCGCGTCGATCCGGTGCAGCTGGTAGAGCGGGATGCAGTCCAGGCCCAGGTGGCGCAGGCTCAGCTCGCACTGCTGGCGCAGGTACTCGGGGCGGCCCACCGGCCGCCAGTCGCCCGGGCCGGAGCGGGTCAGCCCGGCCTTGGTCGCGATGACCAGGTCCTCGGCGTACGGGTGCAGCGCCTCCTTGATCAGCAGCTCACTGACGAAGGGGCCGTAGGAGTCGGCGGTGTCGATGAAGGTCACACCCAGCTCGTACGCCCGGCGCAGCACCCGCACCGCCTCGGCCGGGTCCTTCGGATCACCCCAGACCCCGGGGCCGGTGAGCTGCATGGCGCCGTATCCCAGTCGGTCGACCTGCAGGTCGCCGCCGATCCGATAGGTGCCCGAGGCCTTCGCGGGCCCGGTGCTGGTCACCATGGCTGTCCTCCTGTGCGTCGTCGTCGGCGGACGTCACCGCCCCGACCGGAAGTCTTTCCCGTGAATCGCCGTCGTCAACGTCCCAGGTCGGGCGTTTCCGCGCCGAGCCCGTCGCCCCGTCGCGGCGGGACGAACGGCCCAGTGGGTCCGCAACCCGGCCGGCGGGCCGGGGCAGTTGCGGCGAGTGACCCCGGCGGCGGTGACCGCCGTGCGACGCTGGGCGGGACGGTGGTCTGGAGGTGCGCATGGCCGCGACGCCACGGCTCGACTTCGCGCTCGACACGTACGAGTGCATCGTGCTCTACCCGGGACCGTCGGGCCGGGCCCTGCCTGAGGAGACCGTGCAACGGCTCCAGGCCGAGCACCTGCGGCACGTCCAGGCGCTGCAACGGAAGGGCATCGTGCTGGTCGACGGCTCGGTGGACGGCCCGGCCCGCGAGCCGGACCCGCCGATCGGCTTCGGCCTGGCCCGCACCGGCTCCGTCGACGACGTCCGCAGCGTGATGGAGGCCGACCCGGCGGTGCAGGCCGGGCTCTACCGGGTCGAGGTGCTCACCTTCCTCTGCCCGGCCGGCTCCCTGGAGTTCCCGCTCGCCAAGACGCAGACCTGACACCCGCCGGGCGGCCGGCGCGACCGTGCCCGCCGGCGCACCGTCGTCCCGATCCGGGCCGACGACGGCATGGCTGCGGCCGGAGGGCGCCGCGGGCGGGTGGCCGGCCGGCGACGGCGGGCCACCCGCCCCGCCGTCGGCTCCCGTGGACGCGCCGCCCCGCCCCCGTGGACGCGCCGCCCGCCCCCGTGACGGGAGGCCCCGGGAGCACCGCGTCGGGGAATGCCGGCGAGCGGTACGATTTCCGCCGCGCGGTCGCCGATGCCCGCCACACACGACGTCCCGGTGCGGTTCCACCCCGCCCGCCGGCGCGGGGTATCGCGCGTCGTTGGACAACTGTTCCGCAGTCCGAAAGGGGTCGGCCGGCAGGTCGACCCGGAGGAGAGACTAGCCTGATGGGCGTGACACGCCGCGCGAAGATCGTCTGCACACTCGGCCCCGCCACCTCGTCCCCGGAGCGCATCCGGGGTCTGGTCGAGGCGGGCATGAACGTGGCGAGGCTGAACTTCAGCCACGGCAGTCACGAGGACCACGAAAGCGTCTACCGGCTGGTCCGGGAGGCCGCCGAGGCGGCCGGGCAGCCGGTCGCGGTGCTCGCCGACCTCCAGGGCCCCAAGATCCGCCTCGGCCGGTTCGCCGACGGCCCGTACGAGTGGCGCACCGGCGACTCGGTGGTCATCACCGGCGACGACATCCTCGGCACCAAGGACCGCGTCTCCTGCACCTACCGCAAGCTGCCGCAGGAGGTGAAGCCGGGCGACCGGCTGCTGATCGACGACGGCCGGGTCGCGGTCGAGGTCAGCGACGTCACCGGCAACGACATCCGGGTCCTGGTCACCGAGGGCGGCCCGGTCTCCAACAACAAGGGCGTCTCGCTGCCGAACGTGGCGGTCAGCGTCCCGGCCCTGTCGGAGAAGGACGCCGACGACCTGCGCTTCGCCCTCGGCCTGGGCGTCGATCTGATCGCGCTCTCGTTCGTCCGCTCGCCCGAGGACATCAAGTTGGTCCACTCGATCATGGTCGAGGAGGGCGTGCTCCGCCCGGTGCTGGCCAAGGTCGAGAAGCCCGAGGCGGTAGACCACCTGGAGGCGATCGTGCTCGCCTTCGACGGGGTCATGGTGGCCCGCGGCGACCTCGGCGTCGAGCTGCCCCTGGACCAGGTGCCGTTGGTGCAGAAGCGCGCTGTGCAGCTCTGCCGGGAGAACGCCAAGCCGGTCATCGTGGCCACCCAGATGCTCGACTCCATGATCGAGAACTCGCGCCCCACCCGGGCCGAGGCCTCCGACGTCGCCAACGCGGTGCTCGACGGCGCGGATGCGTTGATGCTCTCCGGTGAGACCAGCGTCGGCAAGTATCCGGTGCTCACGGTCAGCACCATGGCGAAGATCATCACCACCACCGAGGCCGGCTCGATCGGCGTGCCGCGGCTGCAGCACGACCCGCGTACCCACGGTGGCGCGCTCACCGTCGCGGCCTCCTCGATCGCCCGGGCCATCGGCGCCAAGGCCATGGTCGCCTTCTCGCAGACCGGCGACACCGTCAAGCGGCTCGCCCGGCTGCACTGTGACCTGCCGCTGCTGGCCTTCACCCCGGTGCCCGAGGTGCGCAACCAGCTCGCCCTCTCCTGGGGCGTGGAGACGTTCCTGATGCCGTTCGTCGAGCACACCGACGACATGTTCCGCCAGGTCGACCAGGCGCTGCTCGGTCTCAACCGGGCCAACCCCGGCGACTACGTGGTGATCGTGGCGGGCAGCCCGCCCGGCACCCCCGGCTCCACCAACACGCTGCGCGTGCACCAGCTCGGCTCGCTGGTCGACGCGGCCTCCGCGCGGGCCCTTCAGTGAGCGCGAGGAGTGAGCCGGTTCTGCGAGCCCCGCAGTCGCGAACAGAGGTGACGCAGTGAGCGCGAGGAGTGAGCCGGTTCTGCGAGCCCCGCAGTCGCGAACGAAGGTGAACCAGTGACCGAGCGTCCGGTGGCGACCGGCCAGGCCGCGGTCGACCAGCTCCTGGAGGTGCTGGACCTCGACCACACCGGCGAGATGACCTTCCGCGGGATCAGCCCGCCGGTGGGCCCGCAGCGGGTGTACGGCGGCCAGGTCGCCGGCCAGGCCCTGGTCGCCGCCGGGCGCACCGTCGACCCGGAGCGCTTCGTGCACTCCCTGCACGGCTACTTCGTCCGCCCCGGCGACCCCGTCGAGCCGATCGAATACCAGGTGGAGAACGTCCGGGACGGCCGCTCCTTCTCGGTGCGCCGCTCCGTGGCGCTCCAGCACGACAAGCCGATCTTCTTCATGTCGGCCTCGTTCCAGCGGCAGGAGGAGGGGCTGGACCACCACGCGCCGGTCCCGCCGGACGTGCCCGCCCCGGACGAGGTCCCGACCATGACCGACCGGCTCTCCCGCTACCCGGAGCGGCTGGGCATCTGGGGCCAGATCCCGCGCCCGATCGACGTCCGCTACGTCGGCGAGCCAGGCTGGGTACGCCCCGGCGACCGCCCCGCCGAGCCGCACCAGCGGGTCTGGATGCGGCTCGACGGCAAGCTCCCCGACGACCCACTGCTGCACGCCTGCGCCCTCGCCTACGCCTCCGACCTGACCCTGCTGGACTCGGTGCTGTCGGTGCACGGCGAGGTGTGGGGGCCCGGGGGAGTGGTGGGCGCCAGCCTCGACCACGCGCTCTGGTTCCACCGGTCGTTCCGTGCCGACGAGTGGTTCCTCTACGACTGCTGGAGCCCGTCCGCCTCGGGTGCCCGGGGCCTGGCCACCGGCCGGATGTTCACCACCGACGGCCGGCACATCGCCAGCGCCGTGCAGGAGGGTTTGCTGCGCCGGGTCGGCGCCTGACCGGGCAACCGTGACCGTTCGGCCGAGGGTCGGGAAACCGGGCGGCTGACCAGGCGACTAACCTTGCCGCCATGCGCCTCTCCGCCCGGGTCGACTACGCCCTCCGCGCGACCGCCGAGCTGGCCTCGGTCGCCGGCGGCGCGACCGCGGGGCGGAGCCGGCCGGTGACCGCCGAGCAGATGGCCCGCGCCCAGGACATCCCGCCGAAGTTCCTGGAGAGCATCCTGCTCCAGCTGCGCCGGGGCGGCATCGTGCACGCCCAGCGCGGCCCGGAGGGCGGCTACTGGCTGGCGCGGCCAGCGTCGGAGATCTCCCTCGCCGAGGTGATCCGGGTGATCGACGGCCCGCTGGCGCACGTCCGCGGCCAGCGCCCGGAGCAGCTCGGCTACCAGGGCGCGGCGCGCGCGTTGCAGGACGTGTGGATCGCGCTGCGGGCCAGCGAGCGGGAGATCCTCGAACTGGTCACCATCGCCGACGTGGCCAGCGGCAACCTGCCGGGCCGGATCAACGAGCTGGCCGCCGACCCCAGCGCCTGGAGCTGACCACGCCGTCCTCGGCCCGCCGGCGTCGCACCGGCGGCTGACCCGCGCGCCCCGCCGGGCCGTCCGGCGCGTCCCATCAACCGGATGGAGGACTTGACCGGAGCGCCGCCGTGCCGCATTGTCGACCAAGTCGATAGGAGATGCCGAAAAGTCAGGGGGCGCTCGTGCGCAAGCTGCTGGTCCTCGCCCTCGTCGGGCTCGCCGCGCAACTGGTCGACGGCGCGCTCGGCATGGCGTACGGGCTGACCTCCTCGACGCTGCTGCTCTTCGCCGGGGTGGCGCCGGCCGCCGCGTCCGCCTCGGTGCACCTGGCCGAGATCGGCACCACCCTCGCCGCCGGTGTCTCGCACTGGCGCTTCGGCAACGTCGACTGGCGCGTGGTCGGTCGGATCGCACTGCCCGGCGCGGTCGGCGCGTTCGCCGGCGCCACCTTCCTCAGCTCGATCTCCACCGAGTCCGCCGCGCCGTGGATGGCGGCCATCCTGTTCAGCCTCGGCGCCTACCTGCTGGTCCGCTTCTCCCGGCCGCTGCGCGCCAACCGGGCCGCCGGCCGGCTGCGCAGCCGCTTCCTGGCTCCGCTCGGCCTGTTCGCCGGCTTCGTCGACGCCACCGGCGGGGGCGGCTGGGGCCCCGTGGCCACCCCGGCGCTGCTGGTCTCGGGCCGGATGGAGCCGCGCAAGGTGATCGGCTCGGTGGACACCTCCGAGTTCCTGGTGGCCGGCGCGGCCAGCATCGGCTTCCTGATCGGCCTCGGCTCCGAGGGCTTCCTGCTGCCCACCGTGGCCGCGCTGCTGATCGGCGGCCTGATCGCCGCGCCGATCGCCGCCTGGCTGGTCCGCATCGTCCCCGCCCAACTGCTCGGCGCCGTCATCGGCGGGGTGATCGTGCTGACCAACACCCGCACCCTGCTGCGGGCCGGCGAGCTGGGCGGCCCGGTCCCGGCCCTGGCCTACACGGTGCTCGGCGCCGGCTGGCTGGTCGCCCTGGTGCTGGCCACCCGGGCGCTGCGCCGCACCCGCCGGGCCCGTGCCACCGCCGAGGCCGCCCTCGCCGCGCAGACCACCGACCCGACCACCTCGGCCACCCGGACCCCCGCCCCGGAGCAGCCGCGCCGGCTCGCCGCCGCCGTCGAGGGCTGACGCCCCCCGGGCCGCCCCGGCCTCTCCGACTCGCGATCTTGCACTTTGTGCCCGTCTGCCGAGGCTTTCGCCCCTTCTGCCGGGGCAGCAACTGCAAGATCGCCGGGGGAGGTCGGGCCGGCACACTTGGTGCGCGGGCACAGGCGGGGTGGGACTTGGTTGTGTGGCGGGAAAGCGTTGTCCTACCCTGACGGGGCGCGGAGCCGAACTACCGACGTCGATAGATGGCGTCCCACGTCACGTCAGCGCGGCGTACCCCTCTTCGCCGGCCCGGGCAGGCCGGCGCGTCCGTCGCGTGCCTGACCTCCGCGAAAGGCATCCTCGTGCACCCCTTCATTCCGCGCCGCCGTACCGTGCTGCTCGCCGCGGCCTCGGCGGCCGCTCTCCTGGCCGGCGCCCTCACCACGGTGACCGCCGCCGCGGCGGCCACCGGCTGCCGGGTCGACTACCGGATCACCAACCAGTGGGGCGGCGGCTTCGGCGCCGACGTCACCGTCACCAACCTCGGCGACCCCGTGGCCGGCTGGACGCTCACCTGGAGTTACACCGCCGGGCAGCAGGTCACCCAGTCCTGGAACGCCACGGTCAGCCAGTCCGGCACCCAGGTCACCGCCCGCGACGCCGGCTACAACGCCGCCATCGGCACCGGCGGCACCGCCAACTTCGGCTTCAACGCGTCCTGGAACGACGCCAGCAATCCGGCCCCGACCAGCTTCGCGCTCAACGGGACCACCTGCACCGGCGGGACCACACCCACCAGCGCGCCGCCGCCCACCTCTGCCAGCCCCACCCCGACCCCGACGACCACCACCCCGCCGACCGGGGCGAAGCAGATGGAGAAGCTCGACCGGGGGCTGGTCAGCGTCCGATCGGGCAGCGGAAACCTGCTGTCCTGGCGCCTGCTCGGCACCGAGACCTCCGGCGTGTCGTTCAACCTCTACCGCGGCGCCACCCGGGTCAACAGCGCCCCGATCACCGGCGCCACCAGCTATCTCGACAGCGGCGCGGCGGCCGGGTCGGCGTACACGGTGCGGGCCGTGGTGAACGGCGCTGAGCAGGCGGCCTCCGCCCCGGCGCTCCAGTTCGCGAACGGCTACCTGGACGTGCCGATCCAGGCCCCACCCGGCGGCACCACCCCGACCGGGGAGTCCTACACCTACTCGGCGAACGACGCCAGCGTCGGCGACCTCGACGGCGACGGCCGCTACGAGTTCGTGCTCAAGTGGGAACCGTCCAACAGCAAGGACAACTCCCAGTCCGGCTACACCGGCAACGTCTACCTCGACGCCTACACCCTCACCGGCACCCGGTTGTGGCGGATCGACCTGGGCCGCAACATCCGCGCCGGCGCCCACTACACCCAGTTCCAGGTGTACGACTACGACGGCGACGGGGACGCCGAGATGGCCGTGAAAACCGCCGACGGCACCCGCTCCGGCACCGGCCAGGTGATCGGCTCGGCGTCGGCCGACCACCGCAACTCCAGCGGCTACGTGCTCGCCGGACCCGAGTACCTGACCATGTTCGACGGCCGCACGGGCGCCGCCCTGTCCACCGTCGACTACGACCCGCCGCGCGGCACCGTCTCCTCGTGGGGCGACTCCTACGGCAACCGGGTCGACCGGTTCCTCGCCGCCACCGCCTACCTCGACGGGCAGCGCCCCTCGCTGGTCATGGCCCGCGGCTACTACACCCGCGCGGTGATCGCCGCCTGGGACTTCCGCGACGGCACGCTGCGCAAGCGCTGGACCTTCGACTCCAACGCCAGCGCCAACGGCGCCGCCGCCGGCCAGGGCAACCACAACCTCTCGGTGGCCGACGTGGACGGCGACGGCCGCCAGGAGATCGTGTACGGCGCCGCCGCCATCGACGACAACGGCCGGCTGCTCTGGTCCACCGGCAACGGGCACGGCGACGCGATGCACGTCGGCGACCTCGACCCGGCCCGCACCGGACTGGAGGTCTTCAAGGTCGACGAGGACGGCAGCAAGCCCAGCTCCTGGATGGCCGACGCGCGCACCGGCCAACTGCTCTGGCAGACCGCGCCCGGCGGCGACAACGGCCGCGGCGTCTCCGACGACGTCTGGGCCGGCAGCCCCGGCGCCGAGTCCTGGTCCTCCGCCGTCGACGGCCTGCTGAACACCAGGGGACAGAACGTCGGCCGCAAGCCGTCCTCGGCGAACTTCCTCGCCTGGTGGGACGGCGACCCGGTGCGCGAACTCCTCGACGCCACGAAGATCGACAAGTACGGCACCGGCGGCGACACCCGGCTGCTCACCGGCAGCGGCGTCGCGTCGAACAACGGCACCAAGTCCACCCCGGCGCTCTCCGGCGACCTCCTCGGCGACTGGCGGGAGGAGGTGGTCTGGCGCACCGCCGACAGCACGGCCCTGCGCATCTACAGCACGCCCACCCCGACTGCCCTGCGCCTGCCGACCCTCATGCACGACCCGCAGTACCGGGTCGCCATCGCCTGGCAGAACACCGCCTACAACCAGCCGCCGCACCCGGGCTTCCACCTCGGCGACGGCATGAGCACCCCGCCCGCGCCGAACATCTACCTGCGCTGAACGGGCAGGCACCGGGTCGCCGGCCGCGGAACCCGCTCCGCCGGCGACCCGGTGCACCACACCGCAGCACCCCCGACCCGTCCCGACCGGGAATGCCGTACCACCACCGGCATCAAAGTTAGGCGACCTGCGCGACGGTGGGGTGACGTGGCTATGAAGAGCGTGTTTCAGCCGTTCCGGCGCAGCCCACCGGCCACCTTCTCGGCGATCAGCTCGAACGAGCGGACCCGGTCGGCCACGTCGTAGACCATCGTGGTCAGCATCAGCTCGTCCGCGCCGGTGCGCTCCAGCAGCGCGCCGAGCTGGCGGGCCACCGTCTCCGGCGAACCGGTCGCCTGGCCCTCGCGGCGCTGCGTCACGAACTTCCGCTCCAGCTCCGAGTACGGGTAGGCCGCCGCCTCCTCCGGACTCACCAGCGGCTCCGGCCTTCCCGAGCGCAGCTTCAGGAACGACAGCCCGGCCGGACCGGCCAGCCACTCGGCCCGCTCGTCGGTCTCCGCGCAGACCGCGTTGACGGCCACCATCGCGTACGGCTGCTCCAGCCACTGCGACGGCCGGAAGCTCTGCCGGTAGAGCTGGAGCGCGGGGATGGTGTTCTGCGCGCTGAAGTGGTGCGCGAATGAGAACGGCAGCCCGAGCAGCCCGGCCAGCTGGGCGCTGAACCTGCTCGACCCCAGCAGCCACACGGCCGGGGACTGTCCCCGGCCCGGGGTCGCGGTGATCGGGCCCGGCTCGGCGCCGCTGAAGTAGTTCATCAGGTCGGCCAGCTCGCGGGGGAAGTGCTCCGCCGACAGCCCCTCCATGGTCCGGCGCAGCGCCAGCGCGGTCACCTGGTCGGTGCCCGGCGCCCGGCCGATGCCGAGGTCGATCCGGCCCGGGTGCAGCGCCTCCAGGGTGCCGAACTGCTCCGCCACCACCAGCGGGGCGTGGTTGGGCAGCATCACCCCGCCGGAGCCCAGCCGGATCGTCGAGGTGTGCGCCGCCAGGTGCGCCAGCAGCACCGCCGGCGCGGAACTGGCGATCGCCGGCATGTTGTGGTGCTCGGCCACCCAGAACCTGCGGTAGCCCAGCTCCTCGGTGCGGCGTGCCAGCTCGGTGGTGTGCCGCAGCGCCTCGCCGGCACTGCCGGTGGCGGCGACCGGGGCAAGATCAAGAACAGACAGGGGTACGTCGATCACACGCAACAGCAACCCGCCACGCGCCGGATTTGTTCCCTCGGGTGCGCTAGCCCATACCGCGCGCCTGCTCGAAGATCAGACTCGTCTGGGTGTGCTGCACCGCCGGATCCACCGCCAGGTGATCCAGCACGAAGTCCCGCAACGCGTCCCCGGACGCCGCCCGCACGTGCAGCACGTAGTCGTCCGCGCCGGCCACGTGGAACACCGACACCACCCCCGGCAGCCGCACCGATCGGGCCCGGAACGCGTCCACCGCCGCCCGCTCGTGCGCGGCCAGGCGCACCGACACCAGCGCCTGCAACGGCAAACCCACCGCCGCCGGGTCCACCTCCGCGTGGAACCCCCGGATCGCCCCGCACTCGCGCAACGCCCGGGTTCGCGTCAGGCACGTCGACGGGGCCACCCCCACCCGCTCGGCGAGGGCGTTGTTCGGCAACCGGCCGTCCGCCGCCAGCTCGGCCAGGATCGCGCGGTCGACGTCGTCCAGCGCCGCGAAGGGCCGTACATCATTCGGTGCGACAGGCATGCGAACATCTTTCCCCGAACTTCCCTCCCCGGGAAGGGCTCGGCGCAGAATGTTCTTCGCTTCTATTGCCGAACGGCAGCCTCATGTTCGACGCTTCCGCCATGACCGCCGTGGACACCGCAGCCGTACACGCCGGGCGCGAGGACCTCGCGGGCCTCGGCGTCCACGTGCCGCCCATCGACTTCTCCACCACCAACCCGCTGCCCTCCGTGGCCGACGGCGGCGACGCGTACGAGACCCTCGCCACCGGCGGCACCCTCCCCGCCGGCGGCAGCGCCGTCTACCAGCGGCTCTGGAACCCCACCGTGGCCCGCTTCGAGACCGCCCTCGCCCAGCTCGAAGGCACCGCCGAAGCCGTCGCCTTCGCCAGTGGCATGGCCGCCCTCACCGCCACCCTGCTCGCCGCCACCCGCGACGGGAAGCGGCACGTCGTCGCCGTCCGCCCCCTCTACGGCGGCACCGACCACGTGCTCGCCACCGGCCTGCTCGGCACCGAGGTCACCTGGGCCCGGTCCGACGAGGTCGCCGCCGCGATCCGGCCCGACACCGCCCTGGTCGTCGTCGAGACCCCGGCCAACCCCACCCTCGACCTCGTCGACATCGCCGCCCTCGCCACCGCCGCCGGCGACGTCCCGCTGCTCGTCGACAACACCGTCGCCACCCCGGTGCTCCAGCAACCCGCCCGGCACGGCGCCGCCCTCGTGCTGCACAGCGCCACCAAGAGCATCGGCGGCCACGGCGACGTGCTCGCCGGCGTCGTCGCCTGCGCCCCCGACTGGGCCGCCCGGCTGCGCCAGGTCCGCGCCGTCACCGGCGCCGTCCTGCACCCGCTCGGCGCCTACCTCCTGCACCGCGGCCTGCAGACCCTGCCGCTGCGGGTCCGCGCCCAGCAGGCCGGCGCCGAGAAGCTCGCCGCCTGGCTCTCCGACCACCCCGCCGTCACCCGGGTGCACCACCCCAGCGTCGGCGACCCGGCCGCGCTCGTCGGCCGGCAGATGTCCGGCCCCGGCAGCCTGCTCGCCTTCGAGGTACGCGGCGGCGCCCCCGCCGCGGCCGCCGTCGCCGGCGCCTGCCGGCTCATCACCCACGCCGTGTCGCTCGGCGGCGTCGACACACTGATCCAGCACCCCGCCTCGCTCACCCACCGGCCCGTCGAGGGCGACGCCAAGCCGTGCGGCGGGCTGCTGCGCCTGTCGGTCGGGCTCGAGGACCCGGAGGACCTGCGCGCCGACCTGGCGCAGGCGCTCGCGGCGCTCTGAGGAAGTCAGGACTTCGGGCCGACGTGGCGGTCCAGGGCCGCCACGGCGTCCCGCCGCGCCACGGACAGCGAGTTGCGGCGGTTCATCCGCCAGGCGATGCCGAGCAGGTCGAGACCCCACTGGCAGAGGCCCATGATGTCGGCCGACTCGTTGGTGAACATGTAGCGGGGGTAGACATACTCCTTTCCGCGCACGACCACCCGGTTGGCGAACCGGCACCCGTCGGAGTGGAAGAGGCCGCGCACAAAATCGCCTTGATGCGCCTCGACGATCTGCCGCTGCCAGCCGGCCAGGACGATCCGCCGCTGGTGCTTCATGCCCGGACCGTGTTGCGGAAACAAGCAGGGCCAGTGCTTGCCGTAGCTCTGGACACTGACGCAGCCCTGCTGCTGAACGCGCTGCACCTTTTCCGCCATGACTCGCCGCATGGCGGCGTCGCACGCGTCGATCAGGCCCGGCCAGCTGTTGCTGCAGGAGACTCGCAGCACCGGCACGCGCTTGGTGGTCACGAGATGTCCGTCGCCCAGATACAGGCCGAGCAGGTAGGCATACGCCACGGGATCTGTCGGATGGTCGACGTCCGGGCGGCAGCGGAAACAGCGCAGCGCCGTGCCCTGCCGTTTCGCCTCGGGTCGGACCTTGCACCACTCTCTGACGGTGGGATAGGAGACCCCGACGGCGCGGGCAGCCTCGGCGACGGTCGCCCCGGCAAGATAGAGCTGCCGTGCGCGGGCGCGTATTTCGGGTGAGTGCACAGGGTCATTCTCGAACACCCGTACGACACTTTCGGTGTCCCCGGTGGGACTCGAACCCACACTGTCGGAGGTTTGAGCTCCGCTTCTCTGCCGATTGGAATACGGGGACAGGCTCGCCCGACGCTCTCGCGTCGCCGCATAGGTTACCCACTACGCTAGGGGCGGCGACACCCGGCAGGGCGGGTGTCGGGTTCGAACTGGTGGGAGTGGCTCGTGGCCGACATGCAGACGGATGCCGAGCGCAAGCGCGTTCTGATTGCCGAGGACGAGGCGCTCATCCGGCTGGACCTGGCCGAGATGCTGGTGGAAGAGGGCTACGAGGTGGTCGGCGAGGCCGGTGACGGCGAGGCCGCCGTCAAGCTCGCTGAGGAGCTCAAGCCGGACCTGGTCATCCTCGACATCAAAATGCCGATCATGGACGGGCTGGCCGCGGCCGAGCGGATCGCCGGCGCGCGGATCGCCCCGGTGATCATCCTGACCGCGTTCAGCCAGCGTGACCTGGTGGAGCGGGCCCGCGCGGCCGGCGCGATGGCCTACCTGGTCAAGCCGTTCCAGAAGAGCGACCTGGTGCCGGCGGTGGAGATCGCGCTGTCCCGCTACTCCGAGATCGCGGCGCTGGAGGCGGAGGTCGCCGGCCTCACCGACCGGCTGGAGATCCGCAAGACCGTCGAGCGGGCCAAGGGCGCGCTCATGACGACCTACGGGATGACCGAGCCGCAGGCGTTCAAGTGGATCCAGCGCACCGCCATGGACCACCGGATGACCATGAAGGAGGTCGCCGAGCGGATCCTGGCCGAGACCGCCGGCGGCGAGGTGGCACAGCCCGCCTCCTGATCCCCGCCCGGCGCCGTCCGGTCGGGCAGCCCTGGGCGCGTCCCCTGACCCGACGGACGCGCCGGAGCGGAACGTCGCCCGGGGCGGGCCCCGGGACATCGCGGGGTAGGCGGCTCGCCGGGTTCCCGGTGTCGGGCCCGGTCGATACGATCGCCGCCATGCGGCGTCCCGTGGCGGTACTCGGCGTGGCCGTCGTGCTGCTCGCCGCCTGCCACTCGACCGGTCGCGCCGAGCCGGCCCCCGAGGCGATCCGGCCGTCGTGGCAGCCGGTCACCCTGCCCATGCCGTCCGGCCTGTCCGGCCGGCTGGCGCTGCGCGACGCCGCCGCCTGCGCCGGGCGCTGGTTCGTGGTGGGCGCGGTGGTGGACGCCGCCGGGATGACGCGCCCGGCGGCCTGGTCGAGCGGCGACGCGGCCACCTGGACGCCGCTGCGGCCGGTGCCGCGCAGCCCGTACGGGGTGGAGAACGTGTTGACCGCGGCGGGTTGCCGGGACGGCCGGCTGGCCGCTGTGGGCGGCAAGAGCGGCGGGGTGCACGGCAATCCGCGGATCAGCACGTGGCGGCAGGTGGCGGACGGCTCGCTGGTCGAGGTGCCGGCCGAGTTCGAGGTGTTCGGCGGCGCGGACGCGGTGAACACGGGCCGGATCGCGGGCGGGCCGCGCGGCTGGCTGGTCTCCGGGAACCGGGCCACCGGCGCGGCGGCCTGGGTGTCGCCGGACGGGGCGGACTTCCGGTTGGTGAGCGGGGTGCCGGGGCTGGCCACGGACGCGTCGGGCCGGCCCTGGGCGGCGGACGGCACGGCGACGGCGTCGGGATGGCTCATGGTGGGCTCGGTGCTGTCGTCGGGGCGTACCGGATCGGCGGCCGTGGTGTGGACCTCGGCGGACGGGTCGGCCTGGCGGCGCGCGGTGCTGCCGGGTGGCGGCGCGGCCGAGGACCTGCAGCGGGTGGTTCGGGTGGGGGACCGGACGGTGGCGGTGGGCCGGCGCGGCGACGGCCTGGGGGCCTGGCTGGGGGAGGGCGACGCCTGGCGGCCGGGCGGGGGCCTGGGCGGCGCGGGCACGGACCGGCCGGGCCGGGTGTGGGGGCTGGCCGCGCGCGGTGACGGTGTGTGGGCGGTGGTGGCGGGGTCGGCGGCGGGCGCGGGGTGGTTCTCGGCGGACGGCGTGCGGTGGTCGCCGGTGGCGCTGCCGGTGGGGGTGCCGGGGGCGAGTGACCGGACGGTGGCGGTGGCTGCGGCGGGTGAGGCGGCGCTACTGCTGGTGGATGACGGCGCGCGGGCCGAGGTGTGGTCGGCGCGGGGGCCGTGGCGGCCCGTCTGAGGCTCTCACCAGGGCTTTTCGGGTCGGTGTCGGATGTCCGATTTTCTCTCCCGCCCGTCCCGTCTGTTACAGCACTTCTGTGAATCCGGCCACTCAACGTAACGGTTAGGTGAACCCCGCTGCTCAGGTCTACCTTCGCAGCCCGCTGTTGGGATAACGTCCCGGCCCAGACCGGGATCGCGGTCGGTCCGGCCAACCCCTGCAAGGTCCAATTCGCGGTGGGTGGTTTCCGGGCCATCGGACGGAGGAGGGTACGAGCCGTGAGGCAGAAGCTCGCACGGGTGCTGGGTGGCGTGGCCATCGGCGCGCTCGTTTTCAGTGGCGCGGCCTGCAAGGCTGACAGTGGTAGTGATGCGGGTGGCAGCAAGGCCGCCTGTGACCTGAAGATCGGCTTCTTCGGCCCGCTGACCGGTGACGCCGCGGGTCTCGGTATCCACATGCGTAACGGCACCAAGCTGGCCATCGACCAGTACAACAAGGACAACGCGGACTGCAAGGTCCAGCTGTCCGAGTACGACTCGCAGGGTGACCCGGCCAAGGCGCCGGCCCTGGCGCAGCAGGCGGTCGGCGACGCCAAGGTCGTCGGCATCATCGGCCCGGCCTTCTCGGGTGAGTCCGAGGTCGGCAACCCGATCTTCGACGAGGCCGGCCTGCCGGCCATCACCCCGTCGGCGACCCGCCCGAGCCTGAGCACCAAGAACTGGAAGATCTTCCACCGGGGCGTCGGTAACGACACCTCCCAGGGCCCGGCCGCCGGCCGGTACATCAAGAACGTCCTGAAGGCCGACAAGGTCTACGTGGTGGACGACCAGTCGGCGTACGGCGCCGGCCTGGTGGACGAGGTGAAGAAGGTCATCGGCGCGGTCGCGGGCGAGGACAAGATCCAGGTCAAGCAGACCAACTTCTCCGCCGTCGTCACCAAGATCCAGAGCAGCGGTGCGAACGTCCTCTTCTTCGGTGGCTACTACACCGAGGCCGGCCTGCTGCTCAAGCAGCTCAAGGGCGCGGGCTGGAAGGGCACGATGGTCGCCGGTGACGGTGTCAACGACGCCAACTTCATCAAGGTCGCCGGCGAGCAGGTCGCCGAGGGCACCATCCTCACCTGCCCGTGCGCCCCGGCCACCGCGGCCAAGGGCACCTTCGTGACCGACTACAAGGCGGCCTTCGACAACGCCGAGCCGGGCACCTACGCCGACGTGTCGTACGACATCACGAAGATCTTCCTCGAGGGCATCAAGGCCGGTAAGTCCTCCCGCGCCGACCTGCTCAGCTTCGTGAACTCCTACAACGGCACCGGCGGCGCCACCGGCGTCACCTACAAGTTCGAGTCCAACGGCGAGCTGGACCCGGCCCAGGTGAAGGTCTGGGCGTTCAAGGTGAACGCGGGCAAGGTCGTCCCCGACATCGAGATCCCCAAGTCCTGACCGGTTCGTCCGGTCCCGGCACGGGACACCAGGCGTGCGGCCGGGAGATTTCCTCCCGGCCGCACCGCTTGGCCGCACAGTTGGAGCCCCCACTTGAACTTCGATGAGCTCTTCGGGAATTTCCCGGCGCTGACCATCACCGGCTTGGAGCAGGGCGCGATCTACGCGCTCATCGCCCTCGGCTACACCCTGGTGTACGGTGTTCTGCGCCTGATCAACTTTGCTCACTCCGAGGTCTTCATGGTCGGTACCTTCACCGCCCTGTGGACCTGGCAGGCCCTCGGCTACGACCAGAACTCGGCCGCCCCGGCCCTCGGCCCGCTGATCCTGGCGGTCGTCGCCGGTCTCGTGGTCGCGATGGCTGCCTCGGCGCTCACCGCGGTCACGGTCGAGCTGGTCGCCTACCGACCGCTGCGCCGCCGCAACGCGCCGCCGCTGGCCTTCCTCATCACCGCGATCGGCGCGTCGTTCGTGCTCTCCGAGTCGTTCGGCATCAGCACCAACCGCGCCCCGTTCGGCATGCCGGACCTGATCCCGCAGAAGACGGTCTTCACCCTCTTCGGTGCCGGGGTGACCAACGTCCAGCTGCTCATCCTCGGCGTCACGCTGATCATGATGATCGGGCTGGACCAGTTCGTGAACCGTAGCCGCCTGGGCCGCGGCATCCGGGCGGTCGCGCAGGACGCGGACACCGCCGCGCTGATGGGTGTCAACAAGAACCGGGTCATCCTGCTGGTCTTCGTGCTCGGCGGCCTGATGGCCGGCGTGGGCGCCCTGCTGTGGGACGTCCGGTTCGGCTACACCAAGTTCAACGTCGGCTTCCTGATCGGGCTGAAGGCCTTCGCGGCCGCGGTGCTCGGCGGCATCGGCAACCTGCGCGGCGCGCTGCTGGGCGGCCTGCTGCTCGGCGTGGCGGAGAACTACGCGTCCGGCCTCTTCGGCGGCGACTGGAAGGACTTCACCGGCTTCGTGCTGCTGATCGTGCTGCTGATGTTCCGGCCGACCGGTCTGCTCGGCGAATCTCTCGGGAGGGCGCGCGCATGACCGCCACCGTGGACAAGAAGAGGGCCGGGGGCTTCAAGAGCCGCTGGGCCGCGATGCCCAAGCAGGTGCGCTGGGCGGCGATCGCCGCGCTGATCGTGCTGCTCTACATCCTGCCCAACAAGTGGTTCTACGAGTACCTCGGCTTCCCCATCGGCAGCGATTACTTCGCCTTCTACACCACCCGCTCGGACTTCGCCGGGGTGCTCTTCGACACCGCGGTGTTCGTCCTGCTGGCCGTCGGGCTCAACGTGGTGGTCGGCTTCGCCGGCCTGCTCGACCTGGGCTACTTCGGCTTCTACGCGCTCGGCGCGTACACGGTCGCACTCCTGACCTCGCCGGAGAGCCGGTTCGGCACGAACTGGCCATGGCTGGCGGCGGTGCCGCTGGCGGTGATGGTGGCGATGGTCTCCGGCGTGATCCTCGGCGGCCCGACGCTGCGCCTGCGCGGCGACTACCTGGCCATCGTGACCCTCGGCTTCGCCGAGATGATCCGCCTGTACGCGGCCCGCAACGAGGGCGTCCTCCAGGGCCAGCGGGGCATCCCGGCGATCCCGCACCCGCCGGGCACCGGCACCGACGGCAAGCCCCTGTTCGGGGTGGTCGACGCCCGGCCGTACTACTGGCTGATGCTGACGCTGATCCTGATCGTGCTGCTGCTGATCCGGAACCTGGCCAACAGCCGGGTCGGCCGGGCCTGGGTGGCGATCCGTGAGGACGAGGACGCCGCCGAGATCATGGGCGTGCCGACGTTCAAGTACAAGCTGTGGGCGTTCGCCATCGGCGCGGCGGTGGCCGGTCTGACCGGCGCGGTCTTCGCCGGAAAGCAGACGTTCATCAACTCCGACCAGTTCGTGCTGGAGAGTTCCATCCTGGTGCTGGCCGCGGTGATCCTCGGCGGCGCCGGCAACATCAAGGGCGCCATCGTCGGCGGCGCGGTCACCTGGTACCTGCCGGAGTGGCTGCGTGGCGTCGGCGACCTCATCGGGGTGGAGTTCGACGCCGCCGAGTACCGGATCCTGGTCTTCGGCCTGGTGGTCATCGTCATGATGATCTTCCGGCCGCAGGGTCTGGTGCCCAACCGGCGGCGGGCGGCGGAGTTCGCCGACCGGCGCAAGGAAGCGGTTCCCCAGGAGACGGTGCCCAATGAGTGAGCCGCAGATGCACAGCGAGCGGGACGAGACCAGCGAGCGGGACATCGCCGACGACGGTCGCAGCACGGTCGGCACCCCGCCGGAGAAGGGCGCGGACACGCCGGTCGAGCCCACGCCGGGCGAGACCCCCGCGGCCGGGCGGGAGCCGCTGCTGGAGGTCGACCACGTCACCCTCCGCTTCGGCGGTGTGGTCGCCCTCGACGACGTCGCCTTCACCCTGTACAAGGGTGAGATCCTCGGCCTGATCGGCCCGAACGGCGCCGGCAAGACGACCTGCTTCAACGCGATGACCGGCGTCTACCGGCCCACCGAGGGTGAGATCCGGTTCGCCGGGCAGCGGGTCAACGGCAAGCGCCGGAGCTGGATCACCAAGGCGGGCATCGCCCGGACGTTCCAGAACATCCGGCTCTTCCCGGAGATGACCGCGCTGGAGAACGTGATGGTGGGCGCGGACGCCCACCACAAGACCAGCGTGATCGCCGCGATGCTGCGGCTGCCGCGGCACTGGCGGGAGGAGCGGGAGGGCCGCGAGAAGGCGCACGAGCTGCTGCGCTTCGTCGGCATCGAGCGCCGCGCCGGGGACCTGGCCCGCAACCTCTCGTACGGCGAGCAGCGCCGGCTGGAGATCGCCCGGGCCCTGGCCACCGATCCGACCCTGCTCTGCCTGGACGAGCCGGCCGCCGGCTTCACCCCGGCGGAGAAGGAGGAACTGCTCGGCCTGATCCGGAAGATCCGCGACAATGGCACGACGATCCTGCTCATCGAGCACGACATGCGACTCGTCATGGGCGTGACCGACCGGATCGTGGTGCTGGAGTTCGGCAAGAAGATCGCCGAGGGCCTGCCGGCGGAGGTCCGGGAGGACCCGAAGGTGATCGCCGCGTACCTGGGGGTGCCGACCGATGCTGCTTGAGATCAACGACCTGACCCTGCTGTACGGGCGGATCCAGGCGCTGCACGGGATCAGCCTGACGGTCAACGAGGGTGAGGTGGTGGCCCTGATCGGCGCGAACGGCGCCGGCAAGACCACCACCATGCGGGCCATCTCCGGGCTGCGTCCGGTGGCGTCGGGCTCGATCGTCTTCGACGGCACCGACGTCACCCGGATGCGGGCCGACCTGCGGGTGGTCCGGGGCATCGGGCAGGCGCCCGAGGGCCGGGGCGTCTTCCCCGGCATGAGCGTCATCGAGAACCTGGAGATGGGCGCGTACACCCGCAGGGACCGGTCGGGCATCGCCGAGGACATGAAGATGGTCATGGACCTCTTCCCGCGGCTGGCCGAGCGGCGCAAGCAGCCCGGCGGCACGCTCTCCGGCGGTGAGCAGCAGATGCTGGCGGTGGGCCGGGCGCTGATGGCCCGCCCGCGGCTGCTGCTGCTCGACGAGCCCTCGATGGGGCTCGCGCCGATGCTGATCCAGCAGATCTTCGAGATCATCACCCGGATCAACGAGCAGGGCACCACCATCCTGCTGGTGGAGCAGAACGCCCAGCAGGCGCTCTCCCGGGCCCACCGGGGCTACGTGCTGGAGACCGGCCGGATCGTCAAGGAGGGCACCGGCCGGGACCTGCTGCACGACCCGGCGGTCAAGGAGGCGTACCTCGGCGTCGCCTGAGCCGTACGCGTCGGCGGCCGGCCGTCCCCACCCGGGGCGGCCGGCCGCCGCTTTTCGCGGTGCCGCCGTCCGTCGGGTTGTCGGCGGTACGGACTAGAGTCGCTGCCGTGACAGCTACGACGCCGCGCCTGCTCCTCGTCGACGGACACTCCCTGGCATACCGGGCATTCTTCGCCCTGCCGGTGGAGAACTTCTCCACCACCACGGGGCAGCCGACCAACGCCGTCTACGGCTTCACCTCGATGCTGATCAACGTGCTCCGCGACGAGCAGCCCAGCCACATCGTGGTCGCCTTCGACGTCTCCCGCCGCTCCTTCCGCACCGAGAAGTACGCGGAGTACAAGGCCGGCCGCAGCGAGACCCCGACCGACTTCAAGGGCCAGGTCAGCCTCGTCAAGGAGGTCCTCGCGGCGCTGCGCATCCCGGTGGTCGAGAAGGAGGGCTACGAGGCCGACGATGTCATCGCCACCCTCGCCTGCCAGGCCCGCGACCAGGGCATGGACGTGCTGATCACCACCGGCGACCGGGACGCCTTCCAGCTCGTCGGCGACCGGGTCACCGTGCTCTACCCGCGCAAGGGCGTCTCCGACCTGGCCCGGATGGATCCGGCCGCGGTCGAGGCGAAGTACGGCGTCACCCCGGACCGCTACCGCGACCTGGCCGCTCTGGTCGGCGAGACCAGCGACAACCTGCCCGGCGTCCCCGGCGTCGGCCCGAAGACCGCCGCCAAGTGGATCAACCTGTACGACGGGGTCGAGGGCGTGGTGGCCCGGGCCGACGAGATCAAGGGCAAGGCCGGCGACAGCCTGCGCGAGCGGCTCGCCGACGTGATCCGCAACTACGAGATCAACTGCCTGGTCACCGACCTGGAGCTGCCGGTGCGCCCCGAGGACGCCCGCTGGCAGGGCTGGGACCGGGAGGCCGTGCACCAGGTCTTCGACACCCTCCAGTTCCGCATCCTGCGCGACCGGCTCTACCAGTACCTGGAGGCCGTCGAGCCGGAGGCCGAGGCCGGCTTCGACATGGCCGGGCAGGTGCTCACCGAGCCCGGCGCGCTCGCCGGCTGGCTGGCCACGCACGCCCCGGCCGGCACCCCGGTCGGCCTGGCGGCCAAGCTCGACACCGGCCCCAACCGGCGGCACACCGCCGCGGTGACCGGCATGGCGCTGGCCACCGCCGACGGCGCGGCCGCCTGGTTCGACCCGGCCCGGCTGGTGGAGGCCGACGAGGCCGCGCTCGCCGGCTGGCTCGCCGACGAGGCCCGGCCCAAGGTGCTGCACGACAGCAAGCCGGCGGTGCTCGCCTTCGCCGCGCACGGCTGGGACCTGCAGTGCATCTCCCGCGACACCCAGATCGCCGCCTACCTGGCCCGCCCCGACCAGCGCTCCTACGACCTCACCGACCTGGCCCTGCGCTACCTGCACCGGGAGCTGCGGGTCGACGCGCCGGAGAGCGGCCAGCTCACCCTCGACGGGCTCGGCGACGACGACGCAGCCGAGCAGAACCTGATGCTCCAGGCCCGCGCCACCCTCGACCTGGCCGACGCGATCGACGCCGAGCTGTCCCGCGACGGCGAGCAGTCCGCCCGGCTGATGGCCGGCGTCGAGCTGCCGCTGATGCGGGTGCTGGCCACCATGGAGCGCACCGGCATCGCGGCCGACACCCACTACCTCTCGGAGCTGGAGGCGCACTTCGCCGCCGAGGTGAAGGCCGCCGCCCAGGGCGCCTACGCGGCGGTCGGGCGGGAGTTCAACCTGGGCTCGCCCAAGCAGCTCCAGGAGATCCTCTTCGGTGAGCTGGGCCTGCCCAAGACCAAGAAGATCAAGACCGGCTACACCACCGACGCCGACGCCCTGCAGTGGCTCTACGCGCAGAACCCGCACCCGGTGCTGGCGCACCTGCTGCGCCACCGCGACGTCGCGAAGCTCAAGATGACCGTCGACGGGCTGCTCAAGTCGGTCTCCGACGACGGCCGGATCCACACCACGTTCAACCAGACGGTGGCGGCCACCGGCCGGCTCTCCTCGACCGAGCCCAACCTGCAGAACATCCCGATCCGCACCGAGGAGGGGCGGCGGATCCGGCGCGCCTTCGTGGTCGGCGAGGGCTACGAGTGCCTGCTCACCGCCGACTACAGCCAGATCGAGATGCGGATCATGGCGCACCTCTCCTCCGACGACGCGCTGATCGAGGCGTTCAACTCCGGGCGCGACTTTCACGCCGCCACCGCCTCGTCGGTCTTCACCGTCGAGGTCGACCAGGTCACCGCCGACCAGCGCCGCAAGATCAAGGCGATGAACTACGGCCTGGCCTACGGGCTGAGCGCGTTCGGCCTGTCCCAGCAGCTCGGCATCACCGCCGAGGAGGCCCGCGGGCTGATGGAGAACTACTTCGGCGGCTTCGGCGGGGTGCGCGACTACCTCCAGGAGGTGGTGGCCCGGGCCCGGCAGGACGGCTACACCTCCACCATCCTGGGCCGCCGCCGCTACCTGCCCGACCTCGTCAGCGACAACCGGCAGCGCCGGGAGATGGCCGAGCGGATGGCGCTCAACGCCCCGATCCAGGGCTCCGCGGCCGACATCATCAAGGTCGCCATGCTGCGCGTCGACACCGCGCTGCGCGACGCCGGGCTGCGCTCCCGCATGCTGCTCCAGGTGCACGACGAGCTGGTCTTCGAGGTCGCCCCGGGCGAGCGCGAGATTCTGGAGGCGCTGGTGCGCAAGGAGATGGGGGAGGCGTACCCGCTGTCCGTGCCGCTGGAGGTCTCCGTGGGCGAGGGCCGCGACTGGAACAGCGCCGACCACTGACCGCCGGTCCGTCGGCGATACCGAGCGTCGCAGACCTCGGCATTCGGCAACCGCCCCTGTGCTGTGACCGCTCAGCCCAGAAGTGACTCTCCGGCGGTCGGGCCGCCGCCCTCCTGGACGAGCGCGGTCAGCTCGGCAACCTCCGTGTCGTTCAGGCGGATGCTCGCGGCGGCGAGGTTCTCCCGTAGGTGGGCGAGGCTCGTCGTGCCCGGGATGGGCAGCATCGCCGGGGAGCGGTGCAGCAGCCAGGCCAGCGCGATCTGCTGGGGCGTCGCCTCGTACCTGGCGGCCAGCGGCGCGATGGCCGCGGCGACCTGGTCGGCGTTGTCCCCGCCGTCACGTAGGCTGACCGGATGCCAGGGTGAAAACACCGCCCCGGCCTTCTCCGCGGCGACGAGGAGCGGGGCACCGGCCCGGTTACCGACGTTGTACTGGGCGGTCACCGCGGCGATGTCCGCGACCGATCGCGCCGCCTCGAACTGGTCCGGGGTCACGTTGGACAGCCCGATGTGCCGGATGTATCCCTCGTCCTGCAGCTTCTTCAGCTCGCCGACCTGGTCCTCGAACGGGGCGTCGGTGGCGTAGCCGCTGTGCAGGTAGTACAGGTCGAACCGATCCAGGCCAAGGCGCTGCAGGCTCAGCATCGCCGACTGCCGGAGGTACTTGGGGTTGCCCACCCAGCCGAGGGTCGACAGGTCGTACCCGCCACGGACGAAGCCGCCCTTGCTCGCGACCGCCAGGCACGGCCGGTAGGGGTACAGCGCCTCGCGGATGAGCAACTCGTTGCTGTGCGGTCCGTAGACGTCGGCGGTGTCGATGAAGGTCACGCCCTCGGCCACGACGGCGCGGAGCAGGGCCACGCCACCCTCGTGGTCGGGATAGGGGCCCCAGACCTGCCTGCCGGTGAGTTGCATCGCCCCGAAGCCGATACGGCCGACCAGCAGGTCACCGCCGATGGTGATGGTCGGCAGGCCAGAGGTGGCTTCACCGGCCATGGTCCACTCGATCCAAGTCGGGCCCCGACGGGGCGGACGGAACCTCCGCCAGACCAGAGGCCGCCTCCGGCGACGGTGACAGGCGAATCAGCGGCCTGGTCCCCGGCGCTCCTTCGGCGGGGCGCCGTGCCGCTGCAGGGCCTTGCGGGACGGGCCGCCCGGCGGCGGGAGCGGGCCCTTGACCGGGTCGTGGCCCCAGTTCATCAGCGAGTAGCGCCACCGGGTCCGGCGTACGTCGCCGCTCGGTCGCTGGGCCATGTGCCGCCGGACGTACCCGACGACCTTGCGCATGTGTTTGTAGTCGGCGTCGGTGAGCTGGTCGCGCTTGCGGCGCAGCAGGTCGATGATCCTCCGGCCGGACTCGTGGCCCACCGACTCGCCGCCCGCGGTGCCCTTCTTCCGCCAGCCCACGTGCTTGGACTCGTCGGTCTCCAGCCACTTCTGCAGCTCGGTGGGCTTCATGTTCACCGCGTCGGTGAACTCCCGGTAGGTCTGCTGCGGGTCATCACTCGGGCTCATGGCGCAGCACCTCCGGTCGGTGGGCGACGTCCCGGCCCGAGTCGTCGTTGCGGATCCGGTACTGCGGTTCCTCCGGCGAGGCGTTCACGGCGTGCCCGCGGACGTGCGTGCGCTCGGTGAGCTTCTCCTTGACGATCCCGTACGCCCGGCCGCTGTGGCTGGCCCAGGAGACGTGGTCGCCCCGGCGGAACTCCTCGTTCTCGGCCATGGCGTCCGGTTACCCGGGGCCGGCGGGTGGAAACGGCGGCTCAGCCGGCAGCCGGCTTCTCCGCGACGAAGATGGCGGTGCCGGGGAAGAGCCGGCCGCGCAGCGGGCTCCACTGCCCCCAGATCCCCTCGTGCCCCGCCGGCCACTCCGGCTCCACCAGGTCCAGCAGGCGGAATCCGGCGCCGACCAGCTCCCGGATCCGGTCGCCGAGGGTGCGGTGCTGCTCGACGTACGTGGCCACGCCGTGCTCGTCCTGCTCGACGTAGGGGGAGCGGTCGAAGTACGAGTGGACGGCGGTCAGCCCGCCCTCGCCCGGATCGTCCAGGAAGATCCAGCGCATCGGGTGGGTGACCGCGAAGACCCAGCGGCCGCCCGGGCGCAGCACCCGGGCCACCTCCCGCATCGCCGCCGCCGAGTCGTCGACGAACGGGATCGCGCCGAACGCCGTGCAGACCGTGTCGAAGGCCGCGTCGGCGAACGGCAGGGCGAGCGCGTCGGCCTGCACGAGCGGTACGCGTACCCCGGTCCGGCCGGCGGCCTCGGCGGCGTGCCGCAGCATGCCGGCGGAGAGGTCCAGGGCGACCGGCCCGGCGTGCCGAGTGGCGAGCCAGCGGGCGGCGGCGGCCGCGCCGCAGCCGAGTTCCAGGATCCGGTGGCCGGCCACCTCGCCGAGCAGCCGGGCGTCGGCCTCGCGCAGCCCCTCCGGGCACCAGACGAAGTCCACCTCGCCCAGGAACGCGCCGTGCTCGGCCTGGTAGGCGTCGGCGTCCGTGTCCCACCAGCCCCGGTTGGCCCGGCGGACCTCGGCCGCGCCCACCCGGCGCCGGGTCACCCTGTCGTCGTCCACCCGCTCACGCTAGGCCCCCGGGTGCCGCCCACGGCGGCCGGGCGGCCGTGTGGCGGGTGGGGCAGTTGTGACGGACGAGACAGCTGTGGCACCTTACCGCGCGAAATCTCCGCTTTCGCAGCTGACGCGCCCGAGGAGACCCGGGAGGGCTTGCACGCTGTGGTAATGCAGCGGGTAGGCTAGACGATGCGCTCGCGGATCGTGTGCCTCGGCAGGGAGCAGGTGCGCGGTCACCGGAGCCACTAATGATCTTCTCATGGCGATCGTTCGGTGTGCCCGGCGACGGATCCGCTGGCGCGGACAGGTCACTGCGACGCCACGCCTGCTGTGACAACCCATCCGACCGGAGCAACCGCCCACATGACGAGCAGCATCGAGGCCCCCTCGAGCGCCAACAAGGTCACGCACGACGATCTCGGTTCCGAGGAGGCTTTCCTCGCCGCGATCGACGAGACCATCAAGTACTTCAACGACGGCGACATTGTCGAAGGCACCGTCGTCAAGGTCGATCGGGACGAGGTCCTGCTCGACATCGGCTACAAGACCGAGGGCGTCATCCCCTCTCGGGAGTTGTCGATCAAGCACGACGTGGACCCCGCCGAGGTCGTCTCGGTCGGTGACCACATCGAGGCCCTTGTCCTCCAGAAGGAGGACAAGGAGGGGCGTCTGATCCTCTCCAAGAAGCGGGCGCAGTACGAGCGGGCCTGGGGCACGATCGAGAAGATCAAGGACGAGGACGGCGTCGTCCGCGGCTCGGTCATCGAGGTCGTCAAGGGTGGTCTCATCCTCGACATCGGCCTGCGCGGCTTCCTGCCCGCGTCGCTGGTCGAGATGCGGCGGGTGCGTGACCTGCAGCCGTACGTCGGTCGTGAGCTCGAGGCCAAGATCATCGAGCTGGACAAGAACCGCAACAACGTGGTCCTGTCCCGCCGGGCCTGGCTGGAGCAGACGCAGTCCGAGGTGCGCACCGAGTTCCTCAACAAGCTGCAGAAGGGCCAGGTCCGCAAGGGCGTCGTCTCTTCGATCGTCAACTTCGGCGCGTTCGTCGACCTGGGCGGCGTGGACGGCCTGGTGCACGTCTCCGAGCTCTCCTGGAAGCACATCGACCACCCGTCCGAGGTCGTCGAGGTGGGCCAGGAGGTCGAGGTCGAGGTCCTGGACGTCGACCTGGACCGCGAGCGGGTCTCGCTGTCGCTGAAGGCGACCCAGGAGGACCCGTGGCGGCAGTTCGCCCGCACCCACGCGATCCAGCAGATCGTGCCGGGTAAGGTCACCAAGCTCGTGCCGTTCGGCGCCTTCGTCCGGGTGGACGACGGCATCGAGGGCCTGGTCCACATCTCCGAGCTGGCCGAGCGCCACGTGGAGATCCCGGAGCAGGTCGTGCAGGTCGGCTCCGAGGTCATGGTCAAGGTCATCGACATCGACCTGGAGCGCCGCCGGATCTCGCTGTCGCTCAAGCAGGCCAACGAGGGCTTCGTCGAGGGCGAGGAGCACTTCGACCCGACCCTCTACGGCATGGCCGCGACCTACGACGAGCAGGGCAACTACATCTACCCGGAGGGCTTCGACCCGGAGACGGGCGAGTGGCTCGAGGGCTACGACAAGCAGCGCGAGGCGTGGGAGCAGCAGTACGCCGAGGCGCGCCAGCGCTGGGAGGCCCACACCAAGCAGGTGCAGACCTCCCGGGCCGCCGACGCCGAGGCCGCTGCCAACCCGGCTCCGGCCGTGACCGGCACC
The DNA here is from genome assembly GCF_040639095.1 of Micromonospora sp. NPDC023966. Lineage (NCBI taxonomy): Bacteria > Bacillati > Actinomycetota > Actinomycetes > Micromonosporales > Micromonosporaceae > Micromonospora > Micromonospora sp. NPDC023966. Next base: position 40,167 of record NZ_JBEZZJ010000027.1, on the reverse strand, counting down.
ACGACCACGACGACGGCCCCGAGCCGTCAGGCCGAGGAGCCCGCCGGCACGCTGGCCACCGACGAGGCGCTCGCCGCGCTGCGGGAGAAGCTCGCCGGCGGCAAGTGACCCGGTGACGACTCCAGCTCGGCCTGGCTGACGCTGGAGCAGTCGTTGACGACGACAGGCCCTGTCTCCGCGCGATCCGGTACCACCGGGTCGCCGGGGGCGGGGCCTTCGCCGTGCCCGGGGAAGTTGGCACTACAAACGGTGATCGGGTTGACTGTCCCGGTGCTGAAGGTGGGGTTGACCGGCGGGATCGGGTCGGGCAAGAGCGTGGTGTCCGACCGACTGGCCGCGCTCGGCGCGGTGCTCATCGACGCGGACCGGATCGCCCGCGAGGTGGTCGCCCCGGGCAGCGAGGGTCTCGCCGAGATCGTCGCGACCTTCTCCGACCGGGTCCTCGACGCCGCCGGGGCGCTGGACCGGGCCGCCCTGGGCGCCCTGGTCTTCGGCGACGAGGCCGCCCGCCGCCGGTTGGAGGCGATCACCCACCCCCGGGTCCGGGCCCGCACCGCCGCGTTGGTTGCCGCGGCGCCCCGGGACGCCGTCGTGGTCAACGACGTGCCGCTGCTGGTGGAGGTGGGGCTCGCGCCCACGTACCACCTGGTGGTGGTGGTGCAGGCGGCGGTGGCCACCCGGCTGGAGCGGCTGGCCCGCGACCGCGGCATGGATCGCGCGGAGGCGGAGCGGCGGATCGCCGCGCAGGCCGACGACGCCCGCCGGCAGGCGGCGGCGGACGTGCTGCTGGGCAACGACGGCACGCTGGCCGACCTGCACGCCGCCGTGGACACCCTCTGGCACGAGCGCCTGCTGCCCTACGAGCGCAACGTCCGGGAACGCCGCGCGGTCCGGCCCGAGCAGGTGGTGCTCACCGAGCCCGACCCGACCTGGACCCAGCAGTACGCCCGGCTGGCCGCCCGGATCCGCCACGCGGCCGGCGCCGACCTGCGGATCGACCACATCGGCTCCACCGCCGTGCCCGGGCTGGCCGCCAAGGACGTCATCGACATCCAGCTCACCGTGCCGTCGCTGGCCGAGGCGGACGGGCCGCTCGCCGACCGGCTGGCCGAGGCCGGCTTCCCCCGGCTGCCCGGCGACTGGTGGGACAACCCGCGGCCGCCCGCCAGCCTCCGCTGGGAGAAGCGGCTGCACGGCAGCGCCGATCCCGGCCGCCCGGTGCACCTGCATCTGCGGGTGGCCGACTCGCCCGGCTGGCGGTACGCCCTGCTGACGCGCGACCACCTGCGCGCCGACCCCGGGCAGCGGGCCGCGTACCTGCAGTTGAAGCGCGAACTGGTGGCCTCCGCGCCGGACAGCGCCACCTACGGCACGCTGAAGGACCCCTGGTTCGACGAGGAGCACCTGCGGGCCGAGGAGTGGGCCGCGCAGACCGGCTGGCGGCCGTGAGCCCGCTCAGCGGCGTTTCGGCGGCCTGACCGGGCGCTCGGCGCCGGGCAGCGCCGGCACCCGGCCCGGCGCGAGTTCCAACTGGGCCCAGACGCCCCGCGCGGTCCGCAGCTCCAGCCGGCGCGGCAGCCCGCCCCGGTCGATCCACCAGCGCAGCCGGCCGCGTACCTCGATGACGTCCACCGTCCGGTCCGCCACCCGGTCGCCGCGGATCCGGACCGCCCCGGCGGCCGGCACGGCGGTGCGGCCGGGCTGCAGCGCCGCGTCGAGCAAGCGCTCCACGTCGTCGCCGGGCGCTCGTCCAGCCGCCCGGACCAGCCCGGCCGGTGCCGGCAGCGGCGGGGCCGCCGCGCCGCCCGCCGGCACCACGAGCCGGGCCACGCGTCCCGGCCGTGCCCGCAGCAGCGTGCGGCGTCCCGGGTTCCCTTCCTCGACCACCGACAGGTACGCGGTGGAGCCCGCCCAGCTCAGCCAGCCGGTGCCGCCCAGGTCGGCGGAGGGGGCGGTCAGGGTCAGCGTGGCGCCGCCGGCCGCCCGCAGCCGAGCCGGCAGCCGGGCCAACCGGTCGGCCTCGGCGTCGGAGAGCGCCCGGGGCAGCCCGGGACGCCCGCCGAGCGCGTCCACCGGGCGCAGTGTGGGGCGGTCGGTGCGGGCCAGCTCGACGGTGACCGGGGTACCGTCCGGCAGCCAGCCGGCCAGGCGGTGCAGCCGGGCGTCCCGGTCCACCCAGAGCCGGAGCGGCCGGTCGGGCGGCGGCCCCACGCCGCCTCCGGACGCGGTCGGCCGAGGTGACGCGAGGTGGGCCTCGAGGACGTCCACCGGGACGCCGTCGACGGTCTCCCGGCGCAGCCAGCGCGCCTCGGGGCCGGCGGGCTCGACCCGGTCGGCGGCGAGGCCCAGCAGCAGGTCCCGGACCGCCGGCAGGCCCCGCCCGGCCGGCAGCTCCCGCAGCCGCCACCGGTCGGCCGGTGGCACCAGCGGGGGCGGCGCCGGGGCGGGTGCGGCGGCGGGATCGGGCCGGACCAGCAGCGTCGACGCGGTCGCCTGGAGCAGTCCCCGCTCGGCGCCCGCGCCGGGGCCGGCGACGTCCAGGTAGACCAGCGGCCGGGCCCAGTCGACCCAGCCGACCAGCTCGGTACGCCCGCTGCCCTCGCCCACGGTGACCCGGACGCCGGCGCGGACGTCCCGCTGGTTGGTGACCCGCAGGGCGGCCAGCCGGTCGGCCTCGGCGACGGTGAGGGGGCGGGCCGGCTCGGCGGGGTCGGCCGGCTCGGGCGACCAGCTCAGCAGGCCGGCGACGAGGGCGGCCGCCGAGGCCGTGGCGGCCGCCGCGAGCGCGACCAGGGTGGCCCGGCGGCGGGTCGGCTCGGGTGGGTCGCTGCTCCCGTCCAGCTCGGGGTCGCCGGGCGGCTCGAACGGGGCGGCCGGCCGCCTGCCGACCGGATCGGCCCGCCGGCGGCGGCCGGGGGAGGGCGCGCTGACGCTGGTGCGGGCGTGGCGGTGGCCCCGGCCGGGTTCGCGGGGGGCGGGCCTCGCCTCGGGTTCGGGCGCGGTGGGGCGGCTCGGGCGGCTCGGGCGGATCGAGGTGTTGGTGCGGGGGTGGATCGACGGGAGGGAGGCGGGGCCGGCGGGACCGTCCGAGTCGTCCGCGGCGGGGCCGGCGGGACCGTCCGGGTCGTCCGCCGCGGGGTCGGCGGGCGCGGGCGGCTCGCCCGGAGGACGGTCGGCGTTGGCCGTGGGCTCGCCCCCGTGCGGGGCGGCGGACGGGAGGGGATCGGGCGGGGCGGGGTGGGTGTCGTCGGTGGGGAGCGGGTCGGTGCCGCGAGCCCGTCGCGGCCGGCGTCCGGGAGAGGTCTCCACGAGTGCCCAACGCGGCGGCCGGGTTTCGGTGACGAGCAGGGGCGCTCGCGGCGGCCGGTCAGCGCATCGAGCGCGACCACCTCGGGTGCGCACGCCGGTTTCTCGGGTGCTGCGACCCCCGGTGCCGGGGGCGGCCGGGCCCCGGAGGGGCGGCCACCTGCCCGGTCGGCCGCCGCGAGCGGCCTACGGTACGAGGGTAGTCCGGTGAGATGAGGCACACAATGGGAATATCGAAGCCGATCAGGGACGGTCCGTGCTCGGCCCGGAAGTGTCGGTCCTCCGGCGTACCGTTGACTTCATGGCGCTCGACATTCCCCGGCTCGACGGCCGCTTCCAGGTCGTCAGCGAGTTCCAGCCGGCCGGCGACCAGCCGGCAGCCATCGACGATCTTGAGCGTCGGGTGCGACGCGGCGACCGTAACACAGTGCTGCTCGGCGCGACCGGCACCGGCAAGAGCGCCACCACGGCGTGGCTGGTCGAGCGGCTGCAGCGGCCGACCCTGGTGCTCGCGCCCAACAAGACCCTCGCCGCCCAGCTCGCCAAGGAGTTCAGCGAGCTGCTGCCGCAGAACGCGGTCGAATACTTCGTCTCCTACTACGACTACTACCAGCCCGAGGCCTACATCCCGCAGACCGACACCTACATCGAGAAGGACTCCTCGATCAACGAGGAGGTCGAGCGGCTGCGGCACTCGGCGACCATGTCGCTGCTCACCCGGCGCGACGTGATCGTGGTGGCCACGGTGTCGGCGATCTACGGGCTGGGCACCCCGGAGGAATACCTGGACCGCGCGGTCCGGGTCGCCGTCGGGCAGGAGCTCGACCGTGACCAGCTGCTGCGCCGGCTGGTCGACATCCAGTACACCCGCAACGACATGGCCTTCCAGCGCGGCACCTTCCGGGTCCGCGGCGACACGCTGGAGATCATCCCGGCCTACGAGGAGCTGGCCGTCCGGATCGAGCTGTTCGGCGACGAGATCGAGAAGCTCTACTACCTCAACCCGCTCACCGGCGACGTGGTCCGTGAGGTCGACAGCCTGATGATCTTCCCGGCCACGCACTACGCGGCCGGCCCGGAGCGGATGGAGCGGGCGATCCGCGACATCGAGGCCGAGCTGGGCGAGCGGCTGGCCGAGCTGGAGCGGCAGGGCAAGCTGCTGGAGGCGCAGCGGCTGCGGATGCGCACGACCTACGACATCGAGATGATGCGCCAGGTCGGGTTCTGCTCCGGCATCGAGAACTACTCGATGCACATTGACGGCCGCCTGCCCGGCAGCCCGCCGCACTGCCTGCTCGACTACTTCCCCGACGACTTCCTGACGGTGGTCGACGAGTCGCACGTGACCATCCCGCAGATCGGCGGCATGTACGAGGGCGACGCCTCCCGCAAGCGGATGCTGATCGACCACGGCTTCCGGCTGCCCAGCGCGGCCGACAACCGGCCGCTGCGCTTCGACGAGTTCCTGGAGCGGGTCGGCCAGATGGTCTTCCTTTCCGCCACCCCCGGCCCGTGGGAGCTGGAGAAGGCCCAGGGCGAGTTCGTCGAGCAGGTGATCCGCCCCACCGGCCTGATCGACCCCGAGGTCATCGTGAAGCCCACCAAGGGCCAGATCGACGACCTGATGCACGAGATCAAGCTGCGGACCGAGCGGGACGAGCGGGTCCTGGTCACCACCCTGACCAAGAAGATGGCCGAGGACCTCTCCGACTACCTGCTGGAGAACGGCATCCGGGTGCGCTACCTGCACTCCGAGGTCGACACGCTGCGCCGGGTGGAGCTGCTGCGCGAGCTGCGCAAGGGCGACTACGACGTGCTGGTCGGCATCAACCTGCTGCGCGAGGGCCTCGACCTGCCCGAGGTCTCCCTGGTGGCGATCCTCGACGCCGACAAGGAGGGCTTCCTGCGCAGCGGCCGGTCGCTGATCCAGACCATCGGCCGGGCGGCCCGTAACGTCTCCGGCCAGGTCCACATGTACGCCGACAAGATCACACCGTCGATGGCGGCCGCGATCGACGAGACCAACCGGCGCCGGGCCAAGCAGATCGCGCACAACGAGGCCAACGGGATCAGCCCGGAGCCGCTGCGCAAGAAGATCCACGACATCCTCGACGACATCTACCGCGAGGCGGAGGACACCGAGAACAGCCGGGTCGGCGGGGCCGTCCGGCAGCTGTCGCGGGGCAAGGCGCCGGTCAAGGAGACCCGCAGCCGGGGCCGCGGCGGCGCGGCGACCCCGTCCCGGGAGGGGATGGCCCGGGCCGACCTGGCCAACCTCATCCAGGAGCTCAACGACCAGATGCTCGCCGCCGCGCGGGAGCTGCAGTTCGAGCTGGCCGCCCGGATCCGCGACGAGGTCGCCGACCTCAAGAAGGAACTCCGCGGGATGGACGCCGCCGGGGTGAAGTGACGGACCGGGGTCGGGGGAGGCCGCCGTGCTGACCGAGGCCGTGCTCGGGCTCCCCGACCCCCGGCTCCGGCCCTACGTGGACCGCTACCTCGGCTACCGCGAGCACCTGGCCGGCCCGCTGGTGCGCCGGGAGGCCGCCGGCGCCTTCGTGGTGCTGATCCTCGGCTGGGGCGCCCCGCTCGACGTCACCGATCCGCGCGCGGCCGACCGGGGCGCGCATGACACGAGCGCGTTCCTGGCCGGGCCGTTCGACGGCTGGTGCGCGACCCGTACCGCCGGCGAGGGCGTCGGGGTACAGGTGCTGTTGACCGCCCCGGCCGCCCGCCGGCTGCTCGGGCTGCCGCTGGGCGAGCTGGCCAACCGGGCGGTCCCGGTCGACCGGCTCGACCGCTGGCTGGTCCGGCTCCGCGACGAGTTGGCCGGTCTGCCCGACTGGGCGGGCCGGTTCGCCCGGCTCGACGCCGCCCTCGCGGCCCGGCTGGCGGTGACCGGGCCGGTCGATCCGCGCCTGCTGCGAGCCTGGCGGCGGCTCGCCGGCAGCGGCGCCGGGGTGGGCGTCGCCGCGGTGGCCGAGGAGGTCGGCTGGAGCCGGCGCCACCTGGCGGTCCGGTTCCGCCAGGAGTTCGGCCTGCCGCCGAAGACCGTCGCCCGGCTGCTCCGCTTCCAGCGGGCGTACGCGATGGTGGGCCGCACGCTGGTCACCGCGCCGGTCGGGGCCGCGGACCCGGCGGCCGGTCCGGACTCGCGTGGGTGGGCGGAGCTGGCGGTGCGCTGCGGCTACTACGACCAGTCGCACCTGATCCGCGAGTTCCGCGAGTTCGCCGGGGCGACTCCCGCGGCGCTGGCCCGGCCCGGGTCACATTCGTCCAATCCGGGCTGACCCGTCCCCCGGCAGACTCGGAACCATGCGAAGCATCTATCCGGTCCTCCGGTATCCCGACGCCCGCGCCGCCGTCGACTTCCTCCGGTCCGCGTTCGGCCTCACCGTCCACGAGGTGCACGAGGGGCCCGACGGCACGGTGCGGCACGCCGAACTCGGCTACGGCGACGACCTCGTCATGCTCGGCCCGGGGCCGGCCCCGGCGACCCGGCCGGCCGACGACGACTACCGCGTCTACGTGGCCGTCGACGACGTCGACGCGCACCACGAGCGGGCCCGGGCGGCCGGCGCGGAGATCGTGCGGCCGCCCTTCGACACCGACTACGGCTCCCGCGACTTCGTCGCCCGCGATCTGGCCGGCCTGGTCTGGTCCTTCGGCACCTACCGTCCCTGACGCCCGGCGATAGCTCTCCGCGAGCAAGGTATTGCCGTGCGTGACGGTCATGCGTACTCTCCCTCGATGGGGAGGCGCGCATGCCGTTGTCAGCAAGTCCTGTCGTCCGGCGGGTGCGGCTCGGCGCGGAGCTGCGCCGGCTGCGCCGCCGGGAGTCGCTCACCCTGGAGCAGGTCTGCGGCCGGCTCGGCTGGGCGTCCACATCGAAGCTGTCCCGCATCGAGCTGGGGCAGAGCCGGCCGGACCTGGCCGACGTGCTCGACCTGCTCGACGTCTACGCCGTGCCACCCCACCAGCGGGACGAGCTGATCGTCATCGCCCGGGACGCCGCCACCGGCCGCGGTTGGTCCAAGGCGCTGGGCGAGATGGGGGAGCGGCAGCGGGCGTACGCGGAGCTGGAGGCGGGCGCCGTGCGCATCGTGGACTACCAGCCGGCGCTCGTGCCGGGGCTGCTCCAGACCCCGGAGTACGCCCGGCTGCGGGTGTCCGCCGGCGCGCTGCTCGCCGACGACGTGGACGTGGAGGCCGACGTGCGCGCCCGCGCGGTGCGTCAGGAGGTGCTGTGCCGGCCCGAGCCGCCGCACTACACCGCCCTGATCGACGAACGGGCCTGCGACCCGGGCGGTCTTCCCGCCGAGGTCTGGCGGGACCAGCTCCGGCACCTGGCCGCGCTCGCCGAACGCCCGCACGTCACCATCCGGCTGTTGCCCCGCGACGCCTCTCCCTACGGCGACCTGCACCCCCTCGCGCCGTTCTCCTACTACGCGTACCCGGACCCGGCCGACCCGCGCACCGTGCTGGTGGAGACGCTGACCACCGATCTGCGGCTGGTCGCCGAGGCGGACGTCGCCCGCTACGAGCGGCTGGTCGACTGGCTGCTGGCGGCGGCGCTGCCGGAGGAGGAGACGGTGGAGCTGCTGGCCCGCCGGCTCGGCCCCGCGGCGGTGCCGCGGCCCCGGGAACCGCAGGACGCCGACTGAGCGCTCAGTGGCCGCGGCGTTGGCGCGCGGCCACCGGACACGCCGCCCCCGATGTGCGTCGGGACGGCTGTGCTGCCCGGCGCGGCGTTGGGCGCGCGGCCACCGGGCCCGGCGCCCCCGATGCCCGTCGGGACCGGTGGCCGGCGCGTCGACCGAAAACTATGTCAGGGGTACGACAGCTCAGGCCGGCACGTCGACGAAATGCTCGACCAGCGGCGGGCCGGCGAAGTACGGCCCGATCAGCCCGCGCCACTGCCCGAACCGCTCGCTCTGCCGGAAGTTGACGTCGTGCGCCTCGACCGTGTCCCACTCGACCAGCAGCACGAACCGGGACGGCGACTCGATGCCGCGGGTCATCCGCACCGAGCGGCAGCCCTCGGTGCCGGCGAGGATCGAGCGCGCCTGCGCGTAGGCGGCGGCGAAGTCGTCTTCGTTTCCGGGCGTCACATCGATCAGCGCGACCTCAAGAACCATGCCCGAAAGCCTCGCACGCCGCCCCGTGCCCGGTACGCCCCGGGGGCTGTTCCGCGCGCCACACCCGCTCTAGGGTGGGCGCTCGGGAAACGGGGGAGGAACAGATGCTCGACTGGCTCACCGCCACGGCGTTCACCGTCCTGGGGGCCGGCACCACCTGGGCCGAGCTGCTCGGCTTCGCCACCGGCGTGGTCAACGTCTGGCTGGTGGCCCGGCAGCACATCGCCAACTGGCCGATCGGCATCGCCAACGTGCTGCTGCTGATGCTGCTGTTCTGGACCGCCGGCCTGTACGCCGACGCCGGCCTCCAGGTCGTCTACGTCGTCCTGGGCCTCTACGGCTGGTGGCACTGGCTCTTCGGCGGCGAGCGGCGCAGCCGGCTGACCGTGGCCCGGACCGGCCGGCGGGAGTGGTGGGCGCTGGGCGCGGCCGGAGTGCTGCTCACCGTCGGGCTCTGGGCGCTGCTGGACCGGGCCACCGACTCCACGGTGCCGCTGGCCGACGCGGTCACCACCGCGCTGTCGCTGCTCGCCACCTACGGTCAGACCCGCAAGCTGGTGGAGAGCTGGTGGCTGTGGATCGCCGCCGACCTGATCTACATCCCGCTCTACGCGTACAAGGGACTCTGGCTGACCGGCGGCCTCTACCTGGTCTTCCTGGCACTCTGCGTGGTCGGGCTGCGGGAGTGGCGGGCGGACCTGAGCCGGCGCGCGGCGGCGACCCCGGTGCCGCCCGGCCCGGCCCCGATCGCCGCGTGAGCGGCAGGAACGGTCCGGCCGGCCTCGCGGCCGCGAACCGGGGAGGACCGGCGACCGGCGGCGCGGGGCGTCGGTTCCGACACGGCCTGGTGGTCGGCAAGTTCTATCCGCCGCACGCCGGGCACCACGCGCTGATCGAGGCGGCCGCGGCCCGCTGCGCGGCGGTCACCGTGGTGGTCGCCCCGTCCCGGCGCGAGTCGATCCCGCTCGACCTGCGGGTCGCCTGGCTGCGTGAGGCGCACGCCGCCACGCCCTGGGTGCGGTTCGTCGGGCGGTACGACGACCACCCCGTCGACTACGCCGACCCGGCGGTCTGGGACCTGCACTGCGCGGTGTTCGCCGACGCGCTCGGCGGGGAGCCGGTCGACGTGGTCTTCTCCTCCGAGGCGTACGGCGAGGAGTTGGCCCGGCGTTTCGACGCGGTCGCGGTCTGCGTGGACCTGGACCGGCGCGCCGTCCCGGTCTCCGGCACCGCCGTGCGCGCGGACCCGGCGGCGCACTGGCGTCGGCTGAGCCCGCCGGTGCGGGCCTGGCTGGTCCGCCGGGTCGTGGTGGTCGGGGCCGAGTCGACCGGCACCACGACGATGGCCGAGGCGCTCGCCACCCACTACGGCACCCGCTGGGTCCCGGAGTACGGCCGCGAGCTGACCGAGCGCAAGCTCGCCGAGCTGCGGCAGGTCCGGCCGGAGGCGACGATCTTCGACGTCACCTGGGACGGGGACGACTTCGTCGAGGTGGTGCGCGAGCAGCAGGCCGCCGAGGACGCGGCGGCCCGCGTCAGCGGCCCGCTGTTGTTCTGTGACACCGACGCGCGGGCGACCGCGATCTGGGAGGAGCGCTACCTCGGGTCGTCGTCGGCGGCGGTCCGGGCGGCCGCCCGCCGGCCGGCGCTGTACCTGCTGACCGACCACGAGCGCGTGCCCTTCGCCGACGACGGCCTGCGCGACGGAGAGCACCTGCGGGCCTGGATGACCGAGCGGTTCCGGGCGGAGCTGGCCGGCTGCGGGGTGCCGGTGGTCGAGCTGCGCGGAGCCCACGAGGAGCGGCTGGCGGTCGCCGTCGCCGCCTGCGACGCCCTGCTCGCCGCGGCCTGGTCCTTCACCGATCCGCTGTCACCGAGACCCTAGCCTCCTAGGACGCCTTAAGCCATGCGGGGCCCGCCACGACGTCGGAACGTGACGACCGTGGCAAACGAGGGCCCCGAAGATGCGCCGACCCCGGCCGATGGTGAACAATGGCGGCCGAGGAGGGGAGTATTCCCTCGTGACGGAGTCGTCAGCACGGAAGAGCGCCGGCCCCCCGGTGGCACGACCCGGCTCCGTCGGTCACCGACCCTTTCCCGGGGCCGGTGGCGGAAGAGACCTCCGACAGTCACCAGAGTCAGCGTCGACGCACCCCGGCCCGTCACCCGACGTACGGTGTGCCCGACGCTGTGTGTCTGCCGGAGGATGGATTTGAACGTGTCCGGAATGGTGTGGGCAGGGACGCTGATCGCGCTGACCGCGGTCCTGCTGGTCGACCTGTTCATCATCGGTCGCCGCCCGCACGAGCCCAGCGTCCGCGAGTCGAGCCTGTGGGTCGGCTTCTACGTGGCGCTGGCCCTGCTCTTCGGGGCGGGGCTGTGGCTCACCTCAGGCCCCAGCGTGGCCGGCCAGTTCTACACCGGCTGGCTCACCGAGTACAGCCTCTCGGTGGACAACCTCTTCGTCTTCGTGATCATCATGGCCCGCTTCGGGGTGCCCCGGCGGTACCAGCAGAAGGTGCTGCTCGTCGGCATTCTGCTGGCGCTGGTCATGCGGGGCGGCTTCATCGCCGCCGGCGCCGCGCTGATCTCCCAGTTCTCCTGGGTGTTCTACATCTTCGGCGCGTTCCTGATCTACACGGCGATCAACCTGGCCCGCCAGGGGGAGCCGGACGAGGACGAGTTCAGCGAGAACGTGCTGATCCGGTGGAGCCGCAAGGCGCTGCCGCTGTCCCGTGACTACGACGAGGCGCGGATGACCACCCACGAGAACGGTCGTCGGCTGTTCACCCCGATGCTGATCGTGATGATCGCGATCGGCACCACCGACCTGATCTTCGCCCTCGACTCGATCCCGGCGATCTTCGGCATCACCCAGGAGCCGTACCTGGTCTTCACCGCGAACGTGTTCGCGCTGATGGGGCTGCGGCAGCTCTACTTCCTGCTCGGCGGCCTACTGGACCGGCTGATCTACCTCAGCTACGGCCTGGCCGTGGTGCTCGGCTTCATCGGGGTCAAGCTGGTCCTGGAGGCCCTCGCCGATAACAACCTGCCGTTCGTCAACGGTGGCGCGCACGTGGGCTGGGCCCCGCACATCCCGATCTGGCTGTCGCTCACCGTCATCCTGGGCACCCTCGCCGCGGCCACCGCGGCCAGCCTGGTGAAGTCGTCCCGTGACCGGCGCCGCGAGCTGGCCGAGGCCCGCGGCTGATCGCACCTACGCGAAAGGGGCGCTCCCACGGTCGGGAGCGCCCCTTTCGGCGTAGGGGGGTCAGATGCGATGAACGGCCACCAGGGTCGCCTCCCGATCCGCGGGGAGGCGCTCCTCCACCACCAGGCGCTTGACGTAGCAGGCGTGCAGCATCCGCCGGATCTCGCCCTGCGGTTCGGTGCTGACGATGCCGACGTGGTGGATCCGCCGGCCCGGCCGGGCGAAGAAGTAGAGGTCGCCGGGGCGTTCCTGGCCCAGGGCGAGGGGCGTGGTCGCCTCGGCCTGGTCGTCGGCGTCCCGGGGCAGGGTGACGCCGTACCGCCGCCAGGCCAGGTGCACCAGGCCCGAGCAGTCGATGCCGTTGGTGGACAGCCCGCCCCAGACGTAGACCAGGTCGCGCAGCCGCTCGGCGACGGCGAGCACCTCCTTGGCCTCCGGTCGTTCGCCGGGCAGCGGGACCAGGTCACCCTCGGGGGCCCAGAGCGGATCGGCCCGGCCGGGCACGAGCACCGGTCGCCAGCCGTCCACCGGCCGCCCGGCCGGGGCGAGGCGGGTGCCGAGGACCACGCCGGTCAGGGCCGGGCGGCCGTCGGGGGCGGCGCGCAGCGCGGTGTGCCCGACGTCCACCACCAGCGGGGTGGCCGGTGGGCCGGGCTCCGCCGGGGCGGCCAGCTGAGCGGCGGGCAGCCAGCCGGGATAGCCGCGTACGTCGAGCTTGGCGGCGGGCTGCCCCAGCGCGACGACGTGCGCCCAGCCGTCCGCGCGCAGCTCGGTGACCAGCACCCGCTCACCGAGCAGCAGCTGGGTCAGGACGCAGTCGCCCACCTGTTGGTCGCGGTCCATGCCCGCGACCCAGGCGGCGACGTCCGGCGGGTCGGCCAGCGCGGGGCGGTCGACCGGTCGGACCGCCTCGGGGGCGGTCCAGAGGGTCGCCACCGGGACCCGGACGACGGCCTCGCGGCCCGGCTCAAGTTCCACGCCCACCCCCACCTCACACTCTCTCGGACGACCCTATGAAAAATTCCAACGGCTCTCAACCGCGAGGCTGAACCTTTACTTCACTCACGTTCTCGATCCCGAGGCCGGGGGCGTCCGGCAGCACGACGGTCGCGCCGTCGTACCGGAGCCCGCCGGCGACCGGCGACCAGGCCAGCCACCAGGCGGCATCGAGGTCCGACACGGCCGTGGTGCCGCAGGCGGCGACCAGGCTCGCCGCCGCACCCAGGCCGACCTGGCTCTCCATCATCGAGCCGACGATGGTGCCCATGCCGTGCGCGGCGGCCAGGTCGAGCAGCGACCGGGCGGTGTGCAGGCCGCCGCACTTGGCCAGCTTGACGTTGACCATGTCGGCCGCCCGGCGGCGGATCACCTCGACCAGGTCGCGCAGGTCGAAGACCGACTCGTCGGCGAGGATCGGCAGCTCCACCCGGTCGCTGACCCAGGCCAGCCCGTCCAGGTCCCGCCGGTGCACCGGCTGCTCGACCAGCTCGACGTCGAGCCCGGCGTCCTCGATGCCGCGGATCACCCGGACCGCCTCGCGCGGCGTCCAGCCCTGGTTGGCGTCGAGGCGGATCCGCACGTCGGGGCCGACCGCGGCGCGGACCGCGCGGACCCGGTCCAGGTCACCCCGCGCGTCGGTGCCGACCTTGAGCTTCAGCACGGTGAACCCCTCGGCCCGGCGCCGGGTGGCGGCCGCGGCGAGGTCGACCGCGTCGCCGGCGGCCAGGGTGACGTCGGTCGGGACGCGCAGCGTGGTGCCGCCGAGCAACCGCACCAGGGGTACGCCGAGCCGCCGCGCGGCCAGGTCGTGCAGGGCGACGTCGACGGCCGCCCGGGCCGACTCGTTGCCCACCACCGCGCGGCGCACCTCGGCGCAGCGGGCCTGGAGGTCGTCGGCGTCCCGCCCGGTCAGCAGCGGCCCGAGCAGTTGCTGGACGCACGCCTCGGCGCCGGCGATCGACGCCCCGGTCACCTGCCAGACCTGCGGGGCCTCGCCGAAGCCCGACCGCCCGTCGGCGTCCACCACCTCGACGACCAGGGTGTCCACGGTGGTGGTGCGGCGCAGCGCGGTGACGAAGGGGGTGTGTAAGGGGGCCGAGAGCCGGTGGGTGCGTACCGCGGCGATCGTCATGTGGGGCACCCTATACGGAGCTGGCAGCGATCAGGGGAGGGCCGATGACCGGGCGGGACTGGGAGTTGGTGGGCGCGCCGAACGCCCGTGACCTGGGCGGGCTGCCCACCTCGGACGGGCGGCGGGTACGCGCCGGTCGGCTGATCCGCACCGCGGCGCTCGGCCGGCTCACCGACGAGGACCTGCCCGTGCTGGGCAAGCTGGCCCCGGCCTGCGTGGTGGACCTGCGGCACGCCACCGAGCAGGCGGTCGCCCCGCCGGACCGCCTGGCCGGCGAGCCGCGGCTGGTGCACCTGCCGGTCTACGACCCGGCCCACCCGGTGTTCACCTACGTCTCGGCGGTGCTGCTCGGCCACGACCTGAACGCGTACGAGGAGTTGGCGCGGGGCGGCATGCCGGGGGCGATGGCGGCGATCTACCGCTGGTTCGTCACGGGCGACTCGGCGCGGGAGGGGTTCGGGACGGCGGTGCGGCTGGCCGCCGACGCGGCGAACCTGCCGCTGCTGTTCCACTGCTCGGCCGGCAAGGACCGCACCGGCTGGCTGTCGGTGGTGCTGCTCACCGCGCTGGGCGTGGACGAGCCGGCGATCCGTGCCGACTACCTGCGGCACAACGAGCTGACCGAGAGCCTGCGCGAGGTGCTGCTGGCCGCGATGACCCGCCAGCGGCCGGACCTGGATCCGACGATGGCCCGGCCGCTGCTCGAGGTGCGGCCGGAGTACCTGGACGCCGCCTACGACGAGGTGCGGCGGGTGCACGGCTCCTTCGACGCGTACCTGCGCGACGGCCTGGGGCTGACCGACGAGACGCTGGCGGCGCTGCGCGCGAACCTGCTGGACTGAGCGGTCACCCGGCCAGGTCGTGCCGGGCCGCCCAGACCCGCGCGGAGACGTGCGCGATGAGGCGGCAGGCGTCGTCCTCGACCTCTTCGCCGCTGGGGCCGCCGTCGGCCAGGTCGGTGGTGGTGCAGACCACGACGGCGTACGGCGGGGCGTCGGAGGGGAACACCACCCCGGCGCCGTGCCGGACGCCGCGTACCCAGCCGTTCTTGTGGGCGATCCGGGTGCCCTCGGGCAGCCCGGCGGCGAGGTCCTCGCGGTGCTCCTGGGCGAACAGCACGTCCAGCATGGCCGCGCAGCCGGCCGGCGAGGCGAGCGGGCCGGGCCGGCGAGCGCCGAGCGCCAGCTCGCCGAGCACGGCGGCCAGGTCGGCGGCGGTGACCAGGTTGTCGATCCCGGCGTCCCGGGCCGCGAAGTCCTCGATGCCCCGACCGGTGACGCTGTGCCGGGCCCCGGCCAGCTTCCACGCCTCGGCGACCGCGGGCAGCCCGACCTGACCGAGGCAGATGTTGGTGGCCAGGTTGCTGGAGCGGACGATCATCCGTTCGGCGAGCCAGCGCAGCGGCGCCTCGCCGCCCACCCGCGCCCAGACCTCGTCGTCGTTGTCGTAGTGCTGGGCGTTGCTGAACCGGGGCGCGCCGGGCAGGGCGGAGTCGAACGCGTTGCGCACCGGAATCGGGCCGTCCAGGTCGAGCCGGCCGGCCTCGGCGGCGCGGTGCAGCGCCACCAGCACGGCGACCTTCATGGTGCTCGCCGCGTAGTGGGTGGCGTCGGCCTGCCGGGTCCAGGTGGGCGGGGCGCCCAGCCGCCCCACGTACGCGGAGATGGTGCCGGGCACCTTGTCCAGGTGCGCGTCGAGATCCTCCCAGGTCATGCCGGAGACCGTAGCGGATCATCGCGGCCGGCGGGGGCTGCGGTCCGGCCCGCGCCGGGTCTAGCGTGCGGAGATGACGACCGCCGCGTACGACGCCATCGCCGACTGGTACGACGACTACGTCACGACCACCGCCAACGACTACAGCGACCGGGTCCGGTCGGTGCTGGCCGAGCTGCTCGGTCCGGGCACTGGGCGCTGCCTCGACCTGTGCTGCGGCACCGGGGCGCACGCCGCCGAGCTGCGCCGGTTGGGTTGGCAGCCGATCGGGGTGGACCTGTCCGCCGGGCAGTTGCGCCACGCCGGGGCGCGGCTCCCGGTGGTCCGGGCCGACGCCACCGCGCTGCCCCTGCCGGACGGCGCCCTGCCGGCCGTGGCCTGCGTGCTCGCCCACACCGACATGCCGGACTACCCGGCGGCGATCGCCGAGGCGGCCCGGGTGCTGGCGCCCGGCGGGCGGCTGGTCCACGTCGGCGTGCACCCCTGCTTCGTCGGGGCGTTCGCCGACCGCCATCAGCCGGGCCGGGCCGTGATCGACGAGGGATACGCCGAGCGGGATCGCAGCTTCCGGTCCTGGAACTCCGTCGGCGTCCGCGCCCGGGTGGGCGCGTGGCACCTGCCCCTGGCCGACCTTCTGGACGCGGTCCCGGCCGCCGGCCTGGTGCTGACCGCCGTCCGCGAGTCCGCCCCCGGCCCCCTCCCCGACGTCCTGGCCTTCCAGGCCACCAAACCCGCCTGACCCTTGACCGTCGCCGCCCGCCCGGGCCGCCCCCTTCCCGCGGTCGATCATGAGGTTGACGGCGATGTCGATCTCCGAAACCGCCGCCGACTTCATGATCGCCGGCACAAGGCAGGGCAGGGACAGGGTGGAAAGGGTGGAGCCCGGTCCGCCGGGGTGGGCGGGCCGGGCTCCGGGTGGCTGAGTGGTCAGCCGGCGTGCTTGCGGCGGGCGGCCATCCGGCCGCGCTGGGTCTGGTCCAGCACCACCTTGCGGATCCGCACCGCGGCCGGGGTCACCTCGACGCACTCGTCCTCGCGGCAGAACTCGAGGGCCTGCTCCAGCGACAGCTTGCGCGGCGGGATCAGCTTCTCGGTCTCGTCCGCGGTCGACGACCGCATGTTGGTGAGCTTCTTCTCCTTGGTGATGTTGACGTCCATGTCGTCGGAGCGGGAGTTCTCGCCGACGATCATGCCCTCGTACACCTCGGTGCCCGGCTCCACGAAGAGCTGGCCGCGCTCCTGGAGGTTGGTCATCGCGAACGCGGTGACCGAGCCGGCGCGGTCGGCGACCAGCGAGCCGTTGTTGCGGGTGCGCAGCTCGCCGAACCACGGCTCGTACGACTCGAAGACGTGGTGCAGGATGCCGGTGCCGCGGGTCTCGGTGAGGAACTCGGTGCGGAAGCCGATCAGGCCGCGCGCCGGGACCAGCCACTCCATCCGGATCCAGCCGGTGCCGTGGTTGACCAGCTGCTCCATCCGGCCCTTGCGGGTGGCGAGGAGCTGGGTGATCGCGCCCAGGTACTCCTCCGGGGCGTCGATGGTCAGCCGCTCGACCGGCTCGCAGGTCTTGCCGTCGATCTCCTTGGTGACCACCTGCGGCTTGCCGACGGTCAGCTCGAAGGACTCGCGGCGCATCTGCTCCACCAGGATGGCCAGGGCCAGCTCACCGCGGCCCTGCACCTCCCAGGCGTCCGGCCGCTCGGTGGGCAGCACCCGCAGCGAGACGTTGCCGACCAGCTCCTTGTCCAGCCGGTCCTTGACCATGCGGGCGGTGACCTTGGCGCCCTTGACCCGGCCGACCAGCGGCGACGTGTTGGTGCCGATGGTCATCGAGATGGCCGGCTCGTCGACGGTGATCAGCGGCAGCGGGACCGGGTTCTCCGCGTCGGCCAGGGTCTCGCCGATCATGATCTCCGGGATGCCGGCGACCGCGATGATGTCGCCCGGGCCGGCGCTGTCGGCCGGCTTGCGCTCCAGGCCCTCGGTCATCAGCAGCTCGGAGATGCGGACCCGCTGGGTGCTGCCGTCGGTGCGGCACCAGGTCACCGTCTGGCCCTTGCTGATGTTGCCCTGCCGGACCCGGCACAGCGCCAGCCGGCCGAGGAACGGGGAGGCGTCGAGGTTGGTGACGTGCGCCTGAAGCGGAGCCTCCTCCTCGTACGCGGGGGCCGGGATGGTGTCCAGCAGGGTGCGGAACAGCGGCTCCAGGCTGTGGCTGTCGCTGGGCACCGAGCCGTCGGCCGGCTGGGTCAGCGAGGCGATGCCGTCGCGGGCGCAGGCGTAGACGATCGGGAAGTCGATCTGCTCCTCGTCGGCGTCCAGGTCGAGGAAGAGCTCGTAGGTGTCGTCCACGACCTCCTTGATCCGGGCGTCGGGGCGGTCCACCTTGTTGATCACCAGGATGATCGGCAGCCGGGCGCGCAGCGCCTTGCGGAGCACGAACCGGGTCTGCGGCAGCGGGCCCTCGCTGGCGTCGACCAGCAGCACCACACCGTCGACCATGGTGAGGCCGCGCTCGACCTCGCCGCCGAAGTCGGCGTGCCCCGGGGTGTCGATGATGTTGATCGTCACCGGCTCGGAGCCGTCCGCCGGCAAGTAGTGCACGCCGGTGTTCTTAGCGAGGATGGTGATGCCCTTCTCCCGCTCGAGGTCCATCGAGTCCATGACCCGCTCGGTGTCCTCACCACGGGCGCCGTAGGCGCCGGCCTGCCGCAACATGGCGTCGACCAGGGTCGTCTTGCCGTGGTCGACGTGGGCGATGATGGCGACGTTGCGGAGGTCGGTGCGTAGCTGCATACCCTCCATACTCCTGTCTGCGGTTGCCGGGGCAGGCCTCGGGGTCACCCCCGAGATCGCCCGGATCTCTGCCGAAAGTGCTGTCCCGACCGTTCCAGCGACTGGCATGCTGGCTCCCGTGCGGGGGACCGGATGCCTGACCTGCTGAACTGGCTGCAGGAGCTGCCGCCTCTGCTGATCTACCTGGTCGCCGCGACGATCGTTGCGGGCGAGACCGCGGTGATCTTCGGGCTGCTGGTGCCGGGTGAGGCGACCCTGCTGCTGGTCGGCTTCCTAGCGTACGCGGGGACGCTGCGGCTCGTCCCCACGCTGCTGGCCATGACCGCTGCCGCCGTGATCGGAGACACACTCGCCTTCCGGGCCGGCCGGCGGTACGGGCCGAAACTGCGTGCCTCCGGCCTCGGTGCCCGGATCGGACCCGAGCGGTGGCGCCGCGCCGACTCGCTGCTCGAACGGCTCGGCGGCCGGGGCGTGCTGGCGGCCCGCTGGGTGGCCTTCGCCCGCACCCTGGCGCCCCGGCTGGCCGGCGCGGCCGGGCTGCCGTACCGGCGGTTCGCGCCGTGGAACCTGGCCGGGGTGGTGACCTGGGTCGGCGCCTCCGTGCTGGCCGGCTACGCCGCCGGTGAGTCCTACGAGCGGGTGTCCCGGTTCCTGGGCCGGGCCACCGGCGCGGTGCTCGTGCTGCTGGTCTGCCTGGTCGGCGTGGTGCTGGCCGGCCGCTGGCTGGGCCGCAACCCCGACCCGGTGCGGGCGCTGGCCGCCCGGGCCGCCGCCCTGCCCCCGCTGCGCTGGCTGCGCGCCCGCTACGGGGTGCTGTTCTTCCTGATCGCCATGCGGTTCGGCCCGGCCGTGACGCTGCTGATCAACCTGGCGGCCGGGCTGCTGCTGCTCTTCGCCGCCGGACTGGCCGTCGCGGCGGTGCTGGAGGCGGTGGTCCGGCACAGCGGGCTCGGGGTGCTCGACGGGCTGGTCGCGGACTGGTTCGCCGCCCGGCGTACCCCCGGGGTGGTCGACACGGTGCTGGCCGCCGTCTCGGTGCTGCGCGGCTGGGTGCTGATCGCCGCGGTGGCCCTGGTGGCGGCGGTGGTGGCCTGGCGGAACCGGCCCTGGCGGGCCGACCTGCTCAGCGTGCTCGGCACGGTCGGGGCGTTCGTGCCGCTGGTGGTGCTGGTGGTGGTCGCCGACCTGACCGGGCCGGGCGGCCCGGACCTGCTGCCCACCCAGAACGCGGTGGTCACCGCGAGCTTCGGCACGCTGGCCTGGCTGCTGTCCCGGGGCGCCCGCTGGCCGGTGGCGGTGGCGGTCTGGACCGGCGCGCTGGTCGGTGTGGTCGCCGTCACCGGCGCCCGGCTCTACCTGGGGTGGAGCACGGCCAGCGGCACCGCCACCTCGGTGCTGCTCGGGGCGGCCTGGGTGACCGTGTTCGTGGTCGCCTGGGCCACCCGGGACCGCGCCGTCGGCGCGGACGACCCGTCGCCCGGCGGGCGGGCCGAACCGGCCACAGGGGACGGCCCGCCGCGGCCGCGGGGCTCCCGGCCGGCGTCGCGGGTACCCCGTCCACCCGTCGACCCCTGCTAGGGTGCGGCGGACGACCACGGGGGAGGTCTGATGCGTCGAGGAGTGGGTCGCTGGGCGACGGCGGCGGTGGCCGCGCTGCTGACGGCGAGCATGGTCACCGGGTGCGGCGGCGAGGAACCGACCCGCGAGGTGGCGGTCGAACTGCCCAGCGAGGCGCCTGTCGAGGCGCCCGCGGACGGCCCCGCCGACCTGCCGAGCGACGAACCGCCGGCGGTCGCGGCAATGGGCGGGAAGCCCAGCGCCAAGCCCAGCCCGAGCGCGTCGGCGAAGCCGAAGCCCAAACCGACCCGCACCACCACCGGCCCGCTCGCCAAGCCGAAGCCGCCCACCGAGACCCAGGTGCCGCCGCCCCCGCCGAAGCCGCCGGCGAGCGGCTGCGAGCCGACCTACCGGGGCACCCAGGCGACCCGCAGCCAGGTGAAGTCGGCGCTGTCCGACGCGGCAGCGCGGACCTACTGGCCGACCTCCGCGCCGGACATCAAGATCCCGCTGACCCTGATGAAGGCGACCGCCTGGCAGGAGAGCGGCTGGCAGTCCAACATCGTCGCCTGCGACGGCGGCATCGGGCTGATGCAGGTCATGCCCGCCACCGCCGACTGGATGAACCAGCGGTTCGGCCAGTCCTACGACATCGACGACTACGGCGACAACGCCTACCTGGGCGGCACCTACCTGGCCTGGCTCACCAAGTACATCGGCGACATGTACTTCGAGTCGGACTACCGGCTGGACGCCTCGCTGTGCACGTCGGAGCTGAACTCCTGCCTGCTCAACGCCGTGATCTCGGCGTACAACTACGGGCACGGCGCGGTGGCCCGCGAGGGCGAGCCGCTGGCCATCCCCAACCCGCAGTACGTGCGCAACGTGCGGGCGCTGATGACCGAGTGCGTCTGCCTGAACTATTGAGCTGACGGAACGGGGCCCCGGCGGACGACCGCCGGGGCCCCGCCCGGTTTCAGTGCCGCACGCCGGCCGGCGTCACGGGCGCCGGGGGCGTCTCCGCCGGGGCGTCGGGTTCGCGGGCGATCCGCCCCGGCCACCAGAACCGGTCGCCGAGCAGGAACGCCAGCGCCGGCACCAGCACCGTGCGGACCAGCAGCGTGTCCAGCAGGACGCCGACGCAGACGATGACCCCGATCTGGGTGAGGGTGATCAGTGGCAGCACGCCGAGCACGGCGAAGACCGCCGCGAGCAGCACACCCGCGCTGGTGATGACGCCGCCGGTGACCCGCAGCGCGGAGCGCATCCCGTCCCTGGTGCCCAGCCGGCGGGCGTCCTCGCGGGCCCGGGTGACCAGGAAGATGTTGTAGTCCACGCCGAGCGCCACGAGGAACACGAAGGCGAGCAGCAGCACCCCGCTGTCCAGCGCCGGGAAGCCCAGCACCCGGTCGAAGAGCAGCCAGGCCGCGCCGAGGCTGGCGAAGAACGAGGCGATGACCGTCAGCACCAGCAGCACCGGGGCCAGCAGGCCGCGGAGCAGCAGCACCAGCACCGCCCCGACCAGGAGCAGGATGATCGGCAGGATCAGCCGCAGGTCCTTCGTGTTCGCCCGGTCGGAGTCGTAGGTAGCGGCAACCGTGCCGCCCACCAGCGCGCCCTCGGGGGCGTCGGCGCCGGTGACCGCGGGCGGGGCGGAGTCCGGCACGGCGGCGACCGCCTCGCGCAGCGCCTCGACGGTCCGGTCCGAGGCCGCGGTGCCCGGCTCGGCCGCCAGTACCACGTCGGCCTGGGCGACCCGGTCGCCGGCGGCGCCGGGCCGGGCGGAGGCGACCCCGTCGACCGCCCCGGCGGCGGCCAGCACCGCCGGCGCCGCGCCCGGGTTGGTGAGCACGGCGACCGGCTGGGTGGTGCCGGCCGGGAAGGCCCGGGCCAGGGTCTCCGCGCCGGCCACCGCCTCCGGCTTCACCCGGAACTGTTCGGTCTCCGACAGGCCGGTGCGGATGCCCAGGCCGCCGAGGGCGAGGGCGGCGAGGAGCAGGGTGGCCAGCGCGGCGACCGGCAGCGGCCGGCGGACGACGGCGTCGCCGAGCCGGCCCCACAGCCGGCCCTCCCGCGCCGCGCCACCGACCCGGGGTACGAACGGCCAGAACAGCCCCCGCCCGAAGAGCACCAGCACGGCGGGGAGCACCAGGAGGGCGGACGCCATGGCGAAGACCACGCCGGTGGCGCAGGCCACCGCGAGCGCCCGGTTCGTCTCCTGCTCGGACAGCAGCAGGGTGAGCACGCCGAGCACCACGGTGCAGCCGCTGGCCAGGATCGGCTCGGCGGTGCGGCGCAGCGCCGCCCGCATGGCGGTGAACCGGTTCTCCTCGCGGCGCAGCTCCTCCCGGTAGCGGGCGATCAGCAGCAGCGCGTAGTCGGTCGCGGCGCCGAAGACGAGCACGCTGGCGATGCCGGTGACCTGGCCCTCCTGGAGGTGGATGCCGAGCGCGGGGACGATCGTGTCGACGGCGCGCAGGGTGAGCTGCTCGGTCGCGGCGACCACGAGCAGCGGCAGGATCCACAGGAACGGGCTGCGGTAGGTGATCAGCAGCAGCAGCGCCACCACGCCGGCGGTGACCGCGAGCAGGGTGATGTCGGCGCCGTCGAAGACCTTGGTGAGGTCGGCGGTGAAGGCGGGCGCGCCGGTCACCTCGACGGTAAGCCCGTCGGGCAGGTCGGCCAGCGCCGCGCGGAGCCGGGCCACCTCGTCCACCACGGCCTCCTGGCCGCCGGCGGTGGAGAGCGGCACGGCGACCAGCGCCACCGTGCCGTCGGGGGAGAACTGGGCCGGTGCGACCCGACCCCCGGCGGCGAGCCGGCCCAGGGTGGCGGACGCGCCGTCGAGCGCGGCCCGGTCGGGCTCGGTCAGCGGGGCCCGGTCGGCGCGGCTGACCACCACGACGGCGGGCTGCACGTCGCTGGACGGGAGCTGGTCCTGGAGCCGTTCGACCTGCGTCGACTGCCACCGGACGGACAGCCCGGTGGCGGAGACGGGCTCGGGGTTGTCGGGGCGGGGGAGGCCGAAGACGACCGCGCCGACGACGAGCGCGGCGGCCACGGTGAGCCAGGCGGCCAGCCGGCCCCGGGCGACGCGGGTGAACAGTGACATCGGGGCTGCCCTCACGTGACGGTTTTTCTCGCCTGACAAGTATCTTGATGGTCGAGATTATCGGCAGGGGTTCTATGCTGCAACCGGACGGTTCGGGCAGGGGGTGGCGGCGAGACGTGGGCGCGCAGGGCATGTACCGGCGGCGGGACGACCGGCGTGGGCGGATGATCGCGGACATCACCAGCGACCTGCGCCGCTACTCGGTCGACGCACAGCACATCGGGCACGCGTTCGCCGGCCTGCACGGCCTCAACGCGACCGACCTGCACGCCCTCCTCGCCGTGATGGACGCCGAGCTGCTGGGCGACCCGATCACCCCCGGGCGGCTGGGGGAGGCGCTCAACCTCTCCTCCGGCTCGGTGACCGCGCTCGTGGACCGGCTGGAGCGGGGCGGGCACATCCGGCGTGACCGGGACACCGCCGACCGGCGCAAGGTCTTCCTGCACTACGCCGACCGGGGCGCCACCCTGGCCCGCAGCTTCTTCGCCCCGCTGGGCCGGCGGACAGACGAGGTGATGGCCCGGTTCAGCGACGACGAGCTGGCTGTCGTGCAGCGGTTCATGGCCGAGATGGTGGTCTCGATGCGCAAGCACCGGGACGCTGTGCGCGCGGCCCGGGGCGAGCCCCGGCGGGGCGGCGCGGCGCAACGCCCCGCGGACTGAACGTGCGGCCATTGCTCACCCGGCTCGCCGCGGCGGCGCTGCGGCTGCCGGCCGCCCGGGTCCGGCGCATCACGGTCACCCGCGACCTGCCGGTGCGGGTCCGCGACGGGGTGACGCTGCGCACCGACCACTACGCCCCGGATCTGCCCGGGGCGGCCTGCGTGCTGATCCGCACCCCGTACGGGCGGGGCGGTCCGGTCCGGCTGCTCGGCCGCCTCGTCGCCGAGCGCGGCTACCACGTGGTGATCCAGTCCTGCCGGGGCACGTACGGCTCCGGCGGCGAGTTCGCCCCGCTGGTGCACGAGCGCGACGACGGGCTGGACACCCTCGACTGGCTGCGTCGGCAGCCCTGGTGGACCGGCGAGTTCGGCATGTTCGGCGCCAGCTACCAGGGGTTCGTGCAGTGGGCGGTGGCCGCCGAGGCGGGCGACGAGCTGCGCGCGATGGTCGCCGTGGTCACCGCCTCGGCCACCCGGGACTCGACGTACGCGGGCGAGTCGTTCGCGCTGGACACCGTGCTCACCTGGGCGGAGCTGCTCCAGGCGCAGACCGTGCCCTGGCTGGCCCGGCAGTGGGAGCTCAAGCGCGGGCAGCCCCGGCTCACCCGGGCGCTGGCCCACCTGCCGCTGGCCGAGGCGGATCGGATCGCCACCGGGGTGACCGTGCCGTTCTTCCAGGAGTGGTTGCGCCACCACACCCCGGACGCCGACTACTGGCGGACCCGCATCTTCGGCGACCGGATCGCCGAGGTCCGCGCGCCGGTGACGATGGTCAGCGGCTGGCAGGACATCTTCCTCCCCGCCCAGCTCGACGACTTCGCCCGGCTCCGGGCGGCCGGCGCCCGCCCCCGGCTGACCGTCGGCCCGTGGACCCACGGCAGCCCCGGGCTCCTCGTCGCGGCGCTGCGCGAGGGGCTCGACTGGCTCGACCAGCACCTGGCCGGGCGCCCCGCGCAGCGCCGCGCGCCGGTCCGGGTGCACGTCGGCGGCGCCGGCGGCGGCTGGCGTGACCTGCCCGACTGGCCCCCGCCGGCCGAGCCGACCCGCTGGCACCTGCACGCCGGCCAGGTGCTCGCCCCCGCGCCGCCGGTCACCTCCGCACCCGACCGGTTCTGCTACGACCCGGCCGACCCCACGCCGTCGCTCGGCGGCCCGCTGCTGGTCGCTCAGCGGGCCGGCGCGGTGGACAACCGGCCGGTGGAGGCCCGGGCGGACGTGCTGACGTACAGCAGCGCACCGCTGGTCGGCCCGGTCGAGGTGGTCGGCCCGGTGCACGCCGAGATCCACATTCGCAGCGAGCTGTCCTACCTGGACGTCTTCGTCCGGCTCTGCGACGTCGACCGGCGCGGGCGGTCCTGGAACGTCTGCGACGGCCTGGTCCGGGTCGCCCCCGGGCGCTTTCCGCGCGATCCGTCCGGTGTGGTCCGGGTGCCGGTCACCCTCTGGCCGGCGGCGCACCGCTTCGCACCCGGGCACCGGCTCCGCGTCCAGGTCTCCGGCGGCGCCCACCCGCGCTACGCGCGGAACCCGGGCACCGGCGAACCGCTCGGCACCGCCGTCACTCTTCGTGCTGGCTGGCGGGAGATCCTGCACGAACCCGAGCATCCTTCGGCCTTGGTGCTGCCTGTCGTCCCGGCATCGTCCACAGCGGGCCCATAGTTCCAGATAGTGCTCTGAGCTGGGCATTCACTTGCCGGTGTGGATATCCTCGGGCCAAGTGCCCGGTGCCGTGCAGCCATCCGGTGGGGCGCGTCCCCGGATCGTGCGCCTTCACGTGTAGTGATTGTCGTGCCCCATCGGACCGATCCGAGGGGAGATCCCATGACGTCGGCCCCGGCGAACCTGTTGGCCGTCCGCAACCTGTTGCTCAGCTATCTCAACGTCGACAAGGACACCGTACGAAGTCAGGACCTGGAACCGGCCGAGGTCGGTATCGTCGGCGATCCCAGCCACAGGGGCGGATACCACTGCGGTTCCGACCGGGTGGTGCCCAACGACTACTCGGTGGTGGAGTCCCGCCGGGACTCGTCCGGGCTGACCCTGCACGCCTCCGCGCTGGACGTCGGGACCTTCTCCGTCTCCTCCGGCGGCGCGACCCACAACCTGCGTACCTTCTCCACCTGGTGCGTGTCGCAGTGCGCCGCGGGGGCCGCGGACGCCCGCGACATCCGGGAGATCATCTACTCCCCGGACGGCACGACCGTGAAGCGCTGGGACCGGCTGGGCAAGCGCACCAGCGGGGACAGCAGCCACCTGTTCCACACCCACTTCAGCTTCTTCCGTGACTCCACGAAGGCGGGCCGGGACGAGACCGCCCTGTTCCGTCGCTACCTGACCGCGATCGGCCTGATCGCCCCACCGAAACCGGAGCCCGACATGGAACAGACCGACAAGCTCCTCAACAACACCGGATATAGCAACCGGACCGTCGGCGACGTCCTGGCCGACCTGGAGAACCTGCGCAACTGGCTCATCTCGCCGGCCGGCACCACCGGTCTCGTCGCCCCACCCCAGGCCAACTCGCCGTTGCAGCAGATGCTGGCCATGGCGCGGGCCTGGCCGGCCCTCGTCGCGCAGGTGACCGCGCTGTCCGGCAAGGACTTCACCGACGAGCAGCAGATCGTCACCGGGGTGCTCGCCGGGCTGCCGCCGGAGAAGATCGCCGAGGCGATCCCGCCGCAGATCGCCCGGGACGTGGCCGACGAGTTGTCGCGGCGACTGACCTCCTGATCCGACCCGGCCCCGCGGCGAGTGCCGCGCCGCGGCCCCGGGTCTCGTGAGGGAAATCAGCAACAGATATTGCGCAACAGCTCTTGCGGATGTCACGCTCTCCCCATGGAGAAGCCCACCGTCCGGCACGTCACCGACTCCCGCGTCCTCGCCGCGCTCGCCCATCCGCTGCGGCGCCGCCTCATGGACGTCCTCAAGGTGTACGGCCCGTGCACCGTCGGCGTGCTCGCCGAGCGCACCGGCCAGGCCCCGGCCAACGTCAGCCACCACCTCAAGGTGCTGGCCGCCGCCGACCTCGTGCTGGAGGCGCCCGAACTGGCCCGGGACCGCCGGGAACACTGGTGGCGGCTACGGGACCCGGCGGTGCGCTGGTCCAACACCGACTTCGACGCCGATCCCGCCGCCCGGGCCGTGGCCGACGCGGCCGGCTCGCTGAACCTGGACCGGCACGTCGCACTGGTCCGGGCCTGGCACGCCGCGCCCGACGAGGCCCACGCCGACTGGGGCGACGGCCCGTTCAGCACCGACAAGTGGCTGCGGCTCACCCCGGCGGAGCTGGCCCAGCTCAGCCGCGAGGTCACCGACCTCTTCGCCCGCTGGGCCGACCGGCCCGCTCCGGACGACGGGCAGCGACGCGAGCCGGTCTTCCTGTTCGCCCACGGCGTCCCGGGCCAGCCGTGACCGCCCCGGTCCGCACCACCGCGCCGGACACCGGTTCCCGACCGCGCGGGGGCCTGGTCCGGCACCGCGACTTCCGGCTGCTCTGGGCCGGGCAGACGGTCAGCGCCGTCGGCAGCAACGTGACCGCCGTGGCGCTGCCCCTGGTCGCGGTGGCCGTGCTCGACGCGACCACGTTCCAGGTGGCGGTGCTCACCGCCGCGGCCTGGCTGCCCTGGCTGCTGGCCGGCCTGCCCGCCGGGGCCTGGGTCGACCGGGTCCGCCGGCGCCCCGTGATGATCGCCGCCGACCTGGTCTCGGCGGCGCTGTTCGCCAGCGTCCCGGTGGCCGCCCTGCTCGACCTGCTCACGGTCGGCCAGCTCCTGATCGTCGCCCTCGGCGCCGGCCTGGCCCGGGTGTTCTTCGAGACCGCCGACCAGGTCTACCTGCCCACCCTGCTGCGCCCCGAGCAGGTGCCCGAGGGCAATGCCAAGCTGCACGCCACGCAGACCGCCAGCTATCTCGTCGGCCCCGGGCTGGCCGGCCTGATCGCCCAGCTCGCCGGCGCCGTTACCGCCGTCCTGCTCGACGCCGTGAGCTTCCTGGTCTCCGCCGCGTGCCTCAGCCGCATCCGGGCCGTCGAGCCACGGCCGGCGCGCCCCACCGAGGCGCCCTCACTGCGCCGGGAGGTCGCCGACGGGCTGCGCTTCGTCGCCCGCGACCCGTACCTGCGGGTGCTCACGGTGTTCGGCGCGGCCAGCAACATCGGGCTCTCCGGCTACCAGGCGGTGCTGGTGGTCTTCCTGGTCCGCTCCGCCGGGCTGCCGGCCGGGCTGGTCGGGCTCCTCATCGGACTGGCCAGTGTGGGCGGGCTCCTCGGCGCCGCCCTGGCCACCGGGCTCGCCCGGCGGCTCGGCTCGGCCCGCGCCCTGCTCGTCGCGGGCGCGCTCGCCGGGCCCCCGGCGCTGCTCATCCCGCTGGCCGGCCCGGGCAGCCGGGTGGCGTGGCTGGTGCTCGGCGGCGCGCTGGTCAGCCTGGGCGTCGCCGTGGGCAACGTGGTGAAGGGCAGCTTCCGGCAGACGTACACGCCGCACCGGCTGCTCGGGCGGGTGACCGTGAGCATGCAGCTGCTGAACTACGGCACCATCCCGCTCGCCGCCGTGCTGGCCGGGGCGCTGGGCGCCGCGTGGGGGCCGGCCGGGGCGATCCGGGTGATGACCGCCTGGCTCGCGCTGACCCCGCTCATCCTGCTCGCCGGGCCCCTGCGGCGGCGGCGTGACCTGCCGGCGGCGCCGCACTGAGAATGCGCTGCGGCGGCGGTCGGACAGCCGACCGCCGCCACCGGCACGAAGCTAGATCGGACGGACGTTGTCCGCCTGCGGGCCCTTCTGCCCCTGGGTCACCTCGAACTCGACCTTCTGGCCCTCGTTCAGCTCGCGGTAGCCGCTGGATTGAATGGCCGAGTAGTGGACGAACACGTCCGGACCTCCGCCGTCCTGCTCGATGAAGCCGAAGCCCTTTTCCGAGTTGAACCACTTGACCGTGCCGGTTGCCATGCGTCTCTCCCTGTTCAATGCGAGCGAGCACCGGTCGCGGCCGGTGATCGCCCTTTACCTTCCCGACAGTAACCGCCCGAACCGCGATTCGCTGGCGGAAGTGCGTGGCGCGCCTCGCGAATACGCCGTCAGCGGGAAAATCCCTCCGCCCCGGGGCCGAGGGGGGCATGCTTGCCCCGGTGAGGACACAGACGCCGCTGGCCGACCTGGAACGGGAGATCACGGCGCCCGGCGACGGCCTGGACCGGCTCCGGCTGGTCCACGCGCCGTTCGTGCCGGAGGTCCGTCTGCACCTCGCCGAAGACGCCATCCTCTGGTGGGCCCGGATGGAGGCGGCGGCCGGCCGGTCGCTGCCGCCGCCCTACTGGGCCTCCGTCTGGGCCGGCGGGCAGGCGCTCGCCCGGCACCTGCTCGACCACCCCGAACTGGCCGCCGGGCGGCGGGTGCTCGACCTGGCCGCCGGCTCCGGGCTGGTCGCCATCGCGGCCGCGCTCGCCGGCGCCGACCGGGTGGTCGCCAACGACGTCGACCCCTGGGCGGTGGCGGCCGTGACCGTCAACGCCCGGGCCAACCGCGTGACCGTGGCCGCCACCGGGGACGACCTGCTGGACGGCACCGCCAGCGCCGACCTGGTGCTGGCCGGGGACGTCCTCTACGACGCCGCGCTGGCCGCGCGGATGCTGCCGTACCTGCAACGGGCCGCCGACCGGGGGGTCCAGGTGCTGGTCGGCGACCCGGACCGGGGGCACCTGCCGCCGGACCGGCTGGAGCTGGTGGCGGCGTACCGGGTGCCCATCACGGAGCCCTCGGTCGACTCCCCGTTCCGCCGGGTCCAGGTCCTCCGCCCCCGCTGACCCCTCAGGGATCATCCGGAGCCGGCCTCGGGGACCGGTGGGGGTTCATGCCCGATGTGCCGGGTCGCCCGCGGGTCATAGCGTACGGAGCATGACGGATCTGCTGGCCCAGGTCGGGGAGCTGCCCACCACCCTGCTGATGGGAATGCTGGGCATGGTGATGCTCGCCGACGCCGTACCCCTGCTCGGGGTGCTGGTGCCCGGCGACGCCGCGGTCCTCGCCGCGGTCGGCGCGGGCCGGCCGGCGACCGGCCTGGCGACCGTCGTGGCGGTGGTGGCGGGCTGCCTCGCCGGCTGGTCGTTGAGCTTCCTGGCCGGGCGGCGCTGGGGCGAGCGGCTGCGGCGCAGCCGGCTGGGCGACTGGATCGGCGAGCCGCGCTGGGCGGCCGCCGAGGCGTTGCTGCGCCGCGGCGGCGGGCGGATGGTGCTGGTGGCGCCGTTCCTGCCGGTGTTCAACGCGCTGCTGCCGCTGGCCGCCGGCGGGCTGCGGATGTCGTACCGGAGGTTCGCGGCCTGCGCGGCCCTCGGCGCGACGCTCTGGGCCGGCCTCTACGTGGCCCTCGGCATCACGGCCCGGGCGCTGACCGGGCTGCTGCCCGGGGCGCCGAACCCGACCGTGCTCACCATGGCGGTCGGCCTGCTGCTCGCCGGTCCGGTGCTGCTCGGCACCCGGCACCGGCTCCGCGCGGTGACCGCCGCGGACGCCGGCTGAGCGGGCCGGCCGGCCGGCCCGCCGCGCTCACCAGCCCCGGGCCCGCCACTGCGGCAGCGCGGGCCGCTCGGCGCCGAGCGTGCTGTCCTTCCCGTGGCCCGGGTAGAACCAGGTCTCGTCGGGCAGCCGGTCGAAGAGCTTCTGCTCGACGTCGTCGATGAGCTGGCCGAACCGTTCCGGGTCCTGCTCGGTGTTG
This sequence comes from Micromonospora sp. NPDC023966, assembly GCF_040639095.1. NCBI lineage: Bacteria > Bacillati > Actinomycetota > Actinomycetes > Micromonosporales > Micromonosporaceae > Micromonospora > Micromonospora sp. NPDC023966. The sequence goes on along the minus strand of NZ_JBEZZJ010000027.1, from coordinate 9,837 downwards.
CCGACCCCGCCGGGGAAGAGCGAGTCCCCGGTGAACAGGTGCGGCACCCCGGACGGGTCGCGGTAGAGCAGCGCGATCGAACCCGGGGTGTGCCCCCTGAGGTGGATCACCTCCAGCGCGCAGTCGCCGACCGGGACCGTGTCGCCCTCGTGCAGCGGCTCGGCCTCGATCGGCAGCCCCGCGGCGTCGTCGGAGTGCACCAGCGGGCGGGCGCCGGTCTTGGCGACCACCTCCTCCAGGGCGACCCAGTGGTCCATGTGCCGGTGGGTGGTGACCACCGCGGCCAGCCCGCCGTCACCGACCAGGTCGAGCAGGCGGGGCGCCTCGTTCGCGGCGTCGATCAGCACCTGCTCGCCGGTCTCCCGGCAGCGCAGCAGGTAGGCGTTGTTGTCCATCGGGCCCACCGACAGCTTGCTGATGGTGAGCCGGTCGAGCTCGCGCACGGCCGGCGCACCGCCGGGCGTGACGTCTCCGCTGTAGGTCATGACGGCGTTCAGATCCATTCCGGTGGAGTCGGTAGGGGACCGTCGGGAGTGACGGTGAGCACCTCGCCCGCGCTGCGGCCGGTCAGCCAGGCGGCGAGTTCCGGCGCGGGGCCGGTGACGGTGGGCGCCCCCTCGGGGTCACCCACGACGAGCTCGTGCCGGAAGCCGTCGAAGCGCAGCACCATGGCCGGCGCTTCCGGGTTGCCGGCCAGGCCGGCCGCCACCTCGTGCAGCAGCCGCTGGGCGAACGCGTCCGGCCAGTCGGCGGGCCGGTAGCCGGTGCCCAGGTCGACGTGGTGCACCTCGATTTCGCGCAGCCGGCCCCAGACCAGCATCGCCGCCGGCCACGGGCCGCGCCGGGTCTGCACGGTGGCCCCCCACGCCTCGACCGGCATCTCGGCGACCGCCGCGGTGAACCGCTGCGAGCTGCGGCGCAGGTCGTCCATGAGGTCGGCCGGACCGCGGCCGGCCCCGGCCTCGATGTCGGCGGACCGGGCCTCGGGGCTGGGGTACATCGGGATGTCCTCGCCCGTGCGGGCGGACGTGAGCAGGTTGACGAACCCGTCGGCGTTGCGGGCCAGGTGGGTCAGGACGTGGCCGCGGGTCCAGCCCGGCAGCCGGGTCGGCGCGGCGACGTCGTGGTCGCCCAGGGCCGCCGCGGTACGCAGCAGCCGGGCGGTCGCCTCGTCCAGCTCGCCGGTCAGCAGGAGGGGATCGCTCGTCACGCATCGACCCTAGCGGTACGCCGCGGTCGCGTCGCCGGGGAAATCGCTTTCGGCGCGTCGGCGCGCCCCCTACCGTCGGGCCGACGGCTTCAGGTCGCGGCGTCACACGCGCCGGGCCGAAGTCGCCGTAGGGCGCGGCACCGGGAGTCGGAGCGGAGGTGGTGAGCATGCCGGTCGTAGCACCCGTGTTCCGCCATGAATCCCCTCGACACCGATGAGGACACCCATGAACCTCGATCTGACCGCCCTCGGCTGGGACGCCGACCGGGCGGCGTACCTGAACCCACGCGGCGACCGCCGGCCGGGCCGGGTGGCCCGCGTCGACCGCGGGGTCTGCACCGTGCTCCGCCCGGAGGGGCCCGTCCGGGCCAGCCTGGGCGGCGGGGTGCTGGCCGCCGCGGCCCGCGACCTGACCGCGCTGCCCTGCGCCGGCGACTGGGTGCTGCTGGCCACCTGGCCGGACGGGCCGGTCACCGTGGAGACCGTGCTGCCCCGCCGCACCGCGCTGATCAGGCGCACCGCCGGCAAGGACGCCAGCGGCCAGGTGCTGGCCGCCAACCTCGACGCCGCCGCGGTGGTCGAGCCGGTGCACCCGGCGCCGGACGCCGCCCGCATCGAACGGCTGCTCTCGCTGGCGCACGAGTCCGGCGCCGAGCCGCTCGTCGTGCTCACCAAGGCCGACCTGGCCCCCGACCCGGCGGCGGTGGCCCGGCAACTGGCCGCCCTGGCGCCCGGGGTGCCGGTGCTGCCGGTCAGCGCCGAGCGCGGCGCGGGGCTGGAGCCGCTGCGCCGGTACGTCGCGCCGGGGCGCACCCTCGGCCTGCTCGGGCCCTCCGGCGCGGGCAAGTCGAGCCTGGTCAACGCGCTGGCCGGGGCCGACGTGATGCGGACCCAGGCGATCCGCCGGTCCGACGGCAAGGGCCGGCACACCACCACCTGGCGTGCGCTGGTGCCGATCCCCGGTGGGGGAGCGGTGCTGGACACCCCCGGCGTGCGGGCGGTCGGCCTGCTGGACGGCTCGGCCGGCCTGGACCGGGCGTTCGCGGACATCGCCGAGCTCGCCGCCGACTGTCGGTACGCCGACTGCGCCCACGACGCCGAGCCGGCCTGCGCCGTGCGGGCGGCGCTGGACAGCGGCGAGCTGCCGGTCCGGCGCTGGGAGAACTGGCGCCGGCTCCAGCGCGAGGTGGTCTACGAGAGCCGGCGCCGGGAGGTCCGGCTTGCCGCCGAGCGCCGGGGCAGCTGGCGAAGCGGCCGGCGGCGGACCGGGCGTCCGGCGACCCCGCCCGGACCCGGGGCACTCTAGAGGTCTGCCGGGGCGGTCGGGCGGGCCGCACCGCATCCCGCCCGACCGTGCTGACCTGGGGGAATGTCGCCGCCACAGAAGTTGTCATACCTCGGGGCTAGAGTTGCCGAGGCGTCTTCCCTGCGCCTCGTCAACCCTCGAAAACTGCCCAGACCTCGCGTCGGGCGGACAGATCCGCCTCACATTCTTCTTCCGGGAGCACACGCACCGTGGCCGACCGACTGATCATCCGTGGCGCGCGCGAGCACAACCTGCGTGACGTCAGTCTCGACCTGCCCCGGGACGCCCTGATCGTCTTCACCGGGCTCTCCGGTTCGGGCAAGTCGAGCCTGGCGTTCGACACCATCTTCGCCGAGGGCCAGCGCCGCTACGTCGAGTCGCTGTCGTCGTACGCCCGGCAGTTCCTCGGCCAGATGGACAAGCCCGACGTCGACTTCATCGAGGGCCTCAGCCCCGCGGTCTCCATCGACCAGAAGTCCACCTCGCGCAACCCGCGCTCCACCGTCGGCACCATCACCGAGGTCTACGACTACCTCCGCCTGCTCTTCGCCCGCATCGGCGAGCCGCACTGCCCGATCTGCGGCGAGCGAATCTCCAAGCAGAGCCCGCAGCAGATCGTCGACCGGGTGCTGGCCATGGCCGAGGGCACCCGGTTCATGGTGCTCGCCCCGGTGGTGCGCGGCCGCAAGGGCGAATACGTCGACCTCTTCGCCGAGCTCCAGGCCAAGGGCTACGCCCGGGCACGGGTCGACGGCGTGGTGCACCCGCTGACCGAGCCGCCGAAGCTCAAGAAGCAGGAGAAGCACACCATCGAGGTGGTCATCGACCGGCTCAGCGTCAAGCCCAGCGCCAAGCAGCGGCTGACCGACTCGGTCGAGGCGGCGCTCGGCCTCTCCGGCGGCCTGGTGCTGCTCGACTTCGTCGACCTGGCCGAGGACGACCCGGGCCGGGAGCGACGCTACTCCGAGCACCTGGCCTGCCCCAACGACCACCCCCTGGCAATCGAGGACCTGGAGCCCCGGGTCTTCTCCTTCAACGCGCCCTACGGCGCCTGCCCCGAGTGCACCGGCCTGGGCACCAAGAAGGAGGTCGACCCGGAGCTGGTGATCCCGGACCCGGAGCGCACCCTGCGCGAGGGCGCCATCCAGCCCTGGGCGACCGGGCACAACCTGGAATACTTCCTGCGCCTGCTGGAGGCGCTCGGCGAGGCCCAGCACTTCGACATCGACACCCCGTGGCGGGCCCTGCCCTCCCGGGCGCAGAAGACGATCCTGCACGGCTCCGACGACCAGGTGCACGTCCGCTACCGCAACAAGTACGGCCGCGAGCGCTCCTACTACACCGGCTTCGAGGGTGTGATGCAGTGGATCGAGCGCCGGCACACCGACACCGAGTCGGAGTGGTCGCGGGACAAGTACGAGGGCTACATGCGGGACGTGCCCTGCGCGGCCTGCGGCGGCACCCGGCTCAAGCCGGAGGTGCTCGCGGTCACCCTGGCCGGCAAGAGCATCGCCGAGGTCTGCAACCTGTCCGTGGGCGAGGCCGCCGACCTGCTCGCCGGCATCGAGCTGACCGACCGGCAGAAGATGATCGCCGAGCGGGTGCTCAAGGAGATCAACGCCCGGCTGAAGTTCCTGCTCGACGTCGGGCTCGACTACCTCTCCCTGGACCGCCCGGCCGGCACCCTCTCCGGCGGTGAGGCGCAGCGCATCCGGCTCGCCACCCAGATCGGCTCCGGCCTGGTCGGCGTGCTCTACGTGCTGGACGAGCCCTCCATCGGCCTGCACCAGCGGGACAACCACCGGCTGATCGAGACTCTGCTGCGGCTGCGCGGGCTGGGCAACACCCTGATCGTGGTCGAGCACGACGAGGACACCATTCGGGTCGCCGACTGGATCGTCGACATCGGCCCGGGCGCCGGCGAGCACGGCGGCAAGATCGTGCACAGCGGGTCGGTGCCGGCCCTGCTGGAGAACGAGGAGTCGGTCACCGGGGCGTACCTGTCGGGTCGGAAGTCGATCCCGACGCCGGCGACGCGCCGGCCGCAGACCCCGGGCCGCGAGCTGGTGGTGCACGGGGCGCGCGAGCACAACCTGCGCAACCTCACCGTGGGCTTCCCGCTCGGCCAGCTCATCGCGGTCACCGGGGTCAGCGGCTCCGGCAAGTCGACGCTGGTCAACGACATCCTGCACGCCGTGCTGGCAAACCAGATCAACGGCGCCCGGCTGGTGCCCGGCCGGCACACCCGGATCACCGGGCTGGAGCACGTCGACAAGGTCGTGGGCGTCGACCAGTCGCCGATCGGGCGGACCCCGCGCTCCAACCCGGCCACCTACACCGGGGTGTGGGACCACATCCGCAAGCTCTTCGCCGAGACCACCGAGGCCAAGGTCCGGGGGTACGGTCCGGGCCGCTTCTCGTTCAACGTCAAGGGCGGGCGCTGCGAGGCGTGCTCCGGCGACGGCACCATCAAGATCGAGATGAACTTCCTCCCGGACGTCTACGTCCCCTGCGAGGTCTGCAAGGGCGCCCGCTACAACCGGGAGACCCTGGAGGTCCACTACAAGGGCAGGACGGTCGCCGAGGTCCTGGACATGCCGATCGAGGAGGCGGCCGAGTTCTTCTCCGCCATCCCGGCCATCCACCGGCACCTCAAGACCCTGGTCGACGTCGGCCTCGGCTACGTGCGCCTCGGCCAGCCCGCGCCGACGCTCTCCGGCGGCGAGGCCCAGCGCGTCAAGCTCGCCTCCGAGTTGCAGAAGCGCTCCACCGGCCGGACGGTCTACGTGCTCGACGAGCCCACCACCGGCCTGCACTTCGAGGACATCCGCAAGCTGCTGATGGTGCTCGAGGGCCTGGTCGAGAAGGGCAACACCGTGATCACCATCGAGCACAACCTCGATGTGATCAAGTCGGCCGACTGGATCATCGACATGGGCCCCGAGGGCGGGCACCGGGGCGGCACCGTGCTCGCCACCGGCACGCCGGAGGAGGTCGCCGAGGTGCCGGAGAGCCACACCGGTCAGTTCCTGCGGCCGATCCTCAAGCTCGACGGCGCGGCCAAGGGCGCCAAGGCGGCCACCACCCGGGCGGCGAAGGCCAACGGCAGCGCGGTGAAGTCGCGTACCCGCAAGGTGCCGGCCGGAGCGCGCTGAGCGACGGACACCGAACGGGCGGGCCGACCACGGCCCGCCCGTTTCGGATATCCATTTCGTGACGCGTCAGTATGAACCGTGCGCCACAGTGGTTCGTGTCCTGAACTGAGGCCACTGATCGCGACGGGTGGCGGCAGCCGAGAGAAAGGCCGGACATGAGTGACGACGAGGTGCTGACCGGGCCGGGTGGGCAGACTCGCCGGGCCCTGCTGGCGGGCGCCGGCGCGGTCGGGGCGGCTGTGGTGCTGACCGCCTGCGGCGACGACGCGGGCGACACGGCGGGCGGCTCGGCTCCCACCAGCGCCGGCCCTCCCGGCGCCACCAACGCCGGCGATCCCGAGGGCGGCAACCGGGACAGCAAGGGCCCGCTCGCCCGGACCACCGACATCCCGGTCGGCGGCGGTGCGGTCTTCGCCAGCCAGGGCGTCGTCATCACCCAGCCCGAGGCCGGCCAGTTCAAGGCCTTCGACCCGATCTGCACCCACCAGGGCTGCCCGGTGTCGAACGTCGACGGCGGCACCATCAACTGCACCTGCCACAACAGCCGGTTCTCGATCACCGACGGCTCGGTGAAGCAGGGCCCGGCGACCAGGCCGCTGGCGCCGAAGAACATCAAGGTCACCGGCGAGCAGATCACCCTGGCCTGACCGTCCCGGCGCGTCCCCCGCCCGCAGCCGCCGTGGCGGGGGACACGCGGCGACGGCCGGGTGTCGGGGGTGCGGACTAGGCTTGGCGCGTGGCTGACCCCTCGACCTACCGTCCCGCACCTGGCACCATCCCGGAGTCGCCAGGGGTCTACCGCTTCCGCGACGGCACCGGCCAGGTGATCTACGTCGGCAAGGCGCGCAACCTGCGCAGCCGGCTCAACTCCTACTTCGCCGACCCGGTCAACCTGCACCAGCGCACCCGGCAGATGGTCTTCACCGCCGAGTCGGTCGACTGGATCACCGTCGCCACCGAGGTCGAGGCGCTCCAGCAGGAATACACCTGGATCAAGCAGTACGACCCGCGGTTCAACGTCCGCTACCGCGACGACAAGTCGTACCCGTACCTGGCCGTGACCCTCGACGAGGAATACCCGCGGCTGCAGGTGATGCGCGGCGCCAAGCGCAAGGGGGTGCGCTACTTCGGGCCGTACTCGCACGCCTGGGCCATCCGCGAGACGCTGGACCTGCTGCTCCGGGTCTTCCCGGCGCGGACCTGCTCCTCCGGCGTGTTCAAGCGGGCCGGCCAGGTCGGCCGGCCCTGCCTGCTGGGTTACATCGGCAAGTGCTCCGCGCCCTGCGTCGGCAGCGTCACCGCCGAGGGGCACCGGGAGATCGTCAACGGCTTCTGCGACTTCATGGCCGGCCGCACCGACACCATGGTCCGCCGGCTCGAGAAGGAGATGCTGGAGGCCAGCGAGCAGCTCGAGTTCGAGCGGGCCGCCCGGCTCCGCGACGACGTGGCGGCGCTGCGCCGGGCCATGGAGAAGCAGACCGTGGTGCTCGGCGACGGCACCGACGCCGACGTGGTGGCCTTCGCCGACGACCCCCTGGAGGCCGCGGTCCAGGTCTTCCACGTCCGCGACGGCCGGGTCCGCGGCCAGCGCGGCTGGGTGGTGGAGAAGACCGAGGAGCTGACCACCGGCGACCTGGTGCACCACTTCTGCACCCAGGTCTACGGCGGCGAACAGGGCGAGGCCGACCTCCCGCGCGAGCTGCTCGTCCCCGAGCTGCCCGGCGACGTCGACGCGCTCGCCGACTGGCTCTCCACCCGGCGGGGCAGCCGGGTGTCGCTGCGGGTGCCGCAGCGCGGCGACAAGCGGTCCCTGCTGGAGACCGTCGAGCGCAACGCCAAGGACGCGCTGGCCCGGCACAAGCTCAAGCGGGCCGGCGACCTGACCACCCGCAGCCAGGCCCTCGACGAGATCGCCGACTCCCTCGGCATGCGGACCTCCCCGCTGCGCATCGAGTGCTTCGACGTCTCCCAGATCCAGGGCACCGATGTGGTGGCCAGCATGGTCGTCTTCGAGGACGGCCTGCCCCGCAAGAGCGAGTACCGCCGGTTCATCGTGCGCGGCGCCACCGACGACCTCTCCGCCATGTCCGAGGTGCTGCGCCGGCGCTTTGCCCGCTACCTCGACGCCCGCGCCGAGACGGGGGAGATTGGCGACGAGACCGCCAGCGACCCCGACCGGCCCGGCATCGACCCGACCACCGGGCGGCCCCGCAAGTTCGCGTACCCGCCGCAGCTGGTCGTGGTCGACGGCGGCCCACCGCAGGTGGCGGCCGCCGCGCAGGCCCTCGCCGAGCTGGGCATCGACGACGTGGCGCTCTGCGGGCTGGCCAAGCGGCTGGAGGAGGTCTGGCTGCCCGACGACGAGTTCCCCGTCATCCTGCCCCGCACCTCCGAGGCGCTCTACCTGCTCCAGCGGGTACGCGACGAGGCGCACCGCTTCGCCATCACCTTCCACCGCCAGCGGCGCTCCAAGCGGATGACCGAGTCGGCGCTGGACAACATCCCCGGCCTCGGCGAGGTACGCCGCAAGGCGCTCCTGCGGCACTTCGGCTCGCTGAAGCGGCTCTCCGGCGCGACGGTCGAGGAGATCACCGAGGTGCCGGGGGTGGGCAAGCGGACCGCGGAGGCGATCCTGGCCGCCTTGGACGAAGGCGCCCAGCGGACCCCCAGCGCCTGACCGGGTGCCGGGTTCTCCTGGTTCGAGAGACACCATGCGGTTCCACCCATGGGTGCCGTTCGAGCGGCCTGGACGCGGGTGGGTGGAATATCCGTTACACACTTCGCTGACTGCTGACTGCTGACTGCTGACTGCTGACTGCTGACTGCTGACTGCTGACTGCTGACTGCTGCGGCCGGTGGCCCGCTGGCCCTCGCTCGGTCCGCCGGGCAGCGCACCTCTCGCGGCGGATCTTGGACAGTTCCGTTCGCTGCGAACGGAAAGTGTCCAAGATCCGGGTTGTCCGTTACCGACGGCGTGCGGTTCGGGCCCTCACTGGGCTGCCGAAGTGCCGGGCCGCCCGGCGGCGTGCAGTTCGGGCGGCCCGGCGGCGTGCAGTTTCGGGCGCTCGATGGGCTGCCCAAGCGCTGGCCGCTTGGCGGGCAAGACGCGGGCCTTTGCCCAAGCACCTGCCAGTTGACGTCAGTTTCTGCGGGGATACCGGGCAAATCGCCCATTCGTCGCGTCGGCGCGGCCGACGGCACCACCCCTGCATGATCGACTCCGGCTCGGCGAGATTGGGGTGTCCGTGCTGCCCGGATACCGCCAGCTCGCCGACCTGGCGGTGGGCTCTGTACCGGGGCGCGGGTCAGCACCGGCTTGTGCGGCGTGGGCGGTTGTCGCGTTCGTGGTGGCCTGTGGTGGGGTTGGTGTCCGGTTTCGGCCCGGTGCCGTGGGGTTGTCAGCGCCACCGTCAGGGCGGAATCATGCCGGGGGCGGGGTCGTTGAACATGGCAGACCGCGCAGCACCGCGCCCGATCTGAGGGTGCGGCCAGTTGCGGGTCGGAATGGCCGGCCCCCACCGGTCGTTACATCTGCCGGACCTCGGGCGAGCCGAGGGAATCACGTCCCGGCCCCGGTGGTTACATCCCCCGGACCGCGCACCACCGGGTGGTCCACCGCACCGGCCAGCCGAGGGAATGACCTCCCAGCCCCGGTCGTTACATCCCCCGGACCGCGCACCACAGGTCCGAGCCGGTGAGCCAGGGAATCACCCCCGGGCCCCGGTCGTTACGTCCCCCCGGGGACACCGGACCTTGGCCGTGGGGAATCACTTCCCCGCCGCCGGTGGTTACACCCCCGGCCGCCCGAGCAGGTCACCCCCTGATCGCCGGGCACCCACTCACAGACTTTCCCTTTCAGCGGCACCCGCACCCCCTATTGCGTGTGCCGCTATACCCCCGAACGGAAGGCGTGACTTCATCATGCGTACCAACACCATGCTTCGTAACACCGTTCTGACCGCTGCCGGCTTCGCCGCGACCGCCGGTGGGATCGCCGGCCCGGCCATCGCCGCCCACGCCGCTGAGGCCAAGCCGGCCTCGCAGGTCCAGAACGACCGTAAGGGTCACGGCGAGCGGGAGCTGGACGTCCGCTACGAGGCCCAGCCGAACTTCTACTACTGCGGCCCCGCCGCCGCCCGCAACGCCATCAGCGTGCTCGGCAAGAA
>NZ_JBEZZJ010000026.1:0-85741 GCF_040639095.1 Micromonospora sp. NPDC023966 | reverse complement strand
GACGTGACGCTCTTGCCCGACCCCGACTCCCCCACGATCCCCAGAGTCCGACCCCGCTCCACGGCGAACGACACCCCGTCGACGGCCTTCACCACACCGTCCTCGGTGTCGAACCGCACCCGCAGATCCCGGACCTGGAGATAGGGGCCCTCGCCGGAGCGCTGCTCCGGCACCTCGGGACGGTCCGGCTCCCCGGACGGCACCGACTCCGAACTGCCCATGACCGCCTCCCTCAGTGACGAAGAGAACTTACAACAAACTTCTGGAGGCGAAAATAAGCTACAGAACGCGGCCTGTCAGCGGCCCGAGCGTAACGACTGGGTCTCCGACCTGAACAGCCCTCACCTGGACATTCATGGTTGCGACTGGACGTCGTCGCCTCGTGGTCGCACGTGAGGTGCGACCATGGGTGCGGCGACCAAGGGAAGATTCGCGCCGGCACGAGGTGGAGGTGACGATGACCGCGGCGGTGTTCGACCACGACGGCCCGTGGACGGAAGAGGAGTACCTCGCCCTCGGCGAGACGCAGCAACGCGTCGAACTCTTCGACTGGAGCCTTTACGTGACCCCCGGACCCACACCCCTGCATCAGAACATCTCGGGCGAACTACGCGCTGTGCTCCGTCAGCCGGTGCGGGAGGCGGGACTGCGGGTGCTCGAAGCGGTGAACGTCCGCCTGAGGCCCGGTCGCATTCCGATTCCTGACCTGGTCATCACCAACAACGTCGACCTGCGCGTGCTCGTGATCGACGCCAGTGACGTCCACCTGGTCTGCGAGATCATCTCGCCGAGCAACGCCGCTACCGACAAGGTGCTCAAGATGCACTACTACGCGGCGGCCGGGATCGAGTGGTATCTGCTCATCGACCAGGAGACCCTGACCATGCACCTCCACCAGCGGCAGGGCGCGCACTACGTCGAGCGGTCCGTCACGAAGGCGGGCGAGGCACTGGAACTCACCGAGCCGGTCCGCGCCACGATCCGGCCGGAGGAACTGCTCGGCTGACTAGTGTCGGCCGGGTCGCCTAGGGTCGGGCGCATGACCGGATTCGACGCGGCGACCGCCGCCGTCCAGGCCGCCCTCGACGCGGGAGCCCGGTACGCGGACGCCCGGGTGATGCACCGCCGCTACGAGTCGATGTCGGCCCGCAACGGGGACATCGAGGAGCTCACCCAGGACGAGAGCATCGGGCTCGGCGTCCGCGCGCTGGTCGGGTCGAGTTGGGGCTTCCACGCCGTACCCGAGCTGTCGGACGCCGCGGCCCGCGACGCCGGGCGACGCGCCGCGGCGATCGCCACCGCGAGCGCGCGGGTCCCCGGCCCGCCGATCGACCTGGTCCCGGTCCGGCCGACGGTGGCGAGCTGGGCCTCGGCATGCGACGTCGACCCGCTCGGCGTGCCGCTCTCCGACAAGGGCGACCTGCTGGTGCGTGCCACCACGACGATGCGGGAGCACGGGGCCGACCTGGCCGAGGGGCTCTACCAGATCTGGGACACCGCCAAGTGGTTCGTCTCCAGCGAGGGGCACCGGATCGACCAGCGCATCCGGGAGTGCGGCGGCGGCATCTCGGCCACCTCGATCGGCGACGGCGAAACCCAGCGCCGGTCCTACCCGAGCTACCGCGGCCAGTACGGCACCACCGGCTGGGAGCTGGTCACGTCGCTCGACCTGGCCGCGCACGCCGCCCGGATCGCCGAGGAGTCCCGGGAACTGCTCACCGCCCCCGAGTGCCCGTCCGGCGAGACCGACCTGATCCTCGGCGGCGAGCAGCTCGCCCTCCAGATCCACGAGTCCGTCGGCCACGCCATCGAGCTTGACCGGATCCTCGGCTGGGAGGCCGCCTTCGCCGGCACGTCCTGGCTGGACCTGACCCGGCTCGGCACGCTGCGCTACGGCTCGGAGCTGATGAACGTCACCATCGACCCGACCATCCCCGGCGCGCTGGGCAGCTTCGGCTTCGACGACGAGGGCTCCCCGGCGGTCAAGCGGGACGCGGTCCGCGAGGGGCGCTGGGTGGGGGTGCTCGCCGGCCGGGACTCGGCCGCCGTCGCCGGCCTGGACTACGGCGGCAGCGTACGGGCGGACGGCTGGGCCCGGCTGCCGATGGTGCGGATGACCAATGTGGGCCTGGAACCGGGCCCGCACACGCTCGACGAGATCATCGCGGCCACCGACGACGGGGTGCTCATGGACCTCAACCGCTCCTGGTCCATCGACGACAAGCGGCTCAACTTCCAGTTCGGCTGCGAGGTCGGCTGGGAGGTGAAGAAGGGCCGCCGGGGGCGGATGCTGCGCAACCCCACCTACACCGGGATCGGGCCGGTCTTCTGGCGCTCGATGGACATGCTCTCCTCCGACATCGTGCCGTGGGGCACGCCCAACTGCGGCAAGGGGCAGCCCGGCCAGACCGGGCACACGGGCCATCCGGCCGCCCCGGCCCGCTTCCGCAACGTCCGGGTGGGGGTGCGGGCATGAGCGAGCTGGACCTCGCCGGCCAGGTGGTGGAGCTGGTCCGGCGGCTGGCCGGGCCGGACGCCCAGGCCGAGGTGGTGGTGACCCGGACCGACCTCGCGCTGACCCGGTTCGCCAACTCGTTCATCCACCAGAACGTCGCCGAGTCGGGCACCTCGGTCCGGCTCCGGCTGCACGCCGACGGGCGCACGGCCGCGGGCAGCGGCAGCCTGGTCGACCCCGACGGGCTGACCGCCCTGGTCGAGCGGACCCTGACCGCCGCCCGGCTCGGCCCGCCCGACCCGGCCTGGCCGGGGCTCACCACGCCGGCGCCGGTCCCGTCCGGCGCGGCCGTCGACGAGGCCACCGCGGCCGCCTCGCCCGACGAGCGGGCCGCCCGGGTACGCGCCTTCGTGGACGCGGTCGAAGGGCTGGAGGCCGCCGGCTACTGCCGGACGGCGTACCGGTCCGGGGCGTTCGCCAACTCGGCCGGGCACTCGGCGGTGGGGCGGGCGGCCGAGGCGGCGATGGACGGCATCGCCCGGACCGGCGGCGCCGACGGGGTGGCCCGGCACTGCGCCGACCGCCTGGCCGACCTCGACGGCGCGGCCCTGGGCGCCCGGGCGGCGGCAAAGGCGCGGGCCGCGGCCGACCCGGTCGAGCTCCCTCCGGGGCGCTACGAGGTGGTGCTCGAACCGGCCGCCGTCGCCGACCTCCTGCAGAACCTCGCCTGGTACGGCTTCAACGGCAAGCGGTACGCCGAGCGGCAGTCCTTCGCCGAGCCGGGCACGGCCCAGTTCGACCCGGCGGTGACCCTGGTGGACGACCCGCTGCACGCCTCCGGGCTGCCGTACGACCTGGAGGGCACGCCCCGGCGGGCGCTGACCCTGGTCGAGGCGGGCACCACCCGGGCGGTGGCGCACGACCGGCGCAGCGGCGCCGAGGCGGGCACCGGGTCCACCGGGCACGGGATGGTCGGCGCGTCGACCTTCGGCCCGCTCCCGCGCAACGTCCGCCTGCTGTCGACCGACGGCCCGGCGGAGGTGGCCGCCGGGCAGCTCAGCGCCGGGGTGACCGGCGCGGTGGCCGACCCGGACACCGCCGCGCTGGTCGCCGGCATGGCCCGGGGCCTGCTGGTCAGCGACTTCTGGTACACCCGCGTGCTGGACCCGAAGCAACTGGTCGTCACCGGGCTTACCCGCAACGGCGTCTGGCTGGTGGAGGACGGGGTGCCCACCCGGGGGGTGCGCGACTTCCGGTTCACCGAGTCGTACCCGCGGGCGTTGGGCCCCGGTCGGGTGCTCGGCCTCGGCCGGGCGCCGGTCCGCCAACCGGACCGGGTGGACGGCTTCTGGTGGGAGACGCCGACGCTGCGGCTGGCGTCCTGGAACTTCACCGGCGGCGCGTCCGGCTGAACACGCCGACCCCACGCCGATATTGATCATGGTTCGGGTCTTTCCAAGCTGCGGGACACACGGGACACTGCGTTGCGCGGCCGGGCCGCGAAGATCGGCGTAACGTGTGTCACTTAGCTGCGCCGGTCCGCCGGTGCGGTCGTTGGTGTGCGCAAGACGTGGCAGTGGACGCGGTCTCGCCGGTCCGCTGACCGGTACGGAAGGTGTGATCCGCCGCCCCCGTGAGGGCGCCGTCAGGGAGACGACTAATGACATCAACGGCAACGAGGCCGCGGGGAGCGCGCGGGCGCGCCGCGATCGCGGCCAAGACGTTGCGGACCGACCGCTGGTGGTTCGCGCCACTGATCACCGTGGTCGGGCTCAGCGCCTGGGTCATCTACGCGACGGTCCGAGTCTTCATGCACAAGTGGTACTGGGTGGACCAGTACCACTACCTGACGCCGTTCTACTCCCCCTGCGTCACCGAGCGGTGCGTCGAGGGCTCCTCGCACTTCGGCAGCTTCCTGCCGGGCTGGTGGATCATCCCGGACGCGGCGCTGACCCTGCCGTTCCTGCTGCTGTTCCGGCTCACCTGCTACTACTACCGCAAGGCGTACTACCGGTCGTTCTGGCTGTCGCCGCCGGCCTGCGCCGTGCCGGACGGGCACCAGGCGTACGGCGGGGAGACCCGGTTCCCGCTGCTCGGCCAGAACCTGCACCGCTACTTCTTCTACGCCGCCGCGATCATCTCGCTGATCAACACCTACGACGCGATCTACGCCTTCCACTCGCCCAAGGGATTCGGCTTCGGCCTGGGCAACCTGGTCCTGCTGCTCAACGTGGTGATGCTCTGGGCCTACACCATCTCCTGCCACTCCTGCCGGCACATCATCGGCGGGCGGCTCAAGCACTTCTCCAAGCACCCGCTGCGCTACCGGGCGTGGAGCGGCGTGTCCTGGCTGAACGTCCGGCACATGCAGCTCGCCTGGATCACCCTCGGCACCCTGGCGCTGACCGACTTCTACGTCATGGCGGTGGCGGCCGGCTGGTTCAACGACCTGCGGTTCATCAACTGAGAGCCTGGACATGACTGAGACGCGAATCGAACGACACCACTACGACGTCGTCGTGATCGGGGCCGGCGGCGCCGGCCTGCGCGCGGCGATCGAGGCCCGGCTGGCCGGCAAGAAGACCGCAATCATCTCGAAGTCGCTGTTCGGCAAGGCGCACACGGTGATGGCCGAGGGCGGCGCGGCGGCCGCCATGGGCAACGTGAACTCCCGGGACAACTGGCAGGTGCACTTCCGGGACACCATGCGCGGCGGCAAGTTCCTCAACAACTTCCGGATGGCCGAGCTGCACGCGAAGGAGTCGCCGCAGCGGATCTGGGAGCTGGAGACGTACGGGGCGCTCTTCGACCGGACCAAGGACGGCAAGATCTCCCAGCGCAACTTCGGCGGCCACGAGTACCCCCGGCTGGCGCACGTCGGCGACCGCACCGGCCTGGAGCTGATCCGCACCCTGCAGCAGAAGATCGTCTCGCTGCAGCAGGAGGACAAGCGGGAGTTCGGCGACTACGAGGCCCGGATCAGGGTCTTCTCCGAGACCACCATCACTGAGCTGCTGCTCGACAACGACCGGGTCGCGGGCGCGTTCGGCTACTACCGCGAGTCCGGCGAGTTCATCCTCTTCGAGGCCCCGTCCGTGGTCCTCGCGACCGGCGGCGTCGGTCGCTCCTACAAGGTCACCTCGAACTCCTGGGAGTACACCGGGGACGGTCACGCGCTGGCGCTGCGCGCCGGGGCGACGCTGATCAACATGGAGTTCCTGCAGTTCCACCCGACCGGCATGGTCTGGCCGCCCTCGGTGAAGGGCATCCTGGTCACCGAGTCGGTCCGCGGCGACGGCGGGGTGCTGAAGAACTCCGAGGGCAAGCGGTTCATGTTCGACTACGTCCCGGACGTCTTCCGCAAGCAGTACGCGGACAACGAGGCCGAGGCGGACCGCTGGTACAAGGACCCGGACAACAACCGGCGCCCGCCGGAGCTGCTCCCCCGCGACGAGGTCGCCCGCGCCATCAACAGCGAGGTCAAGGCCGGTCGGGGTACGCCGGCCGGCGGCGTCTTCCTGGACATCGCCTCCCGGCTGCCGGCCGAGGAGATCCGCCGCCGGCTGCCCTCGATGTACCACCAGTTCAAGGAGCTGGCCGACGTCGACATCACCAAGGAGCCGATGGAGGTCGGCCCGACCTGCCACTACGTGATGGGCGGCGTCGAGGTGGACCCGGACTCCGGGGCGGCGTACGGCACGGTGCGCGGGCTGTTCGCCGCCGGTGAGGTCTCCGGCGGCATGCACGGCTCCAACCGGCTCGGCGGCAACTCGCTGTCGGACCTGCTGGTCTTCGGCAAGCGGGCGGGCGGCCACGCCGCCTCGTACGCCGAGCAGCTGACCTCGCGCCCGGCGGTGTCGGTGGCGGCGGTGGAGGCCGCGGTGGAGACGGCGCTGGCCCCGCTCCAGCGGGACACCGGCGAGAGCCCGTACGTCCTCCAGCAGGACCTCCAGGCGGTGATGGGGGATCTGGTCGGCATCATCCGGCGGGAGGGCGAGCTGGTCGAGGCGCTGGCGCGGCTGGCCGAGCTGCGCGAGCGGGTAGCCAAGGTGAGCGCGGCCGGCGGCCGCCGCTACAACCCGGGCTGGCACCTCGCCCTGGATCTGCGCAACATGCTGGTGGTCTCGGAGTGCACCGCGAAGGCCGCCCTGGAGCGGCAGGAGTCGCGCGGCGGGCACACCCGGGAGGACCACCCGGCCATGGACCCGAAGTGGCGGCAGGTGAACCTGGTCTGCTCGCTGGACGGCGACGCGGTCCGGCTGGCCCGCAAGCCGCTGCCGAAGATGCGCGCGGAGCTGATCTCGCTGTTCGACCGGGCCGAGCTGGCCAAGTATCTGACCGATGAGGAACTCGCCGAGTTCGACGCCCTCACCGAGGAGGAGCGCTGAGGAATGGGCACTGATCCGAACCAGGCGACCGGCAAGCCGGGCGCGAAGCGACCCTTCCGCATCTGGCGGGGCGACGAGAACGGCGGCGAGCTGCGGGACTACACCGTCGAGGTGAACGAGGGCGAGGTCGTCCTCGACGTGATCCACCGGCTCCAGGCCACCGACGCGCCGGACCTGGCGTGCCGGTGGAACTGCAAGGCCGGCAAGTGCGGCTCCTGCTCCATGGAGATCAACGGCAAGCCCCGGCTGAGCTGCATGACCCGGATGTCGACGTTCGAGGAGGGGGAGACCGTCACGGTCACCCCGCTGCGCACCTTCCCGGTCATCCGGGACCTGGTCACCGATGTCTCGTTCAACTACGAGAAGGCGCGGGAGACCCCGGCGTTCGCGCCGCCGGCCGACGTGGCCCCGGGCGACTACCGGATGCAGCAGGTGGACGTCGAGCGCTCGCAGGAGTTCCGCAAGTGCATCGAGTGCTTCCTCTGCCAGAACGTCTGCCACGTGATCCGCGACCACGAGGAGAACAAGCAGGCGTTCTCCGGTCCCCGGTTCTTCATCCGGGCCGCCGAGCTGGACATGCACCCGCTCGACGCGAAGACCGACCGCAAGGAGTACGCGCAGTCCGAGATGGGCCTGGGCTTCTGCAACATCACCAAGTGCTGCACCGAGGTCTGCCCCGAGCACATCAAGATCACCGACAACGGGATCATCCCCATGAAGGAGCGGGTCGTCGACCGCAGGTACGATCCCCTCGTGTGGCTTGGTAGCAAGATCTTCCGGAGGGGTCAGGTGCCTCAGACCAGCGTGACCAGCGGGCATTCGAGCGGTGCCGTGACCGCCAGCGCCGCCCACGGCGGGGTGCATTCGCACGCCGGCGGCTCGCACGACACGGGGGCCGAGCGGCAGGCGCAGCAGGGCGTCAACTGGCACCGCGAGGTGCCGCATCCGACCGCCCCCGCGGTCGACGTCAACGGCAAGCTGCCGCTGACCGAACTGACCTTCGACCGGGCCGCCGCGCCGTCGCCGTTCGGTGACGACGTGACCTTCCCGCTGCCGCCGGAGCACCTGAACTTCGCCCACCCGCAGCAGGACGAGCCGAAGCACTGAGCAGCACGACGACAACGACGACGGGGGCCGCGGCAGATGCCGCCGGCCCCCGTCCCGTTTCCGCCCCCGCGTCCGCTTCCGCTGTTCAGGCCTCGCTGAGCAGCGGGCGCAGGGCGGCGACGATCGGCACGTCGGCCGGCAGCCAGGGAACGGTGTCGAGTTCGGCGGCGGAGAGCCAGCGCAGGTCGGAGTGCTCCAGGGCCTTCGGCCGGTCACCATGGAGCAGGCGGGCCAGATACACCCGGAGGACGGAACGGCCGTGGGCCATCCGCACGTCGCGGCCGAGCCGCGTGCCGATCTCCACGTGGACGCCGAGTTCCTCGGCGCACTCGCGGATCAGCGCGTCTGTCTCGGTCTCCCCCGGCTCCACCTTGCCGCCGGGGAACTCCCAGCGACCGGCCACCTCCGGTGGCGTGGAGCGCTCGCAGGCCAGGACCCTGCCGTCCTCGATGATCGCCGCCCCGACGACCACCCTCGGCTCCCGTCGGTCCTGCCCGTTCCCGCTAACCCGTTCGGTCTGCACGGCCGTCCAGCGTGCCAGATCAATCGGCGGTTTGGGTAGCTGAGTCGACCGTCAGGCCAGCAGAACACGGAAGTGTGGGCGTGGACACACCATCTGTGCGACGACAGACTAGAGGGCGTCGACTGGGACACGGGATGGCGACGATTTGGCCACAAGCCGGCAACGACGCCTGGGAGGTGCGGTGATGCGCGTGCTGTTCAACGGCCGGGCGAAGCACGACTACCTCAGCGACGCGCTCGCCCTGCTGTCCGGATGGACCCGGGAGGGCGAACAGATCCGGCGCACGCTCGTCCTCGACGACACCCAGCACGCCGCGCTCACCGAGCGGGTCGCGGTGGTCGCCGACGCGCTGCGCCTACGCCCGGAGATCAGCCGCCGGGCCGACCGCACCCACATCAAGGTGGGCCACGGCGACGGCGAGCCGCTCACCGAGGGTGAGGTCCTGCTTGCCGCTCGCATCGAGGACGCGGTCCGGGCGGTCACCGCCTCCTGAGCGGCTTCTTGACAGTTTGCTGAAAGTTTCCGGTTAGCAAGTAAATCCGTCGGGGTAGTAAGTCCGACACGGCGCACGTCGACCGCGACGTCCGGCACCTGCACCGGCACGGCGAGGAGACCAAGCCGGCGTGGAAGACCACGGAACTGGCGGTCTACCTGCTCTCTGTGATCGGCGTCCTGATCGCCTCGAACGCCGTCGGCGACGGCGCTGCGGACAACGGTGGCGACTACTTCGCCGCCGACAAGGCCTGGTGGTACATCACCCTGCTGACCGTCGGTTACCTGATCAGCCGCGGCCTGGCCAAGGCCGGCAGCCGCAGCCGCGACCACGACCCGCGCGTCGACCACTGACCCGCTTCTCCGGCAGCCCCGTCCAGCTGGACGGGGCTGCCGCCGTTCGCCGGCCCCTCAGCCGCTGGCGCGCCCCGCCTACCGTTGGGGACATGGCCGATCCGACGTACGACCGCAGGGAGCAGTTCCAGCAGATCCAGAGCGGGCTCCTGCCCGGCGAGCAGATCATCGCCGTCTACGACGCGATCGGCACGGGCACCGGGTTCATCGGCCTGACCGACCGCCGGGTCATCATCCAGGACCGCTCCTTCGTCGGTAAGCGGCACGCCATCACCAGCATCCCGTACGCGAAGATCACCAGCGTGAGCGTGGTCAGCAACAAGTCATGGGGCGGGTCGTTCTTCTCCACCGGGGCGATCGCCGTCCACGTCGGCACGCACACCTACGAGGTGGAGTTCCGGGGCGCGCAGAAGGCCCACCACGTGCACAACGTCATCCTCCACCACATCTCCTGACCGTGCCGGTACACCTGACTGCGGCGCTCTACGACGCGGAGAACGCGTGGGGGCGCGACGACGACTTCTTCCTCCACTTCGTCGGGGCGGCGCCGGCCCGGGTCCTCGACCTCGGCTGCGGCACCGGGCGGCTCACCCTGGCCCTGGCCGCCGCCGGCCACCGGGTCACCGGCGTCGACCCGGAGCCGGGGTCGCTCGCCGCGGCCCGGGCCAGGCCCGGCGGCGACCGGGTCACCTGGATCCCGGGCACCGCCGCCGACCTGCCCGACTCGGCGTACGACGTGGCCGTGCTGACCAGCCACGTGGCGCAGGAGATCCGGGACGACGAAGCGTGGGCGGACACCCTCCACCACCTGCGCCGGGCCCTGGTCGACGGCGGGCGGCTGGCGTTCGACTCCCGCGACCCGGCCGCGCGGCGCTGGGAGCGCTGGAACCCCGCGGACTCCCGCCGCCGGCTCGCCCTGCCTGACGGCGCCGTGGTGGACGCGTGGACGGAACTGACCGCGGTGCGCGACGGCCTGGTCAGCTTCCTGCACCACTACCTGCTGCCCGACGGCACGGAGGTGCACACCCCCGGCACACTGCGCTTCCGCACCGAGGCGGACCTGCGAGCGGCTCTCGCCGCGGCCGGTTTCACCGTCGACCGGGTGCTCGGCGGCTGGGCCGGGGAGCTGGCCGGCGCGAGCGACGACGGAGAGCTGATCGTGCTGGCCCGCGCGGCGCAATGACCCGGGCAGCGAGGACGGCGGTCAGCGCCGGTACGCCAGCTTGAAGTCGAGCGCCCAGTCGGCGCCGTCGGCGGACCGTTCCCAGCGGCCGTCGATCGCGGCGCCGTCCTCGCGCAGGTCCCCGGTGAACCGCTGGTGGAAGCCGGGCGCCTCCCGCCACATCCGCCAGACGCCGTCGGCGAACGTCATCCGGTAGACCCGGTGCACGCCGCGGGCGTCGGTGTAGAGCACGGTGAACTCCTCCTCCGCGTCGTCTAGGCCGATGAGCTGGGTGGTGGGAAGCGGGTTGTTCTCGCGCCACGCCCGCGGCGCCGTCTCCGGCACCGGCTCCGCGTCGCTGAACTGGCGGAGGAACCTGCCCTCCTCCACCCAGGTGAACTCCGTCCAGCCGGCGCCGAGACCCTCGACCTCCGGCTGCACGGTCCACCGCCCGACGAGCACGTCGAGCCGCGCGAGCGCGGGATGCCGCTCCCCCATGTCGTCCTCCTCCTGCTCCTGGGAATCCGGTGCTCGCCGCCGCCTGACAGAATCGCCCGCATGCGGGGGCGATTCACGCGCGTCAAGGGATGGTGCACCAGCCGCAGACCGACCGTACGCTGGATCCGCCGTGCCCTGGTGGTGGTCGTCGCGGGCGCGGCGCTGCTGGCCGCCGGCACCGGGGCCAGCGTGGTGTGGGTCCGCGGCGGCGCCGAGGGACACCTGTTCACCGAGGCCGACGTGCCGGAGGCCCCGGTCGCCCTGGTCCTGGGCACCAAGGTGGAGGCCGATGGCGCCCCGTCGCCGTTCCTCACCGCCCGGCTGGAGATCGCGCAGCGGCTCTTCGCCGCGGGCAAGGTCCGGGTCATCCTGGTCTCCGGCGACCACATGAACTACGACTACGACGAGCCCGACGCGATGCGGCGCTGGCTGGTCGACCGGGGCGTGCCGGCGGAGAAGGTGGTGCTGGACCACGCCGGCTTCGACACCTACGACTCCTGCGCGCGGGCCCGGCGCATCTTCGGTGTGGAGCGAGCGACCGTGGTGACCCAGTCCTTCCACCTGCCCCGCGCCGTGGCGGTCTGCCGGCACCTCGGCGTGGCGGCCAACGGCGTGGGCGACGACACCGCCCGCCGGTACGCGGACCGGTGGCGGATCAGCGCCACCCGGGAGTACGGCGCCTGCGTGAAGGCCGCGGTGGACGTGTTCTCCCGTCGCGATCCCGTGCACCTGGGCCGCCGGGAGACCGGAGTGGACGACGCCCTGCGCGCGGGGTGACGGCCGGCCGGCCGGCCGGCGGTCGGGCCGCGGCGTGGTGAAGCTGGCGTGACAGGGCCGAGCAGTGGTCGCAAACGGGCCGGCGCTATCGTCGCCGGGTGCCCGAGCTGATCGCGCCCACCGTCCGGCTGCACGCCGCCTGGCTGGCGGCGCACGCCGAGTGGGGTCCCGGCCAACACGAGGACGGTTTCGGCCTGCGCCCCGCCGACGAGGTGGTCTCCCCCACCGGCTTCGCGACCTGGGTGGCCCGGTTGGCCGACGAGCGGACACCGGATCCGGGCGAGGTGCCGTGCACGTACCGGTGGATCGTCGAGGATGACCGGGTGCTCGGCGGGATCGCGCTGCGGCACGACCTGGACGATTTCCTCCTGCGGGTCGGCGGCCACATCGGATACGGCATCCGGCCGTCGGCCCGGCGTCGGGGCCTGGCCACCTGGGCCCTGGGCCGGATGCTCGACGAGGCACGCGGGCTCGGCCTGGACCGGGTGCTGGTGACCTGCGCGGACGGGAACGTCGCCTCGGCGCGGACCATCGAGCGCCAGGGTGGCGTCCTCGAGGACGTCCGGGACACCGAACTGGGCCGCGCCCGGCGTTACTGGATCACGCTCTAGGCGCTGTGCGCGCGCCCCCACCCGGGGTGAGAGTCCTGGTACATTCGCGCTTCGCCGCGACCGAAAGAGGAACTGCGCATGACCGGCACGGGGGCCGAATCTGGCGCAGGACCGGCGATGGACCCGGTGCCGGGCACCGGACCAGCCGATCCTTCCGCGCATCATCCACTCGGGCAGTCGCCGCCGGGCTACGGCTCGCCGCCGTACCCGCCGCCCGCGGCGGAACAGCCGTCCGCGCCGCCGCCGATGGTGGCGCCGTTCGGGTCGCAGCCGCCGGCGGGCTGGTCGCCGCCACCCGGCCCGCGCAACCGCACCCTCGTCGTCGCCGCCGTGATCGTGGGCGTGGTGCTGCTGGTGGGCTGCCTCGGCCTTACCGGCGGGGTGCTCCTGCTGCGCTCCGCGACGAACACCGCATCCGGACCGGTGCGGGAGGCACCCCTGCCCGTCGCGACCGACCCCAGCCCCGCCGCGACGGCCGCGCCCGACGTCAGCGAAGAGCCGGTGCAACAGGGGCCGCAGGCCAGCGCGTACCCGGCGGAGGAGATCTCCGACCTGAACCGGGTGTGCGACGACGACGTCTACTACCCGCAGTCGCCGAAACGGGCCGGCAAGGCGCCGCACCCGATGGTGCTGCTCCTCGATGACGGCTCGGGCCTGCGCTACCAGGACGGCACCTACTACTTCTCCCAGGGCCTGTCGAAGAAGGTGGAGCAGACCTGGGCGCCGGAGGAACCCACCAAGGTGCGGATGGTCGCCTGCCTGGACCGGGTCAGCACCGGCACGACGATCCGCCGCTGCAAGTACGACGACCCGAAGCCGCTGACGTTGACGTTGCTGCGGGCGGGCTGGCGCCTCCGGGTCTACGAGGTGTCGACCGGCCGGAAGCTGCTCGACAAGGCCATGACCGGCGACGACCAGGCGTGCCCGTACATCGTCCTGGCCGGCCCGGACAAGAAGATCTACGCCAAGGTCAGCGACCGCGCCGCCGTCGCCGCGCTCCGCAAGCTCGTCAACGGATCGGCCTGAGCCGGCGGGTCCGCGCTACGGCCTGTGTGGGACCGTCGGCGGGGGCGCGACGGCACGCGCAGGCTATGCCCCGCGGGCCTCCAGCGCGTCCTGGTCGCGCCGCGCGTAGACACGTCCCACCTCGCTTAATGCCTTGTTGCCCTGCGGGCCGATGTCTACTGTGCGGTCATGCTCTCGCAACTGCTGACGGTGACCTTCGATGCGCAGAACGCGGCTCGTCTGGCGCAGTTCTGGGCCGACCTGCTGGGCAGGGAAGTCGTCGAGGATGCCGGCGGTGCGCTCCTGCCCGGCGAGGGCGGCCAGCTGGGCCTCCGGTTCGCCCCGAGCCATACGGCGAAGGTGGGGCCGAACCGCATGCACCTTCACCTGACCAGTGCCAGCCTCGCCGACCAGCAGCACACGGTGGCGACGGCGCTGAAGCTCGGCGCCAGCCACCTCGACGTCGGGCAGCGCCCGGAGGAGGGGCACATCGTCCTGGCCGACCCCGAGGGCAACGAGTTCTGCGTGATCGAACCGGGCAACGCCTTCCTCGCCGGGTGCGGCCTGCTCGGGGAACTCGCCTGCGACGGCACCCGGGAGGTCGGCATCTTCTGGAGCGAGGCGCTGGGCTGGCCGCTGGTCTGGGACCAGAATCAGGAAACCGCGATCCAGTCGCCGCAGGGCGGCACGAAGGTCGCGTGGGGAGGGCCGCCCGTGGGCCCGAAAGAGGCGAGGAATCGGCAGCACTTCGACCTCACGGCGGAGGGCGATCAGCAGGCGCAGGTCGACCGGCTGGTCGCCCTCGGAGCCACCCCGCTGGAAATCGGTGAGGACGGCACCGTTGTGCTGGCCGATCCCGACGGCAACGAATTCTGCGTGAGAGGGCACTGACCCCAGCCTCCTTCACGGTCCAGGTCCCGACGATCCCCGGCTATGATCCACTGGCAGCGCGACGATGACGGAGGAACGCAAGTGATCGACGCGGTCTTCTTCGATGTCGGCGGGACGATTCTCGACGAGTCCCGCGAGTTCGAGACCTGGGCGGACTGGATCGGCGTTCCACGGCATACGTTTTCGGCGGTCTTCGGGGCGGTGATCGCCGGGGGTCTGGACTATCGGGAGACGTTCCGGGTCTTCCGGCGCGATTTCGATCTCGCGGCCGAGCGCGAGCGCCGAGCAGCTGCGGACAAGCCGGAGACGTTCGGCGAAGAGGATCTCTACCCCGACGCGCGACCGTGCCTGACCTCCTTGAAGGATCAGGGCCTGTTCGTGGGCCTGGCCGGCAACCAGCCAGCTCATGCCGAGACGATCCTCCGCGCTCTCGACCTCTCCGTGGACGTGATCGGCACGTCGGACGGTTGGGGCGTGGCGAAGCCGTCACCGGCCTTTCTTGAGCGGGTCATTCGCGAGGGCGGTGGCGACGCCTCTTCGATCCTGTACGTCGGCGATCGGCCCGACAACGACGTACGCCCGGCCAACGAGGCCGGCATGAAGACCTGCCTGATCCGACGCGGTCCGTGGGGTCACATCCTCGACATGCGAGGCGTGTCCGAGCAGTGCCTGTTCCGCATCGATTCGCTGGACGAACTCCCGAACCTGATCGCGAAGCACAACGCGGCAAGCGGCTAGCTCGCCCGACAGCACTCATCGGCGAGGCCTCTACCGGGCATGCACACCGCGCCACGGCTTCCCACACCCCCAGCCGACGGCGTCACGCCCCGCTCGCGCCGCACCGTGCCGCTGCCCCAGGTGATGGCCGGGCACCGGCTTGTGCCGCCCGCAGCGCGCCTAGGGTGGGGCCCATGATCGTCTGGGTGTCCTCGTTTCCACGCTCCGGAAATACGTTCCTCCGCATCCTGCTGCACCGTCTCTACGGTGTACGAACGTCCGTCGTGTACGACGTCGACGGCGTCGCCACACGCCTGGGCGCGGCCCTGGTCGGATTCGAGGAAAGGCCTGCGGCAATCCGCGCGATGCGGACTGCCGAGCAGGTGCACTTCGTCAAGACGCACAGGCAGCGCGATGACGACGTCGACGAGTCGGACCGAGCCATCTGCCTCGTCCGCGACGGCAGAGACTCGCTGGTCTCCTGGGCTCGGCTCAACAGTGAAGGGGAAGGCCGCGAGTTCGAGACCGAGCTGAGAGCAATGATCAACCGGAAGGACACCGTCGGGACCGGGAGCTGGGGGCAGAACGTGCTCAGCTGGCTGCTGCCACCAGCACCCCACCGGGTCGTGCTCAGATACGAAGACCTCGTACGCGAGCCGCGGCCGTCCGTCGAGCGGGTAATGGCGGAACTACGGTTGCCCGGGATCAAGCCTCGCGCCGACGTGGGCATCCCGTCGTTCGAGGAGTTGCACGCGATCGACCCGGGGTTTTTCCGACGAGGACAGGCGGGCACCCATCGCGACGAGCTGTCGGACGATCTTCACCAGTTCTTCTGGTCGCGTCCCGACAATCGCGCCGCCATGGCGCTACTGGGCTATCGCTAGGCCACGAAAGGCACCCTGACCCCAGGCCACGAGGGCGGCCGGCCGACCTACGCATTCAGAGGCGATGAGCTGCGGGATGGCTCCACTGACGTCGGAGCATTCGCTCGATCGTTCGCCAGGCACTGCGGGGAGACTCCGTCCGCCTACAAACGACGAATCAGCGGAATGCCCTGACCAACTTGTCCGCTCTTGCCAGGCGGAACCCGACAGCGGGAGCCGGGCCGCTGCGACCCGGCTCCCTTGCTGATCAGTACGGGCGGAGCGACGTGAAGAACTGCCTCAGTTCGCCGGCGAGCAGGTCCGGTTCCTCGAGCGGCATGAAGTGGCCGCCCCTACCGGGTTCGCTCCAGTGCCGGATGTCGGTGCAGGCGCGTTCGGCGATCTCGCGCGGGAAGTCGGCCATCGACGGTTCGGCGCTCACCGTGAACGCGGCTGGCACCGTGATGTCGGGTCGCGGACTGTTGTGGTGGAAGTCGAAGTACTGCCGGAACGAGGAGCCGATCGCGCCGCTCGCCCAGTACAGGGTGATGATCGTCAGCAGGGCGTCCCGGTCGAACCGGCTCTCCAGGTCCCCGTGGTTGTCACTCCAGTCCCGGTACTTGTCGACGAGCCAGGCGGCCAGTCCGGCCGGCGAGTCCACCAGCGCCGCGGCGATGGTGTCCGGCCGGGTGCCCATGATGGCGCTGTAGCCGCCATCGGTCTGGTCGTACGCCGTCTCGGCATCGAGAAAAGCCTGCTCGGCGGGCGACAACGGGTGGGAGTCGAAGCTGGCCGGGAACGGTGGGTGGATCATGTGAATGCCGACCACCTGTTCGGGATACAGGGCGCCCAGCCAACCGGTGACCACGCCGCCGACATCCCCACCGAAGGCGCCGTAGCGCTGGTAGCCGAGGACGTCGGTCATCAACAGGTGCAGCGTCTGCGCCATCGCAGCGCGGGTGAGCGGACCCTTCGGCAGCTCCGAGTACAGGAAGCCGGGCAGCGAGGGCACCACCACGTCGAACGCGTCGGCGGGGTCGCCCCCGTGGCGAGCGGGGTTGGTCAGACGGTCGACCAGCGGCAGCATCTCGACGAAGCTGCTGGGCCAGCCATGACTCAGGGTCAGTGGCAGCGGCGCGGGCGCGCCGGCCGGACGCGCCCCGGGTACGCGAAGGAAGTGCAGGCGTCGGCCGCCAATCTGGGCCTGGTAGTGCGGCAACGCGTTGAGTTCGGCCTCGCGAGCTCGCCAGTCGAACCCGTCCGCCCAGTAGGACACCAGGTGGCGCAGGTAGTCGGGGTCCGCGCCGGCCTGCCACGGCTGATCGCCGCTGCGGTCCGTGAAGCGGGTACGGGCCAGGCGAGCCCGCAGGTCGTCGAGTACCTCGTCGGATACGTCGATACGGAACGGGGAGAAGGTCATTGTTCCTCCGGTTAGGAGGGCGCTCCCCGACGCGAAGTCAGCGGACAGGGATGGCCGGGTGGAGCGCCCAGACGTGACATTGGGTGTTCACCGGGCTCACCTCCCCTCATCGCTGACAGGGGTCACTGTACACAGCCCCTTCTGCCGCTGATCGGCAGCCAAGATCGCCACCGGCTCCGTCCGGCTGAGCAGTGACTCGGGGTAACAGCGACAGCCAATCGCGTACGAAATCATCACGCCCGAACGGTCCCCCTCAGACGTTGAAGCGGAACTCCACCACGTCGCCGTCCTGCATGACGTAATCCTTGCCCTCGATCCGGACCTTGCCGGCGGCCTTCGCCGCCGCCATCGATCCGGCCTCGACCAGGTCGGCGTAGGAGACCACCTCGGCCTTGATGAAGCCGCGCTGGAAGTCGCTGTGGATGACCCCGGCGGCCTCCGGCGCGGTCGCGCCGACCGGGACGGTCCAGGCCCGCGCCTCCTTGGGGCCGGCCGTCAGGTACGTCTGAAGCCCGAGCGTGCGGAAGCCGACCCGGACCAGCTGGTCCAGCCCCGGCTCGGACTGCCCGATCGACTCCAGCAGCTCGCGGGCCTCCTCCTCGGGCAGGTCCACCAGCTCGGACTCGATCTTGGCGTCCATGAAGACCGCCTCGGCCGGGGCGACCAGGCCGCGCAGCTCGTCGAGGAACTCGGCGTTGCCCAGCTCGGCCTCGTCGACGTTGAAGACGTAGAGGAACGGCTTCGTGGTGAGCAGGTGCAGCTCGCGCAGGTGCTCCAGCTCGACCTTGGCGGCGGCGGCGCCCGCGTACAGGGTGGTGCCGCCGTCGAGGACCTCGACGGCCTTCTTGGCGGCCTCGACCGCGGCGGCCCGGTCCTTGCGGAGCTTGGCCTCCTTCTCCAGCCGGGGCAGCGCCTTCTCCAGGGTCTGGATGTCGGCCAGGATCAGCTCGGTGTTGATCGTCTCGATGTCGTCAGCCGGGGAGACCTTGCCGTCGACGTGCACCACGTTCGGGTCGGAGAAGGCCCGCACCACCTGGCAGATCGCCGAGGCGTCGCGGATGTTGGCCAGGAACGCGTTGCCCCGGCCCTGCCCCTTGGAGGCGCCCCGGACCAGGCCCGCGATGTCGACGAACGAGACCGGCGCCGGGAGCACCTTCTGCGAGGAGAAGATCTCCGCGAGCTTGGCCAGCCGCTCGTCGGGGAGCCCGACCACGCCGACGTTCGGCTCGATGGTGGCGAACGGGTAGTTCGCGGCGAGCACGTCGTTCTTGGTCAGCGCGTTGAACAGGGTGCTCTTGCCCACGTTGGGCAGGCCGACGATGCCGATGGTGAGACTCACGACGAGCCAGCTTACGCGCCTCGCCGCCGACACCGGGCAGGTAGGTCTCCGACCGCCGTGGTCAGGCCGCTCCGGCGGGCAGCAGCCGGGGCTCGATCCGGGTCTCCCGCACGGTGCCGTCCTCGGCGCGGGTCAGCTCGTACGCGGCCACGCCCTCCCGGTCGGCGACCGCCTCGGCCAGCCGGGTGCCCCGGTAGATCAGCCCGACGCCGTCGTCGGTGCAGTGGCTGGTCGGCAGCGTGCCGTCGCCGACGAGCCGGTGCATGAGCGGTCGGCGCTGGTCCTCGCTGTCGTAGTGCACGCCGTTGCCGTACGGGAGCCAGCGCAGCCCGTCGGTGAAGGGGCGCAGGGTCGGGCCGTAGCTGTCGGTGGCGCCGCCGACGTGCCAGCAGATCGACCCGGCGGAGACCCCGCCGAGCACCACGCCGGCCTGCCAGCACTCGTGCAGGATGTCCGGCAGGCCGTGCACCCGCCACACCGCGCAGAGGTTGGCCACGCTGCCGCCGCCGACCCAGATGATGTCCTGGGCGAGCAGGTGGGCGCGGATGTCCTCGACGTTCGGCATCGGGTAGAGCGCCAGGTGGGAGGGGCGGAACCGGGTGCCGGCGAACGCGCCGTAGAACACGGTGAACGAGGTGGGCTGGTCGCCGACGGCCTGGTTGAGGTAGCAGACCCTGGGCGCGTCGCCGGCCTCCGCCAGCTCGGCCATCAGGTCGAAGAGCTGGCTCGGCCGGGCGTCCCAGGGGCCGCGGCGCCGGCTGAAGAAGCCCATGCTGGTGGCGACGATGGTCGGTTCACTGGCGGGCATGGCCGTCCTTCCGGTCGGTGACGATGGAGATCATCCTGCCTCATCCGCCGGCTCGGCCTCGGCCGCGGCCAGCAGGGCGCGCAGCAGGTCGGCCAGCCGGTCCCGGTCGGCGGGGGGCAGCGCGTCGAGGATCCGCCGCTGCACCTCCAGCCCGGCCTCGGCCGACTCCTCGGCCACGCGGCGGCCGGCGGCGGTGAGGCTGACCCGCAGCGCCCGCCGGTCGGCCGGGTCGGGGGCGCGCCGGACCAGCCCGGCCCGCTCCAGCCGGTCGAGCCGACCGGTCATGCCGCCGGAGGTGAGCATCAGCGAGGCCGCGAGCGCCTTCGGCGCCAGGGTGTACGGCGCGCCGGACCGGCGCAGCGCGGCGAGCACGTCGAACTCGCCCCGGCCGATGCCCCAGCGGGCGTACACCTTCTCCTGGCGGTCGCCGACCAGCCGGGCAATCCGGTAGATGCGGCCGAAGACGGCCATCGGCTCGGGTCGCATGCCGGTCCGCTCCCGGCGCCACTGCTCGACGATCACGTCCACGTCATCCGTTGCCACGGCTGTCGATTGTGCCGCACCTCGGAGTTCCACTTTCACTCGGCACTGATTAGCTTAGTGCTAAGCTACTTGGCATCGAGGGAAGGAGGGTCGCCATGGCCCGCCGTTGGACCGACGTCGCGCTCACCGCCGCCGCCCCGACCACCTGGGGCACCACCTACCTGGTCACCGCCGAGCTGCTGCCCGCCGACCGGCCGCTCTGGTCCGGCGCGATCCGCGCCCTGCCGGCCGGCCTGCTGCTGCTCGCCCTGACCCGCCGGCGCCCGCACGGCGTCTGGTGGGGGCGGGCCGCCGTGCTCGGCGCGCTCAACATCGGGGCGTTCTTCCCCCTGC
Organism: Micromonospora sp. NPDC023966; assembly: GCF_040639095.1. Taxonomy (NCBI): domain Bacteria; kingdom Bacillati; phylum Actinomycetota; class Actinomycetes; order Micromonosporales; family Micromonosporaceae; genus Micromonospora; species Micromonospora sp. NPDC023966. Next base: position 65,455 of record NZ_JBEZZJ010000026.1, on the reverse strand, counting down.
TCTTCGTCGCCGCGTACCGGCTGCCCGGCGGAACGGCGGCCGTGCTCGGGGCCGCCCAGCCGCTGCTGGTCGCCGCGCTCACCGTCGTCCTGCTCCGGGACCGGCCCGGCCGGCCGGCGCTGCTCGCCGCGATCGCCGCCCCGGCCGGGGTCGCCCTGGTGGTGCTGCGGCCGGGCGCCGGCCTCGACCCGCTCGGCGTCGCCGCCGGCCTGGCCGGCACCGCGTCCATGGCGGCCGGGCTGGTGCTCACCCGCCGCTGGGGCCGGCCGGCCGGGGTGGGCACCCTCGCCGCGACCAGCTGGCAGCTCGTCGCCGGTGGCCTGCTGATCGTGCCGGTCGCCGCCGCCGTGGAGGGCGCGCCGCCCGCGCCGGCCGCACCGGCCCTGCTCGGGTACGCGTGGCTCGGGCTGGTCGGCACCGCGCTGGCGTACGCGCTCTGGTTCCGGGGCGCGGCCCGGCTGCCGGTCACCCGCGTGTCGGTGCTCGGCGCGCTCAGCCCGCTGACCGCCGCGACCCTCGGCTGGCTGGTGCTCGGGCAGTCGCTCAGCCCCACCCAGCTCGCCGGCTTCGCGGTGGCGGTCGCCGCCATGGTGCTCGGCCAGCTTCCGGGAAGGGCCGCGCCCGGTCGACGGCCCGGTCAGCCGGCGCGCAACCGGCGCCACTCCCCGGCCGGGGCGTCGGCGGCCACGCCCTCGGGCAGCGCGCCGGGGGGCAGTTCCGCCGCCGCGGCGAACGGCAGGGTGAACCGGTGCGCGGCGGACGGCGCGGCCGCGTACGACTGGTCGAGGAGCCAGCGCACCTCGTCGACCGTCCAGCCCAGCCCCGTCCGGCCGGCGAGCTCCCGGACCAGCCGCAGGCCGACCCGGGTGTCGTCGTCGTAGAAGCGCATGCACCAGTGGTGTGCCCACATGCCGAGCGCGCGCAACCCGGCCGCGTCGAGCGAGCCGACCAGCCGGCCGCACGCGGTGTCGGGGAAGGCGCGCCCCGGGTCGTCGGCCCGGTCCCGTTCGATCGCCCCGTACGCGGCCGGCGCCACCACCCGCATCCGGTCGTAGAAGCTCTGCACCACCGCACCGTCCAGCCGTGTCCGCCCCGTTCGCATCAGCGGACACCCCGCCCGGCCACGCTCGCCATGCCCCGCACCTTTTCTTGAGTTGGTGGCGGGACCGTACCGACCACTACCGACACTTTCCCGGGGCGGAATCCGTTGCCGCGCCAGGGATAGCTGGGCTGAGCTGGGGCGTCTGTATCTGTGACGACAACGAGCGGGAGGGTGGGTGGACGAGGACGACCGGGCCCGGCTGGCCGAGTTCGTGACCAGCCGCACGCCGGCGCTGATGCGGGTGGCGTACCTGCTCACCGGCGACCGGCACGCGGCCGAGGACCTGTTCCAGTCGGCGCTGGCCAGGACCATTCCGCGGTGGCGGACGCTGCGGCACGCCGACCCCGAGGGCTACCTGCGCACGGTCATGTACCGCGAGCAGGTGAGCTGGTGGCGGCGGCTGCGGCGACGCCGGGAGACGGCGCTCACCGGGGCCGACGAGTCGGTCCAGCCGGATCCGAGCGGCGGCACCGACGTACGCCTGGCGATGCGGGCGGCGCTGCGGCTGCTGCCGCCGGCCCAGCGGACGGTGCTGGTCCTGCGTTACTACGAGGACCTCACCGAGACCCAGGTCGCCGAGGCGCTGGGCTGCACGGTCGGCACGGTACGCAGCCGGACCCACCGGGCGGTGACCCGGTTGCGCCAACTCCTGCCGGACGTCGAACTCCTGGAGGTACGGCGATGACCACGCCCTTCGAGGACCTCATCCGCGACACCCTCTCCGACCTGGCCGAGGAGGCACCCAGAGTGCAGGACCAGTTGATCCCGGCGGAACGCCGGTTCCGGAACCGCCGGCGGACCACGGTGACGCTCGGCGCGGCGGGCGTGGTGGCCGCCGTGCTGATCGGCGCGCCGATCGCGATGGCGGCCGCGGGCGGGGAGGCTCCCCGCCCGGCCGCCCCGGTGGCGCCCCCGACCCCCACGGGATCCCCGTCCCCCGCCGAACCCACGGCGGTCCCGGCCCCCAGCGGCCCGCCCACCGCCGCGCCGAGCCCAGCCGGCGACCCGACGGCCGTCCCCGTACCCGTCCCCACCGCCTCGCCCTCCGCCCGGCCGGGCCGGCCCGTGCCGAGCCCGAGCCGGCCGGGCGAACCCACCGCGGTCCCCTCCCCCGGGGGCGGCCCGGGCGTGCCCGTCCCCTGGCCCAGCCCGACGCCCACTCCCCGCCGCTGACCCGCCGGCGGCACCCGGGGCTCTGCTGCCGGTGAGTGGAACGTCATGGAGGTGTCCCGACCCCGGTGACCTCCATGGCGTTCCACCCACCGCTGGCGCCGCTGCCGCGGACGGCCGCGCGAAGGCGGCCCGGGTCCGGTTTCGAGCGCCGGCGGTGGGCCCGCACGGCCGCGTCCGAATCCCGCCAGCCGAAGGCCGGACCTGCGAGGCAGGATCGGTGTCATGGAACTCGACTTCGAGCGGTGCTACCGGGCCGTCGACAGCCGCGACCAGCGGTTCGACGGCTGGTTCTACACCGGCGTGACGTCGACCGGGATCTACTGCCGGCCGTCCTGCCCGGCGACGACACCGAAGCGGCAGAACGTCCGGTTCTTCCCGTCGGCCGCCGCCGCGCAGGGCGCCGGGCTGCGGGCCTGCCGCCGCTGCCGCCCCGACGCCGCCCCGGGCTCACCCCAGTGGGACGTCCGGGCCGACGTGGTCGGGCGGGCGATGCGGCTGATCGCCGACGGGGTGGTCGACCGGGACGGCGTACCCGGGCTGGCGGCGCGACTCGGCTACACCGAACGGCACCTGCACCGGATGCTCCGCGCCGAACTGGGCGCGGGGCCGCTGGCGCTGGCCCGGGCGCAGCGGGCGCAGACCGCCCGGATCCTCATCGAGACCACCGGGCTCGGCTTGGCCGAGGTGGCCTTCGCCGCCGGGTTCGGCAGCGTCCGGCAGTTCAATGACACCGTCCGCGAGGTGTACGGGGCCACCCCCTCGGAGCTGCGGGTCAGCCGGGGCGGCCGGCGGGCGGTCGGCGGGGCGGGCACCATCACGCTGCGGCTGGCGTACCGGCCGCCGTTGCACACGGGGGCCCTGCTGGACTTCCTGGCGCTGCGGGCGCTGCCCGGCGTCGAGGAGGTCCGCGACGGGGCGTACCACCGGGGGTTGCGGTTGCCGCACGGACCCGGCACGGTGTCGCTGACCCCGGCCGACGGGCACGTGGCCGCCACCCTGCGGCTGGCCGACATGCGCGACCTGGCCCCGGCGGTGGCCCGCTGCCGCCGCCTGCTCGACCTGGACGCCGACCCGGTCGCGGTCGACGCCACCCTGGCGGCGGACCCGGCCCTGGCCCCGGCGGTGGACGCCGAACCCGGCGTCCGCCTCCCGCACGCCGTGGACGGCTTCGAGATGGCCGTCCGCGCCATCACCACCCAGCAGATCTCCCTCCAGTCGGCCAGAACCACCCTCACCCACCTCCTGACGGCCACCACCACCCCGCCCGTCGACGAGGTCGACAGCGACGTCACCCCGGATCGGCCGCGAGGGCTGCGGGCGTTTCCGAGCCCGGAGGAGGTGCTCTCGGCGGATGATGCGGCGTTCCGGATGCCGGGGGCGCGCCGGGAGACGATCCGCGCGGTGGCGCGGGCCGTCGCCGACGGGGAACTGGACCTGGCGCCGGGCGGGGACCGGGAGGAGGCGGTGCGGCGGCTGGTCGCGCTGCCCGGGGTCGGACCGTGGACCGCGGGCTACGTGGCCATGCGCGCGCTCGGCGACCCGGATGTCCTCCTCCCCACCGACCTGGGCGTACGCCGGGGCGCCGCCGCACTCGGCCTGCCCGACGACCCGAAGACCCTGAACGCGTACGCGGACCGCTGGCGCCCCTGGCGGTCGTACGCGGTGATCCGACTCTGGAGAGCGGCATGACCACACTGGACAGCACCGTCATCGACACCCCCGCCGGCCCGCTGAGCGTGCTCGCCGGACCCGACGGGGCGGTACGCGCGGCCGGCTTCACCACCGACCCGGCGACCCTCGTGCCCCTGGTCCACCCCGGACTGCGCGGCGCGCTGCGCGACCGGGCCGACCTCGGCCCGGTGACCGCCGCCGTGCGCGCCTACCTGGCCGGGGACCTGGCCGCGATCGACACCGTGCCGGTCGAGCAGCAGACCGGCGGCGTCTTCATGGCGCACGCCTGGCAGGTGCTGCGCGACGTCAAGCCGGGCGACCCGGTGACCTACACCGGTTTCGCCGCGCTGGCCGGCCGACCGGCCGCGGTCCGCGCCGCCGCGGCGGCCTGCGCCCGCAACGCCGCCGCGCTCTTCGTGCCCTGCCACCGGGTGCTGCGCACCGACGGCACGCTCGGCGGCTACCGCTGGGGGCTGGACGTGAAGAAGTGGCTTCTCGGGCATGAGGGACGGGTGACGGCTAGCTGACACCCGTACTGTCGTCCCCTGCCGCTACCGTCGGGTAGTGCCTGCGCAGAGCGACGGCAACCCCGCGGCGTGTCACGACGCCCGTCCCCGCCCGCTGCGCAACCTCTGGCGACTGCGTCCCTACCTCCGCCCGCACGCGCCGGAGTTCGCCTGGCTGCTGCTCGCCGCCGTGGCCGCCACGGCGGCGAGCCTGGCCGTACCCCTGGTGGTGCAGCGGGTGGTGGACGGGCCGGTGGCCCGGCACGACACGGCCGGGCTGCTCCGGCTCGGCGCCCTCGCCCTGCTGCTCGGCCTGGCCGAGGCGGTGCTGATCTTCATCCGGCGGTGGACCCAGTCCTCCTCGTCGGTCGGCATGGAGGCGGCCATCCGGGCCGACATCTACGCCCACCTGCAACGCCTGCCGGCCGGCTTCCACGACCGGTGGCAGTCCGGCCAACTGCTCTCCCGGATCACCAGCGACCTGTCGGTGATCCGCCGGTTCCTCTCCTTCGGCCTGCTCTTCCTGGTGCTCAACCTGATCACCTACGCCGCCGTGGTGGTGCTGCTGATCCGGCTGCACCCCTGGCTCGGCCTGCTGGTGGCGGCCAGCGCCGTCCCGCTGTTCCTGATCAGCCGCCGGTTCGCCCGGCACTACCACGCCGCGTCCCGGCGGATGCAGGACCAGCAGGGCGACGTGGCCACGCTGGTCGAGGAGACCGCGCAGGGGCTGCGCACCATGCGGGCGTACGGGCGGGGGCCGGAACTGGCCGCCCGGTTCGCCACCGGCGCCCGCGGGCTGCACGACACCGGGATCCGCAAGGCCCGGTTGCTGGCCCGCACCTCCGCCCTGTTCGACCTGGTGCCCAACCTGACCCTCGGGGTGGTGCTGGTGGCCGGCGCCGCCGCCGTGGCCCGGGGCGGGCTCACCATCGGCGAGCTGGTCGCCTTCGTCAGCCTCCAGCTCATGCTGATCTGGCCGGTGCAGTCGCTCGGCTGGATCATCGCGAACGGGCAGGAGGCGGCGACCGCCGCCGACCGGATCCAGGAGGTGCTGGACACCCGGCCGGCCATCGTGGACGCCCCGCACGCCCGCGCGCTGGACCGGAGCGACGTGCGCGGCCGGCTCCGCTTCGAACGGGTGAGCTTCCGCTACCCCGGCAGCCCGGCCCCGGTGCTGCGCGAGGTGGAGCTGACCGTCGAGCCGGGCGAGACGCTGGCCCTGGTCGGGGCGACCGGCTGCGGCAAGAGCACGCTGCTGTCGTTGGTCCCCCGGCTGCACGAGGTGACCGGCGGGCGAATCACCCTGGACGGGCACGACCTGCGCGAGCTGCGGCTGGGCTCGCTGCGCCGGCTCGTCGGGGTGGCCTTCGAGGAGCCGACCCTGTTCTCCATGTCGGTCTGGGAGAACCTGACGCTGGGCCGGCCGGAGGCTGGCGAGGAGGAGGTCCGGGCCGCGCTCGCGCTGGCCCAGGCGGAGTTCGCGTACGACCTGCCATGGGGGCTGGCCACCCGGGTCGGCGAACAGGGGCTCTCCCTCTCCGGCGGGCAGCGGCAGCGGCTGGCGCTGGCGCGCGCGGTGCTCGGCCGGCCCGCGCTGCTGGTGCTCGACGACCCGCTCTCCGCGCTCGACGTGCACACCGAGGCGCTGGTCGAGGCGGCCCTGCGTCGCGTGCTGCGCGACACCACCGCCCTGCTGGTGGTGCACCGGCCCTCCACGGTGGCACTCGCCGACCGGGTGGCGCTGCTCGACGGCGGGCGGATCGTCGCCGTGGGCTCCCACTCCGAACTGTTGGCCGGGGTGCCGGCCTACCGGGCGGTACTCTCCGCGGAGCCGGAGCCGGAGCCGGAGCCGGAGCCGGAGCGGCGGGCGGACGGCGTCGGCCTGGTGCGGTCGTGACCGGTGCCGCCGGTCCACCCCGGATACCCCGACAACGCGACGATCCCGACCTCTCCCGAACGCGCGGCGATCCCGACCTCGACCTGGCCCGATGGCGCGGGCGGGCCACCGACCCCGACGCCGACCGCAGCCGGGCCGAGGACTCGTCGCCCGAGGCGTTGGCCCGGCTCCGCGACCGCAGCCGGGCGCTGCTCCGCGAGCTGCTCCGCCCGCACCGGGCCCGGCTCGGGCTCGCGGTGTCCCTGCTGCTGGCCCAGAACGCCGCCGCGATGGCCGGCCCGTACCTGGTGATGCTCGGCATCGACCGGGGCATCGGGCCGCTGCGGGCCGGCGACTCGGGCCCGCTGGTCGCCGTCGCCGCCGCGTTCGTCGTCGCCACCGGCACCGAGTACGCGACCCGACGCGCCTTCCTCACCCTCGCCGCCCGGATCGGCCAGGCCGTCCTGCTCGACCTCCGCAACCGGGTGTACGGGCACTTCCTCCGCCTCGACGTCGGCTTCCACGAGCGCTACACCTCCGGCCGGATGGTGTCCCGGCTGACCAGCGACCTGGACTCGATCGCCGAGCTGGTCGACGGCGGGATCGACAAGCTCGTCATGGCCGCGCTGTCGGTGCTGTCGGTGGCGGGCATCCTGCTCTGGCTCGATCTGCCGCTGGCGGCGGTCACCCTGCTCGCGTTCCCGTTCCTGTTCTGGCTGTCCCGCTGGTTCGCCCGCGCCTCCACCGGGGCCTACCGGCGGACCCGGGAGGCGGTGGCACTGGTCATCGTGCACTTCGTCGAGTCGCTGCGCGGGATCCGGGCGGTGCAGGCCTACCGGCGGGAGCCCCGCAACCAGCACATCTTCGCCGCGGTGAACGACGACTACCGGCAGGCCAGCCTGCGCGCGTTCCGGCTGATCGCCGTCTACTCTCCCGGCATCCGGCTGATCGGCAACCTGACCGCCGCGGCGGTGCTCGGCTACGGCGGCTGGCGGGTGCTGGGCGGGCGGACCGAGGTGGGCGTGCTCGCCGCGTTCCTGCTCTACCTGCGCCGGTTCTTCGAGCCGATGGAGGAGCTGAGCCAGTTCTACAACGCGTTGCAGTCGGCCACCGCCGCGCTGGAGAAGCTGGCCGGGGTGCTCGACGAGCCGCCGGCGGTGGCCGAACCGGCGCGACCGGTGCCGCTGCCCGCCGGCCCGGGACGGGGCAGGGTGGTGTTCCGCTCGGTGCACTTCGGCTACCGGCCCGAGGCGCCGATCCTCTCCGGGCTGGAGCTGGCCGTGCCGGCCGGGCAGACCGTCGCGCTGATCGGGCCGACCGGCGCCGGCAAGTCCACCATCGCCAAGCTGCTGGCCCGGTTCCACGACCCGGCCGCCGGCACCATCAGCCTCGACGGGGTGGACCTGCGGCACCTGGCCGACGCCGAGCTGCGCCGGGCGGTGGTGCTGGTCACCCAGGAGAACCACCTGTTCAGCGGCTCGGTCGCCGAGAACATCCGGTTCGGCCGCCCGGACGCCGACGACGCCGCCGTGGCCGCCGCCGCCCGGGCCATCGGCGCGCACGACTTCATCGCCGCCCTCCCCGACGGGTACGCCACCGACGTGCACCGGCGCGGCGGCCGGCTCTCCGCCGGGCAGCGGCAGCTGGTCGCGTTCGCCCGGGCCTTCCTGGCCGACCCGCGGGTGCTGATCCTCGACGAGGCCACCTCGTCGCTGGACGTGCCGACGGAGCGCCTGGTGCAGCGGGCGCTGCGCAACGTCCTGCGGGACCGCACCGCGCTGGTGATCGCGCACCGTCTCTCCACCGTGGAGATCGCCGACCGGGTGCTGGTGCTCGACGGCGGCCGGATCGTGGAGGACGGGCCACCGGCCGAGCTGGCCGCCGCCGGTGGCCGGTACGCCGCCCTGCACCGCCAGTGGCGCGACTCCCTGATCTGACCAACCCACCTCCCGACCGCGTACCGTCCGGGCCTCTGAGCCAATGCCTCGACCCTCCCCGCGTCCGCCCGGACCGATGCCCGCGCCGTTCGCGGCCCGCGCCGTCGTAGCCGTGCCTCCGTCTCGACGGCGCCCTCGCCCGGGCGCCCCTCTCCGCACTGCCGCCTGACGGGACGCCCCGGAGACCTTGGAGAGTTGCCGTTCGAGAAGAACGACAACTTTCCAAGATCGAGCCACTCCGGGGCGATCTTGGAAGCAAAGTGCCCCTGGAGGGGCAACTTGCGTCCAAGATCTCGACGGGTTCCGCCGGCTATCGCTGACAGGTCGGGTTCAGGGCGTCAGTCGGTGCGGCGGTCTTCCCGCTCCGCCGGCCCCGCGGCGCCCGAAATCGGCGCGGACGGCCCGGCGGCGCCCGAACCCGGAGCGACCTGACCCGCGGCATCGGCACCTGGGACGGGCGGGCGGGCAGCATCCGAACCCGGTGTGGGAAAACCGGCAGCGTCAGCGCTCGGCCGCGCCGGAGCTGCGGCATCCGGGCCGGACGAGAGCTGCGCGCCAGCCGGAGCCGGGGCAGTCGGTGGCGGAAGCGGGGCGTGGGCGGTGAGCAGGGCAGCCTCGGCGCGCAGGTCGCGGCGGATGCGGTCGACGGCCCGGCCGAAGCCGAAGAGCAGCACCAGGACCAGCGCGGCCACCCCGGTGAGCACCGGGATGGTCAGTGGTGGCCCGCCACCCCGGGTGGCGCCCCAGCCCCAGAGCAGCGGCGCGGCCAACGCCAGGGCGGACAGCACCAGCGCGGCCATTCCGAGCGCCAGCACCCCCGCCACCCGCCCCGACTCCTCCACGCCATCGGACGCCACGCCGGCAGGCGCTACGGTTGCGGCCGGTGCGGCGTTACTGTGGGTGGCGGCGGTGACGCCGTCGGCGGCGGCATCGGTGGCGGTGGCGGCGAGCGCCAGGCCAAAGCCGACGGCCAGGCCGAGCCCGAGCGCCGAGAGCAGCGACGGCACCTGCCCGGCGGCCGGCAGCTCGGCGCGGACGACCGGCGCGGCGAGCGGCATCGCCAGGGCGGCCAGCAGCAGGCCGGCCGCGTCCCAGGGCAGCAGGCCCGGCGTGAAGCGAGCCAGCGCCGCGCCCCCGGCGACCGCCACCAGGCCGACCAGCACGACGAGGTAGGCCTGCGCCCGGTCGCCGACGAAGGTGAGCCGCAGCCCGAAGAGCAGGAGCGGTCCCGCGGCGAAGCCGAGCACCACCCAGCGGGCGGCCACCGCCCGGCCGGTCCGGTACGCGTAGCCGAGCAGAACCAGCGCGGCCACGGTGGCGACGGCCACCGGCGAGAAGTAGGCGAAGGATTCCACGAACTGCTCCCGGCGCGGCCCGACCAGGCCGTCCTGGCTGATCCGGAACACGTCGACCACCCACCAGCGGATCACCAGACCGCCCAGCGTGACGAGCGCCGCCACAGCGGTCGCCACCAGCGGGCCGATCCGGGGCCGGCCGGGGGGCGCGCCCGCGCCGGGCCGGTCGAGGTGGGCGAGCACCGCGGCGACCACCACGATCAGCACGGTCACCCCGACCTGGGCCGGCCAGGCCCGGTCGCCGTCCGGGTGGCCCTCCCCCGCCACGAGGCGGAACAGGTCCTCGACGGCGGAGTGCAGCACCAGGCCGGCGGCCAACCCGGCGGCGAGCGGCCAGCGCAGCGACCGGGCGGGCCGGGACAGCGCCAGCAGCGCCCCACTCAGCGCCAGGCCCGCCCCGAGGGCGCTGGCCAGCACGGTCAGCACCTGCCCGCTGGTGGGCGGTTGGCGGGGCACCAGCCCGATGCCGTGGTCGAGGGCGAACTCGCCGGCCAGGTAGTCGAGCGCCAGGCCGACACCGACGACCGGCCAGCCGGGCAGCCGGTCGAACACGGTGACGCCGGCCAGCACGACGGCGAGCAGCGTGCCGCCGGTCAGCGCGACCAGCGTGACGGTGAATGCCGAGGGCCCGAACGGGAAGCCCTGGGTCAGATCGGCGAAGCCGGTCTGCCGGGCCACGGCGAGCCCGCGTACCCCGAAGAAGGCCCCGACGGCGACTGCCGCGACCGTGCCGGCCACTGTGGACCGCACCACCGACGGCGTGCGCGCGATGTCGTCCATGGCGATGCCTCCCCCGCGTCCGTGGACGGGGCAGATGCTGTCACACACCGAGCGGGCTCGCTGTCCCCTGCGAAGGGGCCGGCGGCGTCCCGACGCCGGATACCGCCACGAGGCCGAAAGTCGTGGAGCGGCCGGGGTCGGCTGCCTACGATCGGCTGATGACCGATACGGCGAGGACGGCCCGCGCCGGGGTCCCCGAGCGTCCGACCCTGGACGGCATCGAGGAACCCTGGGCGCGCCGCTGGCAGGAGGACGGGACGTACGCGTTCGACCACTCGAAGGAGCGGCAGGACGTGTACGCGATCGACACCCCGCCGCCGACCGTATCGGGCGAGCTGCACATGGGGCACGTCTTCTCCTACACGCACACCGACACGGTGGCCCGGTTCCAGCGGATGCGCGGCCGGACGGTCTTCTACCCGATGGGCTGGGACGACAACGGCCTGCCCACCGAGCGGCGGGCGCAGAACGTCTACGGGGTGCGTCCCGACCCGGCCCTGCCCTACGACCCCGACTGGCGTCCGCCGGCGAGGCCGGTGAGCGAGGCGGCCCGGAAGGACCCGGCGACGATCTCCCGGCGCAACTTCATTGAGCTGTGCGAGGTGCTCACCGCGGAGGACGAGAAGGTCTTCGAGGCGCTGTGGCGACGCCTCGGGCTGTCGGTGGACTGGTCGCTGACCTACACCACGATCGGGCGGGTGGCCCGGGCGACCAGCCAGCGGGCGTTCCTGCGCAACCTGGCCCGGGGCGAGGCCTACCAGGCCGAGGCGCCGACGCTCTGGGACGTGGGCTTCGCCACCGCGGTGGCCCAGGCCGAGCTGGAGGACCGGGAGCGGCCGGGCGCCTACCACCGGCTGCGCTTCCAGGGGCCGGGCGGGCGCGAGGTGCTGATCGACACCACCCGGCCGGAGCTCCTGCCGGCCTGCGTGGCGCTGGTCTGCCACCCGGACGACGAACGCTACGCCGACCTGGTGGGCACGCAGGTGCGCAGCCCGCTGTTCGGGGTGGAGGTGCCGGTGCGCGCGCATCCGCTGGCGGATCCGGCCAAGGGCACGGGCATCGCGATGGTCTGCACCTTCGGCGACCTGGCCGACGTGACCTGGTGGCGCGAGCTGCAGCTGGACACCCGGGTGGTGATCGGCCGGGACGGGCGGCTGCTGCCGGAGCCGCCGGCCGGCGTGCCCGCCGAGCCCTACGCGGCCCTGGCGGGGCAGACCGTGAACGGCGCCCGGCGGACGATCGTCGAGCTGCTGGCCGACGCGGGCGATCTGGTGGGCGAGCCGCGTCCGCTCACCCACCCGGTGAAGTTCTACGAGCGGGGCGACCGCCCTCTGGAGATCATCTCCACCCGCCAGTGGTATGTGCGCAACGGCGGCCGGCACCTCGGCCTGCGCGAGGAACTGCTGGCCCGGGGGCGGGAGCTGCGCTGGGTGCCGGAGCACATGCGGCACCGTTACGAGAACTGGGTGAGCGGCCTGACCGGTGACTGGCTGGTCAGTCGGCAGCGCTTCTTCGGCGTGCCGGTGCCGGTGTGGTACCGGCTCGACGACATTGGCGAGCCGGACTGGTCCCAGCCTCTCACGCCGGACGAGTCGATGCTCCCGGTCGACCCGTCCAGCGAGCCGCCGCCGGGCTACCAGGAGGGGCAGCGCGGGATGCCGGGCGGCTTCGTCGGCGACCCGGACGTGCTGGACACCTGGGCCACCTCGTCGCTGACCCCGCAGATCGTCGGTGGCTGGGAGACCGACGAGGACCTGTTCCGGCGCGTCTTTCCGATGGACCTGCGCCCGCAGGGGCAGGAGATCATCCGCACCTGGCTGTTCGACTCGGTGGTCCGGGCGCACCTGGAGCAGGGCGTGCTGCCCTGGCGCGACGCGGTGCTCTCTGGCTGGATCCTGGACCCCGACCGGAAGAAGATGTCCAAGTCCAAGGGGAACGTGGTCACCCCGATGGCCCTGCTGGAACAGCACGGTTCGGACGCGGTCCGCTACTGGGCCGCCAGCGGCAAGCCCGGCATGGACCTGGCCTTCGACCCGGCGCAGATCAAGGTGGGTCGCCGGCTCGCCACGAAGCTGCTCAACGCGTCAAAGTTCGCCCTCGGGCTGGGCGCCGCGGACGCGCTGCGGGCACCGGCGACCGCGCCGCTGGACACCGCCATGCTGACCGAACTGTCCGGCGTGGTCGCCACCGCGACCACCGCCTTCGACGACTACGACCACACCGCCGCGCTGATCGCCACGGAGGCGTTCTTCTGGCGGTTCTGCGACGACTACATCGAGCTGGTGAAGGAGCGGGCCTACGGCACCGGGCCGGGGGCGGACTCGGCCCGGGCGGCACTGGCCACCGCGCTGTCCGTGCAGCTGCGGCTCTTCGCCCCGGTGCTGCCGTTCGTCACCGAGGAGGTCTGGTCGTGGTGGCGGTACGGCTCGGTGCACCGGGCGCCCTGGCCGACGACCTACGAGGTGGGTCGGGCGGTGCAGGGGCCGGGTGACCCGGAGCTGTTCCGGCTGGCCGCGGACGCGCTGGGTCAGGTGCGCCGGGCCAAGTCGGAGCGGAAGCTGTCGATGAAGGCGGAGGTGCCGCTGGCCGAGGCGCTCGGGCCGGCCGCCCTGCTCGAGCGGCTCACCCTGGTGGCCGACGACGTCCGGGCGGCGGGCCGGATCGCCAAGCTCGACCTGCTCCCCGACCGCACCACCGAACTCGTCATCGCCTGCGCCTTCTGAGCCGCCACACGGATCGGACGACGAGAAAAGGAGTGGCTGTTCGCGACGCGACAGCCACTCCTTTCCCGCGAGATCCGGCTCAGGTCGCCGAGCAGGCGGTCCCGAGCTGCTTCACGGCGGTGTTCAGCGAGGCCTTGCTCGGCGCCTTCTTGGGTGCCTTCGCCCACGTGTCGGCGAGGTCCGACATCGCGGTCGCGACCTGCTTCACGGCGTCGTTGACCGTGGTGCTGGTGGTGAAGGCGTTCGCGAAGAGCGAGGCGGCGCCGGCGGAATACTGGGCGCTGACCGCGGAGTGGCCGGCCGGCGGCCCGATCTTCTCCGCGGCGGCGACCTTCTTCAGGGCGGCCTGGATGTCCTTGTCGATGGCGGTGCAGGCGGATTTGGTGGCGGCGTCCATGGCCGGGGTGCCCGTCGCGGTGGCGCTCGGCGCGGCGGCCGACGAGGTGGCCGCCGCGCTGGCGCCGCTGGACGCCGCGGGCGTGTCGCCGTCGTCGCAGCCGGACATGACGAGCGCCGCCAGCGTGGCCGGAATGAGCAGTGCGAGCCGAGTTGAGCGCATGGTTTCTCCCCCGTTGTCACGTGTTGTCGCCGCCGCAAGCTACCAGACCTCGGAACGCACCGTGATCCTCCAGTCCACTTCGGACATCGACCAGGGGGGTCGCCCCGCACGGACGGGCCCCGCCCGACGTGCCGTCGTCGGCGGCGTCGAGCGGGGCCCCTTCGTGCGCGTCAGCTGGTCTCGCCGGCCACGCTGAACGAGCGGAGGCGGTCGATCGCGAGGACCGTGAAGCCCACCGCGATCAGCGCGCTCATCACCGCCGCGACCGGCACCGACACGTTGGTGGCGAGCAGCTCGGTCGGTGCGATCCGGTCGGCGAGCGCGATCACGTACTGCTGGATGGAGAGCACCTTCGTGCCGCTGACGAAGTTGCCGAGCAGCCCCTCCCAGATCAGCACGTAGACGAGGCCGAGCAGCACCGGCCGCCGGGTGAGCAGGCTGAGCGCGACGAAGAACGCGGAGTAGGCCAGCGCCCCGATCGACGCGGCGACGGCGAGCGCCAGGCCGAGGCGTACCGAGTCGGCGAGCACGCCCGCCACGTAGAGCGGCACGGCGACGGTGACCGCCGTGACGCCGGCGGCCACCGCCAGCTTCGGCAGGATGATCTGCCAGCGCGGAAGCGGCTTGGTGAGGATGTGCACCACCGTGCCGTCGTCGATCTCCGCGCCGAGCACGCCGGTGCCGACGATCAGCGCGACCACCGGCAGCACCACGGCCAGGCCGAGCCCGACCAGCACCGCCGGCCCCCACTCGCCGGGGTCGACGCCGAGCGAGCGGGAGAGGATCGCCAGCGCCAGCAGCAACGCGGGCAGCGGGAGCAGCAGGAGGAAGCGGCGCCGGCCGAACAGGCCGCGCGCGGTGATCCAGGAAACGGTCGACATGGGTCAGCTCCCCACCAGGTAGGAGAAGACGCTCTCCAGCGATTCGTCCTCGGGCGTCAGCGTCCGGACCCGGAGGCCGCGGGCAAGCGCGATCTTCGGCAGCGCGCGGGTGAAGGCGCCGTAGTCGCCGGCCCGCACGGTCAGCCCGTCCCGGCTGAGTTCCACCCCGGTGACCGACTCCTCGGCGATCAGCGCGACCGCGAGGGCCCGGTCGTCCGTGGAGCGCACCCGGAAGACGTGCGGCCGGTTGGTCATCAGCCGGCGGATGGTTCGGTAGTCGCCGGAGGCGGCCAGCCGGCCGGCGACCATCACCTGCACGGTGCCGGAGACCTGCTCGACCTCTTCGAGAATGTGCGAGCTGAACAGGATGGTCCGGCCGGCGTCGCCGAGCCGGTGCAGCAGGGCCATCATGTGCAGCCGCTGCCGCGGGTCCATCCCGTTGAACGGCTCGTCGAGCAGCAGCACCTGCGGGTCGTGCACCAGGGCGGCGGCCACCCGGGTGCGCTGCCGCATGCCCTTGGAGTAGGTGCCGATCTTCCGGTCCTGCGCCCCCTCCATCTCGACCAGCGCGACGGCCCGGCGCGCCGCCGCCTCCGGGTCGGGCAGCCGGTGCAGCTTGGCGCTGGCCAGCACGAACTCGTACGCGCTGAGGAAGGTGTGCACCGCCTCCCGTTCGCTGACCAGGCCGAGCCGCCGGTAGACCTCCGGGTTGCGCCAGGTCGGCGCGCCGTCGAGGGTGACCTCGCCCCGGGACGGGGAGAGGAAGCCGGCCATCATGTGCAGCAGGGTGGTCTTGCCGGCGCCGTTCGGGCCGAGCAGGCCGGTCACGCCGGGCCCGAGCCGCATGGTGACGTCGTTGACCGCCACCACGTTGCCGTACCAGCGGGAGACGCCGGCGAGGTCGAGGGTGGAGGCGGGGGTGGCCGGGGCCGCCGGCTCCGCGCTGATCGTGGTCATCGGGCGGCCACCTTCCGGTATCGCAGCAGCAGCAGGGTGACGCAGCCGGCCACCAGCAGCACGGCGGCGGCCACGTAGACCGGCCCGAAGCCGCCAATCTGATAGTCGGCCTGCCCACCGGGTACAAGCAGGTCGCCGAGGGTGTACTCGCCGACAGCATGGATCAGGGCGGTGGGCGAGCCGAGCATCGCCAGCTCGTTGACCGTGCGGGACGGCATGATCGACAGGATGCCGACGATCGGGGCGGTCATCAGGAACACCGCCACGACGCCGCCCGCCGCGAAGGCCCGCTTGCCGGTGAGCGAGGCGATGAGCAGCCCGACCGAGGCGAAGACCACCGCCCAGAGCGCCGCGTAGAGCAGGCCGGGCAGCAGGTCGAGCAGCTCGTCCCAGACCCCGCCGAGCCCGTCCTTGGTGGTGAACGCGGCGCCCAGGAACATCACGAGCTGCGGCGCGCCGAGCAGCAGCCAGAGCGCGGTGACCAGCGACCCGAGCTTGGCCAGCGCGTAGTCGCCGCGCGGCAGCGGGCGGGAGAAGTAGAGCGGCAGCACGCCGCTGTGCAGGTCGCGGGAGACCAGCTCCGGCCCGACCACCGCGACGAAGAAGATGACCAGCCAGCTCATCGCGTCGGCGAACTGGGCGTACGTCATGACGACCTGACCGGTCTGGGTGCGTACCGCGGTCAGCCCGGCGGCGACGATCAGCACGATGCCCATCACCAGCCAGGGAAAGATCTTCGCCTTGGCGGAGCGGCCCAGCCCGAAAGCGGTACGCAGGCCGTGCAGGTAGAGCGCGCCGAAGACGTGCCGGCGGCCGAGCCGCGGGCCGGTGTAGCGCTGATAGCCGATGTCGTGGATGACGCCGGTCGGCTCAGACATGGCTGGGCTCCCTCGTGGCGAAGAGTTCGGCCACCCGGTGCCGCCGCTGGTCCAGCCGGTGCAGCGACAGGTCCAGCTCGGCGACCGCGCCGATGATCAGGTCGTAGGTGGCGTCGTCGGCGAGCGGGACGAGCAGCAGCCGCCCCTCCCGGGACACCGGCAGGTTCAGCGCGGTGAGCCGGGCGGCGAGTTCGTCCGTACCCTCGCTCACCTCGACGGCGAGCACGTCGATGGCCGAGGTCATCGCGGCGATCCGGTCGGCGCGCAGCAGCCGGCCGCCGTCGATGGCGACCAGGGTGTCGCAGATCCGCTCCACTTCGCCGAGCAGGTGCGAGCAGACCACCACCGAGATGCCGAACTCGGTGCCGATCCGGTGGATCAGGGCGAGCATGGCTTCCCGGCCGGCGGGGTCCAGCCCGTTGGTCGGCTCGTCGAGCAGCAGCAGGTCGGGGTCGTGCACCAGGGCCTGGGCGAGCTTCACCCGCTGCTTCATGCCGGTGGAGTAGCCACCGACGGCCCGGTGCCGCTCCTCGTGCAGGCCGACGTGGCGCAGCGCCTCGGAGGCCCGCTCCCGGGCCACCGTGCGGGGCAGCCCGCTGATCCGGCCGAGGTGGGTGACCAGTTCGGCGGCGGAGAGGTCGGGCGGGAGGGCGTCGTGCTCGGGCATGTAGCCGACCCGGGCGCGGACGGCCGCGGGGTCGGTGGTGGGGTCGAGGCCGAGCACGGAGACCCGACCGCTGGTCGGGGCTAGAAGGCCCAGCAGGATCTTGATCAGGGTGGACTTGCCGGCGCCGTTCGCGCCCACCAGTCCGATGATCCCCGGTTCGACCGACACCGTGAGGTCGGCCAACGCGGTGACCCGGCCTCCGTACGTCTTGGTCAGCGACTCGGTCGCGAGCAGTGTCACGAGGCCAGCCTAGGAAGTCCCGGCCGCCTCGGGTATCGGGAAACGCTCGGGGTTGCCCCTGATTCCGCCCGGACGGGTCCGCGGGGTTTCGCCCGGACTTCGGGTTCGGCTGGCCGACCAGCCGGTTCCCACTGCCCGTCCGGCTGGCCGAGGGCTGGCCGGGGCCCCCGGAACGGCCGGTTTGCCGGCCGGTGACCGGGAGGTGGAGTGGCGCTCTCGACCGATCGCCGGTGGGCTGCGAAACTGTGTGCCGGCCGGTGAGTTGGGGGTTCGATGAGCAACGGGTGGCTGCTGCCCGAGGACGTTCTGCGGGACGCGCCGGCGTACGCGCCAAGGCCCGCTGAGCTGGCCGATCTGGGGTTGCTGCTGACCGGGGCGTACGCCCCGTTGACCGGCTTCATGACCCGGGCCGACCTGGCGTCGCTGAGCCGGCGCGGGCGGCTCGCGGACGGCACGCCGTGGCCGGTGCCGGTGACGCTCCAGGTGCCGGCCGCGCTGGCCGACGGGCTGGTGCTGGACGACCCGCTGCGCCGGGCGCTGGTGCTCACCGACGGCGAGGGCGCCCCGGTGGCCGCCATGGACGTGACCGACGCCTGGCCGGTCCGCGAGGGCACCGTCGGCGTGGGCGGCGCGGTACGCCGGCTGGGCGACGGCGGCCACGGGCCGTTCCAGCGGCTGCGGCGCAGCCCGGACGAGATCCGCGGGCTGCTGCCCCCGGGGCGGGTGCTCGGCGTCTTCGCCGACCGTCCGCTGCACCGGCCGCAGCTCGCGCAGATCGCGCACGCCGCCCGGACGCTCGGCGCGCACCTGCTGGTGCTGATCCCGGTGGGCGAGGAGGCGACCGGCGGGCTGCCGGCCGAGGCGTTGGTGCGCAGCGTGTTCGCCGCCCGGGACCGGATGCCCCCGGCCACCCTGGTGGCGGTGCCCCTGGCGAAGCGACGCGACGAGATCAGCGACGCGCTGCTGCGGGCCCGGGTCGCCGCCGCCTACGGGGTGACCCACCTGCTCTCCACCGAGGGCATGCTCTCCGGGGCCGGCCTGCGGGTGCTGGTGCCCCGCGAGCTGGCCTACGACAACCGCGACGGGCAGTGGCGCTGGCGGGAGGACATCCCGCCGCGCAACCGGCGGCTGGCGCTCAGCCAGGAGGAGATCGACGACCTGCTGGACCGGGGCTTCCCGCTGCCCGAGTGGCACACCCCGCCGGCGGTGGCCAAGGAGCTGGCCCGGGCCCGCCCGCCGCGCCGGCACCGGGGCCTGGTGGTCTTCCTGACCGGCCTCTCCGGCTCCGGCAAGTCGACCATCGCCCGTGGTCTGGCCGACCTGCTGCGCGAGGGCGGCGACCGGACCATCACCCTGCTCGACGGCGACGTGGTGCGCCGCGAACTCTCGGCCGGGCTGGGCTTCGGCAAGGCCGACCGGGATCTCAACGTGCGCCGGATCGGCTGGGTGGCCGCCGAGATCGCCCGGCACCGGGGGGTGGGCATCTGCTGCCCGATCGCCCCGTACGCGGCCGCCCGCGCCACCGCCCGGGAGATGGCGCAGGCCGCCGGGGCCGGCTTCCTGCTGGTCCACGTGGCCACCCCGCTGGAGGTCTGCGAGCAGCGCGACCGCAAGGGCCTGTACGCCCGCGCCCGGGCCGGCCTGATCACCGGGATGACCGGGATCGACGACCCGTACGAGGAGCCGACCGACGCCGACCTGGTGGTCGACACCACGGACATGACCGTCGAGGAGGCGGTCCAGCGGGTGATGGAGCACCTCACCGAGACCGGCTGGGTGGAGCCCCGCCTCCAGTCCGCCTGATCCGCGTAGCACCGACCGCCGCCGCCCCCGCCTCCGGACGGCGGCGGTTTCGCGTCCGCTTCCGTTGTCCCCCGTTGCGCGGTAGTGTTCGTCTTTGTTGGAACGCGTTCGACCACGTGGACACGGGTCGGGAGTCGGGAGGTGACGGCGGGGTGCTGGCGCGGCAGCGGCAGGCGGTCATCCTGGAACGGGTCCGCGCCGCCGGAGGCGTCCGGGTCACCGAGCTGGCCGCCGAGTTCGGCGTCTCGGACATGACCGTCCGGCGCGACCTGGAGACGCTGCACGAGCAGGGCCTGCTCGCCAAGGTGCACGGCGGGGCGACCCTGGCCGGCCCCGGCTCGACCGACGAGCCCGGGTTCCGCGCCAAGTCGGTCCGCCAGTCCGTCGAGAAGGCCGCCATCGCCGGCCGGGCCGCGGGGCTGGTTCGCCCCGGCGCCGCGATCGCGCTCTCCGCCGGCACCACCACCGCCGAGCTGGCCCGCCGGCTGACCGACGTGCCGGGCCTGACCGTGGTGACGAACTCCCTGCCGGTGGCCGAGATCCTGCACCTCGGCGGCCGGCCGGACCAGACCGTGGTGCTCACCGGCGGGGTGCGCACCCCCTCGGACGCGCTGGTCGGCCCGCTTGCCGTGGCCGCGATCGGCGCGCTCCACCTGGACCTGCTCTTCCTCGGCGTGCACGGCATCAGCGAGCGGGCCGGGTTCACCACCCCCAACCTCATGGAGGCGGACACGGACCGGGCCCTGGTGGCGGCCGCCGACCGGCTGGTGGTGCTCGCCGACCACACCAAGTGGGGCACGGTCGGCATCTCCTCGATCGTCCCGCTGGAAGCGGCGGACGTGCTGGTCACCGACGACCGGTTGGCGCCCGAGGCGCGCCGGGCACTTGAGGACAGGGTGGGTGAGCTGGTGATCGTGCCGGGCACGGAGGGGGCGGAGTGAAGCGTACGCAGATCGAGCTGGCCGACGGCCGCGAGTTGATCTACTTCGACGAGCGGGACGACGCGGTTCGCGACCAGCCGGACCGGCGGGACCTGCCCCCGCCGCCGCACGCCTCGCAGCTCCGGTACGACCCGCTGACCGACGAGTGGGTGGCGGTCGCGGTGCACCGGCAGACCCGGACCTTCCTCCCCCCGGCCGACCAGTGCCCGCTCTGCCCCTCCCGGGGCGACCGGCTCAGCGAGATCCCCGCCCCCGACTACGACGTGGTCGTCTTCGAGAACCGGTTCCCGTCGCTGAGCCAGCGGGTCGCCGAGGAGCCGGCCGAGATCACCCCGTTCACCCCGGTACGCCCGGGGCGCGGCAAGTGCGAGGTGGTCTGCTTCACGGACGACCACAACGCCTCGTTCGCCAGCCTCTCCCCCGGCCGGGTGCGGACGGTGCTCGACGCGCTCGCCGACCGGACCACCGCGCTGAGCGAACTGCCCGGGGTGGAGCAGGTCTTCCCGTTCGAGAACCGGGGCGTGGAGATCGGGGTGACCCTGCACCACCCGCACGGCCAGATCTACGCATACCCATTCGTCACGCCGCGGACCCGGACCATGCTGGCCGCCGCCCGCCGGCACGCCGAGCGCACCGGCGGCAACCTCTACGCCGACGTGCTCGCCGCGGAACGCGCCGCCGGCGACCGGGTGGTGGCGAGCAACGAGCACTGGACGGCGTACGTGCCGGCCGCGGCCCGCTGGCCGTTCGAGGTGCACGTGGCGCCCCACCGCCCGGTGCCGGACATCCCGGCCCTGGACGACGCCGAGCGGGACGCCTTCGGGCCGCTCTACCTCGACGTGCTGCGCCGCTTCGACGGGCTGTTCGACATGCCGATGCCCTACATCGCGGCCTGGCACCAGGCGCCGGTGCACGTCGACCGGGAGCTGGGGCACCTGCACCTGCAGCTGTTCAGCATCCGGCGGGCCAAGGACAAGCTGAAGTATCTGGCCGGATCCGAGTCGGGGATGGGCGTGTTCATCAACGACATCGCCCCCGAGCGGGCCGCCGAACTGCTCCGCGCCGCCTGATCTCCCGCCCCACAACAGGGCGCGGGGGGCCCGGGACAGGGCCCCCCGCGAGGGAAGGGACGGCTGGCTGTGCGCGACAGCCGGGAAGGCTGACTGATCGGCGCTCAGGCCGCGAGGCGATCGCGGTCAACCTTCCTTGGACGGGACTGGCATCACGTCCACCCTGCTCAACGAGGCGCGCCCGCCCCGGGTGACGCCGGGTCGCGGACACGACGGAGCCCGCCGGCAGGGCCGGCGGGCTCCGGTGTGAACGGTGACGGTCAGGCCGACAGCTTGCGGGCCAGGTTCTCGTCGAGCGCGTTCATGAACTCGTCGGTGGTCAGCCACGGGGCGTCCCGCGAGATGAGCAGCGCGAGGTCCTTGGTCATCTGGCCACCCTCGACGGTCTCCACGATGACCTGCTCCAGGGTGTTGGCGAAGTCGGTGACCGCCGGGGTGTTGTCCAGCTTGCCCCGGTGGGCCAGGCCCCGGGTCCAGGCGTAGATCGAGGCGATCGGGTTGGTCGAGGTCTTCTCGCCCTTCTGCCACTGCCGGTAGTGCCGGGTGACGGTGCCGTGCGCGGCCTCCGCCTCGACGGTGCGGCCGTCCGGGGAGAGCAGCACGGAGGTCATCAGGCCCAGCGAGCCGAAGCCCTGCGCGACGGTGTCGGACTGGACGTCACCGTCGTAGTTCTTGCAGGCCCAGACGTAGCCGCCCTCCCACTTGAGCGCGGCGGCGACCATGTCGTCGATCAGCCGGTGCTCGTAGGTGATGCCGGCAGCCTCGAACTCCGACTTGAACTCGTTCTCGAACACCTCGGCGAAGATGTCCTTGAACCGGCCGTCGTACGCCTTGAGGATGGTGTTCTTGGTGGACAGGTAGACCGGGTAGCCGCGGTCCAGGCCGTAGCGGAACGAGGCGCGGGCGAAGTCCCGGATCGACTCGTCGAAGTTGTACATGCCCATGGCGATGCCGCCGCCCGGGAAGTTGGCGACCTCCATCTCCATCGGCGCGCCGCCGTCGGCCGGGGTGTAGGTGATGGTCACCTTGCCCGGGCCGGGGACGACGAAGTCGGTGGCCTTGTACTGGTCGCCGTGCGCGTGCCGGCCGATGATGATCGGCTTGGTCCAGCCGGGGACGAGCCGCGGCACGTTCGACATGATGATCGGCTCGCGGAAGACCACACCGCCGAGGATGTTGCGGATGGTGCCGTTCGGCGACCGCCACATCTTCTTCAGGCCGAACTCCTCCACCCGGGCCTCGTCCGGGGTGATGGTGGCGCACTTGACGCCGACGCCGTGCTCCTTGATGGCGTTGGCGGCGTCGACGGTGACCTGGTCGTCGGTCTCGTCGCGGTGCTGGATCGACAGGTCGTAGTAGTGCAGGTCGACGTCGAGGTAGGGCAGGATCAGCTGCTCCCGGATCTGCTTCCAGATGATCCGGGTCATCTCGTCGCCGTCGATTTCCACGACCGGGTTGTTTACCTTGATCTTCGCCATCGGCCGGCGCTCCTCTCGGGGGACACGTGCTCAAGCAGTACGAGCGTACTGGAAACTGACCGGGGCTCCCCAGCCGGCCTCACCCCGCGGGAAACGGGGTCGCCCGGGACGGGCCGCGGTGGCATCCTTCCCGGATGCCGCTGACTCACACGGTCGGGTCTATCACGGTCACCGCCCTGCTCGACGGCGCGGGTCCCTTCTTCCAACCGCGCGTCGAGGCGTTCCCGGACGCCACCCGCGAGCAGTGGCGCGAGGCCGACCGACGGGACCCCGACACGGTCAACCCGGACGGCCGCTGGTGGCTGCGGTTCCGCGCGTTCGCGCTGCGTACCGGGGACGGGCCGGTCACCCTGGTCGACGCCGGGATCGGCCCGGCCGACGCGCTCGCCGCGAGCTGGGCGCCGGTGCCCGGCCGGCTGCCGGCCGAGCTGACCGCCGCCGGCATCGACCCGGCGGAGGTACGCACCGTGGTGCTCACCCACCTGCACACCGACCACATCGGCTGGGCGGGGCCGCTCTTCCCGAACGCGGACCACCTGGTGCAGCGCGCCGAGCTGGCCGCGCTGGAGCTGTTCCACCCCGAGCTGCCGGCCCGGCTCCTGGGGCCGTTGCGCGCCGCCGGCCGGCTCCGGGTGGTCGACGGCGACACCACAATCACCCCCGGGGTACGCGTCCTGAGCACACCCGGCCACACCCCCGGCCACCAGTCCGTGCTGGTCGACGACGGCGACGACCGCCTCCTGGTGACGGGCGACCTCCTGGTCCACACCCTCCAACTGCTCGATCCCACCCTCGCCTACGCCCACGAGGAAAACCCGACCCAGGCCCGCACCACCCGCCAATCCCTCCTGCGCACCCTCGCCCCCGTCACCCTGGCCACCCCCCACCTAGGCCACCCCTTCACCCCCCACCCCCTCCCCAGCCCGGCCCGCGCCGACCCGCGATGATCATGAAGTTAGCGGCGATGTCGATCTCCGAACGTGCCGCAAACTTCATGATCAGGTGGGCGAGGGCGGGGCGGGATGCGCGAAGGGCGGGCCGGCGGTAGCCGGCCCGCCCTTCGGCGGTGGTGCTCAGGTCACATGTTGGCGACGTCGGCCTGCTTGGCGCGGACGGCCTCGGCGGCCTCCTTCAGGGCGGCCAGCTCGTCGGCGTCCAGGTCGGTCTCGACGACCCGCTTGACGCCCTCCGCGCCGATCTCGGCCTCGACGCCCAGGTAGACGCCGGAGATGCCGTACTGCCCGTCGACCCAGGCGCAGACCGGCATGACCTCGCCGGAGTCCTCGGCGACGGCCTTGGCCATCCGGGCGGCGGCTGCGGACGGGGCGTAGTACGCCGAGCCGGTCTTCAGCAGCGCGACGACCTCGGCGCCACCGTTGCGGGTCTTGACGACCAGCTCCTCGATCTGCTCGGCCGGCATGGCCTCGCGCAGCGGCTTGCCGTTCACGGTGCTCTTCGACGGGACCGGGACCATGGTGTCGCCGTGCGAGCCCAGGGTCAGGGTCTTCACCGACTTCACCGGTACGTTCAGCGCCTCGGCCACGAAGTTGGTGAACCGCGCGGTGTCGAGCATGCCGGCCTGGCCGAGCACCCGGTTCTTCGGGAACTGGGTGGCGAGCTGGGCCAGCGCGGTCATCTCGTCGAGCGGGTTGGACACGACGATGACGACGGCGTTCGGGGCGTACTTGGCGACGTTCTCGGCGACCTGACGGACGATCTTGGCGTTGGTCTCCAGCAGGTCCATCCGGCTCATGCCCGGCTTGCGGGGCAGGCCGGCCGTGATGACGACGACGTCCGAGCCCTCGATGCCCTCGTAGCCCTCGCCGTTCGGGCCGGTGGTGACGCCGACGACCTTGGTCTCGAAGCCCTCGACGGCGCGCGACTGGTTGAGGTCCAGCGCGAGACCCGCCGGCTTGCCCTCCACGATGTCGGTGATCACGACGGTGTCGAAGACGTCGTACTCGGCCAGGCGCTGTGCGGTGGTGGAGCCGTAGAAGCCGGCCCCGACGACAGTGACCTTCTTACCCATGGTCGTCCCACTCCCTGATACCAGTCGGTTTTCCGGACCGTATCAGCCATCCTGGCACCGATCGGGTCAGGGGCGGACGGTTATGACGTGCCTGGGGCACTCAGTCCTGGCGCTCGGCCCGCTCGACGACGTTGGTCAGCAGCATGGCCCGGGTCATCGGGCCGACGCCGCCCGGCATCGGCACCAGCTTGCCGGCCACGCCGGCCACCTCCGGGTCGACGTCGCCGGTGTAGCGGCCCTTGCCGTCAGCCCCGATCACCCGGGTGATGCCGACGTCCACCACCGTCGCGCCGGGGGTGACCATGTCGGCGGTGAGCAGCCCGGGCACGCCGGCCGCGACGATCACGATGTCGGCCTCGCGGGTGTGCGCGGCGAGGTCCAGGGTGCCGGTGTGGCAGAGGGTCACGGTGGCGTTCTCGCTGCGCCGGGTGAGCAGCAGGCCGAGCGGACGGCCGACCGTGTTGCCCCGGCCGACCAGCGCGACCTTCGCGCCGCGCAGCGGCACGTCGTGCCGGCGGAGCAGCTCGACGATGCCGCGCGGGGTGCAGGGCAGCGGGGCGTCGTAGCCGAGCACCAGCCGGCCCAGGTTCACCGGGTGCAGGCCGTCGGCGTCCTTGTCCGGGTCGATCAGCTCGAGCGCCCGCTGGGTGTCCAGGTGGGCCGGGAGCGGCAGCTGGACGATGTAGCCGTGGCAGCCGGGGTCGGCGTTCAGCTCGGTCAGCACCGCGTCGAGCTGCTCCTGGGTGGCGTCGGCCGGCAGCTCCCGGCGGATCGAGGCGATGCCCACCTCGGCGCAGTCGCGGTGCTTGCCGTTCACGTACGCCTGGGAGCCGGGGTCCTCGCCGACCAGGACCGTGCCCAGTCCCGGCGTGATGCCCCGCTCCGCCAGCGCCTTGACCCGCGTCCGCAGCTCGTCCTTGATCTCCGCCGCGGTCGCCTTGCCGTCCAGGATGGTCGCCGTCACGACTGGATCGTCTCACGCCCCGCGCCCGGCCGGTCGGTGACGGGGAAGGGTGACGAACCGTGACGTGGGGTTAGTCACCGAGAGTCACCGATTGTGCTCCGCGCCACAGCCGGAAATGGACGGCGGATGCCGGACGGGACGGCCCGGAAGCCGCCGGCGCATCCGCCCGAGCGCACCGCGACCGCGCCATACGGCACGACCGGGCGGTTGCGAAGGCCCTGATGACACGCCTGCGGGCACTCAGGTAGCAGACTCGGGCGGCGACGACAAGACCACCCGGCACGTTCCGTTATTGCTTCGCAACGCTCTCGTTGTCGACCGGGTCGATCGCGACCTACCGTTACCGATCGTTGCGCAGCGTCACCCAACGCCGGGCCTGACTGCGCAGCGTGAGGAGACGAGGAGAGTTCATGCGTGTTCGTAGACTCGCCGCCTGGACCGCCCTCCCGCTCGCGGTGACCCTGGGCCTGGCGGCCTGCGGCAGTGGCGGGAACGGCGGATCAAGCGGTAGCGGCCAGGATGCGGCGGTCAGCATCCAGATTGCCGAGCCGCAGCACCTGGTTCCGACCAACACCACCGAAACGTCCGGCTCGCAGGTGCTCGCCGGCCTGTTCAGCCCGCTCGTCGACTACGACGCGCAGAACAAGCCGTACGAGGTCGCGGCCCAGTCGGTGACGCCGTCCGACAACAACAAGGTCTGGACGATCAAGCTCAAGGACGGGTTCACCTTCCACAACGGTGAGAAGGTCACGTCCGACGACTACATCAACGCCTGGAACTACGGCGCGTACGCGCCCAACGGCCAGGGCGCCAGCTACTTCTTCGAGAAGATCGCGGGCTACCAGGACCTGCAGGGTGACAAGCCGAAGGCCAAGACGATGTCCGGCCTGAAGAAGCTGGACGACCTGACCTTCCAGGTGACGCTCTCCGAGCCGTACATCGACTTCGAGTCCATGCTCGGCTACACCGCGTTCTACCCGCTGCCGGAGGCCGCGTTCTCCGCGCCGGGCGTGCTCAACGACTCGTACGAGCAGGCGCCGATCGGTCAGGGCCCGTTCAAGATGAAGGGCACCTGGCAGCACGACAGCAAGCTCGATGTCGAGCGCTACGACGCGTACCCGGGCGAGAAGCCCAAGGTGAAGGACGTCGAGTTCCGGGTCTACCAGCAGCTCACCGCGGCGTACTCGGACCTGCAGTCGGACAACCTCGACGTGCTGCCGACGATCCCGACCGAGAACCTGAGCACCGCGCCGAGCGACCTGGGCGACAACTACCAGACCAGCCCGATGTCGTCGTTCCAGTTCCTGGCCTTTCCCACCTTCGAGAAGGACTACAGCAACCCGGACGTGCGCAAGGCGATCTCGATGGCGATCGACCGTGACGAGATCACCAAGTCGATCTTCAAGGGCTCGCAGCAGTCGGCCCGCTCGTTCGTCTCGCCGGTCCTGCCGGGCTACCGGGACAACACCACGGGTGCCGCGGGTCAGTTCAACCCGGCCGAGGCCAAGAAGCTCTACCAGGCCGCCGGCGGCCCGTCGAAGATCACCATCTCCTACAACGGGGACGGCGGTCACAAGGACTGGGTCGACGCGACCTGCAACCAGCTCAAGGCCAACCTGGGCGTCGACTGTGTCGGCTCGGCCGAGCCGAAGTTCGCCGACCTGCTGACCAAGGTCGAGAAGAAGCAGCCGGTGGGTCTGTTCCGGATGGGCTGGGTCATGGACTACCCGTCCATGGAGGACTACCTCGGCCCGCTGTACAGCACCAACGGTTCGTCGAACTACTACGGCTACAGCAACCCGGAGTTCGACCGCCTGGTCAAGGAGGGCTCGGCCGCGCCCACCCAGGAAGAGGCGATCAAGAAGTACCAGCAGGCCGAGGACATCCTGGCCAAGGACATGCCGGTGATCCCGCTCCGCTTCGGCGAGAACGTGTACGGGCACTCCAGCAAGGTCACGAACGTCCAGATGGACCTGTTCCAGCGGGTCAACCTCGTCAAGATCGAGGCGGCCAGCTGAGTTGACCGTGGCACGGGCCACCCGGGGCGACCCGGGTGGCCCGGAGCACGCGGCGGCCCAGGCCGCCGGCACCCGCCGGGCCCGTCTCGGCGCCGGCCCGAGCGGGCCGGAGGGCACCGGTCGTCAACTTCCGGTACGCCAGAGATGTCATCCCGCGCCCCTTTCGGGCTTTTCCGGAGAGACTGCAAGCATGTTCCGCTTTATCCTGCGGCGCCTCCTGCAGATGGTCCTCGCGTTCTTCGGGACCACGCTGATCGTCTACGCGCTGATGTTCGCCGGGCAGGGCGACCCGATCCAGGCCCTCGCCGGGGAGCGGCCGGTGACGGCAGCTCAGCGGGCATACCTGACGCAGAAGTACCACCTGGACCAGACCGGCGTGGGCGGTTTCTTCTACCGTTACCTCGACTACGTCAAGAACCTGCTCCAGGGCGACCTGGGCCAGTCGCTCACCGGCCGGCAGATCGGCGACATCCTTCAGCAGGCCTGGCCGGTCACTGTGCGGCTGGCGCTCATCGCGCTCGCCGTGGCCATCGTCTTCGGCGTGACCGCCGGCGTGATCGCCGGCATCCGTCGGGCAAGCATCTTCGACAACTCGACGCTGGTGCTCACCCTGCTGGTGCTGGGCATCCCGACCATCGTCCTGGCACCGCTCGCGCAGTACTTCCTCGGCGTCAAGTGGCAGCTCTTCCCGCCCACCGCCGGGGCCCAACCGAGTCTCTACGCGCTGCTGCTGCCGGGCATCGTGCTCGGCTCGCTGTCGCTGGCCACCGCCCTGCGGCTGACCCGTACCTCGGTGGCGGAGAACCTGCGCGCCGACTACGTCCGGACCGCCCGGTCGAAGGGCCTGGTCAAGCGGCGCATCGTGAGCGTCCACGTGCTGCGCAACTCGCTCATCCCGGTGGTCACCTTCCTCGGTGTCGAGCTGGGCAACCTGATGAGCGGCGCGATCATCACCGAGGGCGTGTTCAACATCCCCGGCGTGGGCTTCAACCTCTTCCGCGGCATCCGCACCGAGGACGGCCCGCTGGTGGTCGGCATCGTCAGCGTGCTCGTCGTGGTCTACCTGATCTCCAACCTGGTGGTGGACGTCCTGTACGCCGTACTCGACCCGAGGATCCGCTATGAGTGACTTTGAAACGGTGGCGGCCACGGAGAACCAGGCCGCGCGGCGCGGCGTGTCCGGCGAGCCGGGCGCACCGAACCAGGTCGGCGCGACGCAGAAGCCGCGCAGTCTGGCCGGCGACGCCTGGCGGGACCTGCGCCGCAACCCGATCTTCTGGATCAGCCTGGGCCTGGTCGTACTGATCACCGCGATGGCCGCCGTGCCGTCGCTGCTCACCGCCAACGACCCGCGTGACTGCCTGCTCTCCCGGCAGCACGCCGGGCCGTCCGGCGGGGCCATCTTCGGGTACGACTTCCAGGGCTGCGACGTCTACGCCCGGGCGGTCTACGGCACCCGCGCCTCGCTGCTGGTCGGTGCCCTCGCCGCGCTGGCCACCGGCGTGATCGCGCTGGTCGTCGGCATGCTCGCCGGCTACTTCGGCGGCTGGGTGGACGCGGTGCTCTCCCGCGTGATCGACATCGTGCTCGGCATCCCGCTGCTGCTCGCCGCGATCGTGCTGCTCAAGCGGCTGAGCACCAGCAGCGACAACGTCCGGCTGTTCGCGGTGATCTTCGTGCTGGCGGTGCTCGGCTGGACCACCGCGGCCCGGGTGATCCGCTCCTCGGTGATCACCGCCAAGGAGCAGGACTACGTCTCCGCGGCCCGGATGCTCGGCGCCCGCAACGGCCGGATCATGTGGCGGCACATCCTGCCGAACGCGCTCGCCCCGGCGATCGTGGTGCTCACCATCGCGCTCGGCTCGTTCATCGCGGCCGAGGCGACGCTGAGCTTCCTCGGCATCGGCCTCAAGGCCCCGACCATCTCCTGGGGCCAGGACATCGACACCGGCCGCATCCACATGCGCGAGGCGGCGACCCCGCTGATCGTGCCCTCCGCCTTCCTCGCGCTGACCGTGCTCGCCTTCATCATGCTGGGCGACGCGATCCGCGACGCCTTCGACCCGAAGCTCCGGTGAGCTGTGCGAGCCCGAGGAGTGAGCGCAGCGAGCCCCGCAGTCGTGAGCGAAAGGCAGGCACTGCCATGACCCAGTCCGCTGTTCGACCCACGCCGGCCTCCCCCACCCCGCCCGGCGGCCACCTGCTCGAGGTACGGGACCTGCACATCGAGTTCCGCACCCGCGAGGGCGTGGCCAAGGTGATCAACGGGGTGACGTACCACCTCGACGCGGGCGAGACCCTGGCCGTGCTGGGCGAGTCCGGCTCCGGCAAGTCGGTCACCGCCCAGGCGATCATGGGCATCCTGGACACGCCCCCGGCGCACATCACCTCCGGCCAGATCCTCTACCAGGGTCGGGACCTGCTGACCCAGTCCGAGGAACAGCGCCGGCAGGTGCGCGGCAAGGAGATCGCGATCATCTTCCAGGACGCGCTCTCCGCGTTGAACCCGGTCTTCCCGGTGGGCTGGCAGATCGGCGAGACGCTGCGCCAGCGCGAGGGGATGTCCCGGGCCGACGCCCGCCGGCGGGCCGTCGAGCTGATGGACCTGGTGAAGATCCCGGCCGCGGCGAAGCGGCTCGGCGACTATCCGCACCAGTTCTCCGGCGGCATGCGGCAGCGCGTCATGATCGCCATGGCGCTCGCCCTGGACCCGAAGGTGCTGATCGCCGACGAGCCGACCACGGCGCTCGACGTCACCGTGCAGGCCCAGATCATGGACCTGCTGGCCGACCTGCGGCACGACCTCAACATGGCGATGATCCTGATCACCCACGACCTCGGCGTGGTCGCCGGCGTCGCGGACCGGATCGCCGTCATGTACGCCGGCCGGATCGTCGAGCACGCCGACGTGCGCTCGCTGTACCGGGCGCCGGCCCACCCGTACACCAAGGGGTTGCTGGAGTCGATCCCGCGGATGGACGTCCGCGGCCAGGCCTTGTCGACGATCAAGGGGTTGCCGCCGAACCTCATGCGGATCCCCTCCGGCTGCCCGTTCCACCCCCGGTGCCCGTACGTGCAGCAGGTCTGCGTGGACGTGGTGCCGCACGACCTGGTCCTCGGCGACGGCCGGACCAGCGAGTGCCACTTCGCGCAGGAGGTTCGTGATGACAGCGCCCGCTAGCCCGACCAAGGTCCGCGGCGAGACCATCCTCTCCGTCGACAACCTGGTCAAGCACTTCCCGATCAGCCAGGGCGTGCTGTTCAAGAAGCAGATCGGCGCCGTCAAGGCGGTCGACGGGGTCAGCTTCGAGCTGCGTCGCGGCGAGACGCTCGGCGTGGTCGGCGAGTCCGGCTGCGGCAAGTCGACCCTGGCCCGGCTGCTCATGCGGCTGGAGACGCCGACCGCCGGCCGGGCCACCCTGGAGGGCCGGGACCTGCTCAAGGCGTCGGGAGGGGAGCTGCGCCGGCTGCGCCGCAACATGCAGATGGTGATGCAGGACCCGTACACCTCGCTGAACCCGCGGATGACGGTCGGCGACATCATCGGCGAGCCGTTCGCGATCCACCCGGAGGCGGCGCCGAAGGGCAGCAAGCAGCGGCGGGTGCAGGAACTGCTGGACGTGGTCGGGCTCAACCCCGAGCACATCAACCGCTACCCGCACCAGTTCTCCGGCGGTCAGCGGCAGCGAATCGGCATCGCCCGGGCTCTCGCCCTGCGCCCCGAGATCATCGTCTGCGACGAGCCGGTCTCCGCCCTGGACGTCTCCATCCAGGCCCAGGTGATCAACTTGCTGGAACAGCTCCAGGACGAGTTCGGGCTGTCGTACATCTTCATCGCGCACGACCTGTCGGTGGTCCGGCACATCTCGGACCGGGTCGCCGTGATGTACCTCGGCAAGATCGTGGAGATCGGCACCGAGGAGGAGATCTACGAGCGGGCCACCCACCCGTACACCCAGGCGCTGCTCTCCGCGGTGCCGGTGCCCGACCCGGACGCCCGCGAGGACCGGACCATCATCCGGCTCACCGGCGACGTGCCCAGCCCGGCCGACCCGCCCTCGGGCTGCCGGTTCCGCACCCGCTGCTGGAAGGCGCAGGAGGTCTGCGCCACCCAGGAGCCGCACACCGTGCTCCGCGCGGCGGACCCGCACCCCTCCGCCTGCCACTTCGCCGAGGTACGCCCCGGCGCCTGAGCCTCGGCGCGACGGAGGCCCCGTCCCCCGGAGGAAGAGGGGACGGGGCCTCCGAACGGTGGCCGGTCAGAGCTGGGCGAGCGGGAACGCCCAGATGCCGCGGCCGTGGGTCGCGACGTAGACCGAGTTGTCGGCCGCGTTGTACTCGACGTCCATGCCGACGGTCAGCGGCAGGCCGGCGCCGAGCCGCTGCCAGTCGGTGGCGCCGGGCGCGCGGTAGAACGTGGCCAGGTCGGTGGCGAGCACCAGTGCCCCGTTGGACAGCTCCTTGATCGAGCTGCTCGGCACGTCCGGCAGGTTCGCCGAGACGTCCTTCCAGGTCGCGCCCGCGTCGGTGGTCTCGAAGACGTGGCCGAAGCCGGCGCCCGGACCCTCGGTGAACCGGCGGGAGAAGCCGTTCACCGCGACGAAGGCGTGCGACGGGTTCGCCGGGTCGACCCCGACACCCTGGAGGAAGCGGTTCGGGAAGTCACCCGGCAGGGTGACCTGGTGCCAGCTCGACGGGTCGCCGACCTTGCCGACCGCGAGACCGCGGGCGAAGCCGGCGTTGTTGCACGGGCCGCACCAACCGACGTACGCCGTGCCACCGGAGACCGCCACCGAGGTGGCGGTGCGGCCGGCCCCCAGGTCGAACACGTTGGTCCAACCCTTGCCGTTCTGGATCGAGTAGCCCTTGGTGTTCACCCAGACGTGCTGGCCACCGGCGACCCAGACGTTGGCGTCGTGGTCGTCCGGCGCGAACGGCGCGATGAACCGGGCCAGCTCGTCGCCCGGCGACGAGGTGTACGGCTGGATGTCCCGCGAGGTGGAGGTCTCCGCCGTGCCCGGGCCCGGGTTGGCGTTGCAGTTCTCGGTCACCCGCATGGCCAGGTTGGTGTACTCCTGGACCTGCCGGCAGCCGTTGGCCGGGTCGGCCTGCGCGTCGCCGCCGTCACCGCCGAAGTGGGAGCCCATCACGGTGTCGCCGGGGCGCAGGATCGAGGTGCCGTTGTCCTGCAGACCACCGGTGACGATGGTGCCGGCCTTCGCCGGGTCCTTGCCCAGCGCCACCGAGTAGTACTGGAGCGCGTCGATGGTGCCGTCGTTGAGGCTCTGCCAGTCGGTGGCGTGCCCCTCCTTGTCGGTCTTGCCGTGCACCGGCCGGCGGTAGACGCCGCCGTCGTTGCCGACGTAGACGAACCCGTTGCCGACCGCCACCGAGTGCTGGTCGGAGTGGGTGGTCTTGGCGCAGCGGTTCTGAGCGTCGTAGATGTTCCAGCAGGCGAAGCCGAAGTTCCAGTACGGACCCACGGTCTTCCAGTTGGCGCCGCCGTCGGTCGACTCGTAGACCTCCTCCAGGCCGGCCCAGACGTGGTTCGGGTCGGCCGGGTCCACCGTGAGGAACTGGTTGTACCAGGCCTGGATGCCCGGACCGTAGCCCTTGCCCATCACCGTCTGCTTGAGAGCCGAGCCGGAGTTGCCCAGCTTCGCCGAGTCGGCGATCTTGCTCCACGGACCCGAGGGCGAGCCGCTGTTGGAGACGTAGATGCCGTCCAGGTAGCTGTTCACGTTGCCGGCGGGCTTGTTGAGCAGCTTCGGCGACTGGTTGATCGCGTAGAGCTTGCCGCCGTCGGCGGAGAAGGCGAACGTCACGTACCCGATGTCGTCGGCCGGGATGGAACCGGTCGGGTTGACCTTGGCCCAGCCCCCGGCCGTGTAGTCGGCGGTCTCGTAGAAACCGTTGTACGTGTCGCCCGAGCGCCAGGCCGAGGCGACCACCACGTGCTTCGGGTTGTGGGGGTCGCCCGCCACGTCGTTGACGATGTTCTTGTACGCCGCGTTCGCGTCGCCGGCGTTCGCGCCGCCCGGCAGGTAGCTCGGGTTCGGCGTGAACTCCAGCTTCCAGGCGCCCGACGTGCTGCTCATCGAGTGCGAGTACAGGCCCCGGTTGGTGGCGACCCAGACCTTGCCGTCGAAGAAGCGCAGCTTGTTGATGACCGTGCTCTCGAGCTCGGTCCCGCCGACCCGGTCGGTCGTCTTGAACGAGCCGGACTTCGGGTTGGCCAGCCGGTAGACGCCGGCGCCGACGTACGAGGTGCCGCCGGTGTTGCCCTCGCCGGTGGCGTACCAGAGCGAGCCGTCGGCGGC
Organism: Micromonospora sp. NPDC023966; assembly: GCF_040639095.1. Classification (NCBI taxonomy): domain Bacteria; kingdom Bacillati; phylum Actinomycetota; class Actinomycetes; order Micromonosporales; family Micromonosporaceae; genus Micromonospora; species Micromonospora sp. NPDC023966. The sequence continues at coordinate 31,527 of NZ_JBEZZJ010000026.1, read as the reverse complement.
GAGCACGACGTCGCCGCTGGACAGGGTGGGCAGCGCGTCCGTGATCGGCGTCCAGCTCCCGCCGCCGGTCGAGGAACGCCACACGCCGCCGTCCGCGCCGGCCGCGTACACGTAACCGCTGTTGTCCGAGGCGAGGCCGGTGATCCGACCGGTGACCAGGCCGGCGCCTCCGGACGAGTTGGACGCGTAGTCGCGGTAGCGCGGGTCGTCGCCGTCGTACTTGATCTTCGTTACCTCGCGCCAGGTGCCCTTGGTCGCCGGCAGCGCGTTGAGCTGGCTCAACGCGTTGCCGTACGCGCCCGGCGCGACGATGCCCGGCGCGTAGCGGGCCTGGGCGAACTGCTCGGCGATGGTGCGGGCCTCGAAGGCCTCCTCGCCGGCCTCGGCCGAGTCCTCCCCGGCCGCCATCTCCATGAACTCCCTGGGGTGCCAGGGCATGTTGGCGCCGGGTTCCTCGGCCAGGCCGAGCGCCTCCCGCACCTCGTGGTTGGTGGCCACGACGCCACCGAGCGCAGCGGTCAGCACCAGCGCGCCCGCGATTGTCGCCGGCTTGCGCCAGCGGAATGTGGACATGTGAATCCTCCGGGATTCAGGGGTCCCGGGCGCGTGGCCCGGGGAGGAAACCACGGCCGGTCGATGGCGACCGTGGCGCTGTCATGAGCGGACCCGGCGGGTCCGGGCGTGGCCTCGACCCGCGCGGCGCCCGACGGGCGATGCGGTGAGGGTCAGGCTGCGGCCGGTGGCGCCCGGGCGGGCAGGGTGCCACGCGGTGGCAGCGGGACGGCCGGCTGCCGGTAGTGGGTCGTGGGGGTCGCCGGCGTGGGCGTGCCGACCCGCGGCGGCACGGCCGCGAGGAGATCGTCCGGTCCGTCGCCCGAGGCGACGCCGGCGTGGTGGTCACCGCAGGGGGCGCCGGAGAACTCCGTCCGCAGCTCCGGTGGAGCGTGCCCGGGTCCGTCGTGGACGATCGACCGGTGCGCGGCGGTGCCCGTCGCGCAGTGTTCGAGGGCCTCCGCGCAGGCGGGCGCCCCCAGGCCGGCCAGGACGAACGCCAGCGCGGCGACGACGGCGGTCAACCGGTCGAGCACGCGCATGGGCATACCTGTCGGGCGAGGGGAGGGCCGCTGCGGCGGGCGTTTCATCGCCGGCCATTAGGAGACAACGGGGCGGATCGATCGTTCGCCGGACCCACGCTAGCAACAACTTTTGCGGGCGGGCAACGGTCGGGCGGTCGTACTTTCGGCTGGTCAGCCGCCTCAACGTGACAGGGCTCCCAAATGGAACGACACAATGTGAAACGGGGGCCCGGCCGCCGGCCGTGCCCCCGTTCCCGTTCGGAACTCAGTGGAAGAAGTGCCGGGTGCCGGTGAGGTACATGGTCACCCCGGCCTCCTTGCAGGCGGCGATGGTCTCCTCGTCGCGGATCGAGCCGCCGGGCTGCACGATCGCCCGGACGCCCGCCTCGATGAGGATCTTCGGGCCGTCGGCGAACGGGAAGAACGCGTCGGAGGCGCAGACCGAGCCGCGGGCCCGCTCGGCGCCGGCCCGGCTCACCGCGAGCTGCGCCGAGTCGACCCGGTTGACCTGGCCCATCCCGACGCCGACGGTGGCGCCCTCCCGGGCCAGCAGGATCGCGTTGCTCTTCACGGCCCGGACCGCCCGCCAGGCGAACGCCAGGTCGCGCAGGGTGGCCTCGTCGGCCGCCTCGCCGGTGGCCAGCGTCCAGTTGGCCGGGTCGTCGCCGGCGGCGTCGATCCGGTCCCGCATCTGCACCAGCACCCCGCCGGTGACCTGCCGCCACTCGGCCGGCAGCGGGTCGAACTCGGGAGCCCGCAGCAGACGGATGTTCTTCTTGGCCCGGAGGACCTCCAGGGCGCCCTCGTCGAAGCCGGGCGCCACCAGCACCTCGGTGAAGATCTCCGCGACCTGCCGGGCCAGCTCCACGGAGACCGGCCGGTTGACCGCGATCACCCCGCCGTACGCGGACACCGGGTCGCAGGCGTGCGCCCTGCGGTGCGCCTCGGCCACGTCCGCCCCGACCGCGATGCCACACGGGTTGGCGTGCTTGATGATCGCCACCGCCGGCTGCTCGGGGAAGTCGTTCGCGGCCCGCCAGGCGGCGTCGGCGTCGACGTAGTTGTTGTAGGACATCTCCTTGCCGTGCAGCTGCTCTGCCTGGGCCAGGCCGGCCGGGCTGGCCGGGTCGGCGTAGAGGGCAGCGGCCTGGTGCGGGTTCTCGCCGTAGCGCAGCACCGCCTGGCGGCGCAGCGCCAGGCCGGCGAACGCCGGCCACCCGTCGGCGGCCGGGGCCAGCTCCCGGGCGAACCACTCGGCGACGGCCACGTCGTAGTCGGCGATGTCGGCGAACGCGCGGGCCGCGAGGGCCCGCCGCTCGGCCAGGGTGAAGCCGCCCTCGGCGAGCGCGGCCCGCAGCGCCGGGTAGGCCGCCGGGTCGGTCACCACGGCCACCGAGGCATGGTTCTTGGCCGCGGCCCGGACCATCGCCGGGCCGCCGATGTCGATCTGCTCGACGCACTCGTCCTGGCTCGCGCCGGAGGCGACCGTGGCCTGGAACGGATAGAGGTTGGAGACCAGCAGGTCGATGCCGGCGATGCCGTGTTCGTCGAGCTGGGCGACGTGCGCGTCCTTGCGCAGGTCGGCGAGGAGGCCACCGTGGATCTTCGGGTGCAGGGTCTTCACCCGGCCGTCGAGGATCTCCGGGAACCCGGTCACCTGCTCGACCGGGGTCACCGGCACGCCCGCGCCGGAGATCGTCGACGCGGTGCTGCCGGTCGAGACGATCTCCACCCCGGCCTCGTGCAGGGCCCGGGCCAGCTCGACCAGGCCGGTCTTGTCGTAGACGCTGACCAGCGCCCGCTTGATCGGGCGGCGGATGTCCTCTGTGGCACTCACGGAACGGTGACCTTTCTACCGGTGATCGTCCAACCTTCACGGACCAGCCGACCGACCTGCTCGACGAGCTGGCGCCGCTCGGCGGACTTGATGCGCTCGGTGAGCGTCTCCTCGTCGTCGTCGTCGAGCACCGGCACGGCGACCTGGGCGACGATCGGGCCGGTGTCCATCCCGGCGTCGACGAAGAAGAGGGTGGCCCCGGTGACCTTCACGCCGTACGCCAGCGCGTCCCGGGGGCCGTGGATGCCGGGGAACGCCGGCAGCAGAGTGTTGTGCGTGTTCAGGTAGCGGTCGCCGAACGCGGTCAGGAAGTGCGGGCCGACGAGCTTGAGGAAGCCGGCGCTGATCACCAGGTCCGGCCGGTGCTCGGCGACCCGGGCGGTCAGCGCCCGGTCCCAGTCCTCGCGGGTCGGGTGGTCCGTCAGCCGCTCCACGAAGGCCGGCACGCCGGCCGCCACGGCCCGGTCCAGGCCGGCGATCCCGTCGCGGTCGGCGCCCACCGCCACCACCCGGGCCCCGTAGGCGGGGTCGGCGGCGGCGTCCAGCAGGGCCTGGAGATTGCTGCCGGAGCCGGAGACGAGGACGACGAGGCGGGCGACGGACGCGGGCTCGGTCACGCGGCAACCCTATCGGGCCTGCAGCGGCGTCCGACGCTCGGGCGGGTGAGCCGCGGGTGATCTCCGTCGTGGCGCCGGCACGATACGCTGCCGTCGCCCGGTGCCGTGCGTACGCCCGGCCCGGCGTCGGCATCGTGACCTTGGTCCCGGGCCCGTGTGGCCGCGGCGTCCCGTGTCCGGGCGGAATGATGAGCGGCAACAGACCGACCATGGACCGTCGACCCCCAGTTTGAGGAGCGCTCCGTAATGCAGCCCGGTTACCCCGGTCAGGACCCGCACGGCCAGCAGCCGAACCAGGACCCGACCTCCCCGCAGTACGACCCGTACGGCCAGCAGCCGCAGGCCCCGCAGTACGGCCAGCAGCCCACCTCGGGTCAGCCGTACGGGCAGGACCCGTACGCCCAGCCGCCGCAGGCCCCGCAGTACGGGCAGCAGCCGACCTCGGGCCAGCCCTACGGCCAGCCGACCTCCGGCCAGCCCTACGGCCAGGACCCGTACGCGCAGCAGCAGCAGCCGTACGGCGCCGCGCCCCAGTACCCGGCGGCCGGCTACCCGACCGGCGGCGGTCAGAACAACACTCTCGGCCTGATCGGCATGATCGCCGGTATCGCCTCGATCGTGCTCGGCCTCTGCTGCCCGCTGATCGGCATCCCGGCCGGCATCGCCGGCATCGTCCTCGGCGTGCTGGGCCAGAAGAAGGTCCAGGCGGGCGAGGCGAGCAACGCGGGCCAGGCCAAGGCCGCCCTCATCTGCGGCGGCATCGGCGTGGTCATCGGCATCATCAACGCCATCGCCGGCGCCGCGATCAACCTGAACAACTTCGGTTCCTGAACCGGCTCCACGAGGGGGCGTCCGGCATCGCCGGCCGCCCCTTCGCCGTCTCCGGCGCCCGTCAGTCGTCGGCGCGGCGGGCCGGTGGGACGGTGGGACGCGGGGCGGTGGGACGCGGCGGGCTCGGGGTGCGGGCGAGGGTGCGGCCGGCGGCGGCGCCGAGGAGCGCACCGGCGGCGACCACCAGCGTGGCCACCCCCGCCACCGACCAGGGCGCCGGGCCGATCTCGGCCAGCCGGCCGCCGCCGAGCGGACCGCCGGAGGCCCCTGCGGCCAGGCCGAGCAGCACCCCGGCCACCGGGCCGGCGAGCGCCGCCGGGACCAGCAACGCCGACCACCCGACCGGTGCGCGTTCCTCGGCCGCGACCCGCAGCAGCCGCCGGGCCAGCAGCCAGCCGGCCGCCATCGCGGCCAGCACCGGCACCGCGAGCAGCGCACCGCCCAGCCCGTCCACCGGGCCGCGCGGCAGGCCGGCCAGCAACGGTACGGCCGGCAGCGCGCCGATGGACACCTCGCTGGTCCGCACGGCGGTGTCGGTGCCGACGGCGAACCCGGGCCCGAGCAGGTAACTCACCGACCAGACGGTGGCGTTCGGCGCGTACGCCAGGCTGACCAGGGTGATGCCCGCCTGACCGGCCACCCCGGTCCGGTACGCCCCGATCATGTCGGCCGCGTCGCCGCCGCCGGTCGCCACGGCCAGCCCGGCCGCCCCGGCGCCCGCACCGAACAGCAGCAGGCCGGCGACCAGACCGGTGCGCACCCCGTCGCGCAGCGCCGCCGGGCAACGGCGGGCCAGCAGGACCCAGACGCCCGTGGTCCGCAGTGCGCCGACCAGGGCGCCGATCCCGCCGAGGACCGCGAAGGTCAGCGCGGCCCGGACCGGGGACACCCGCAGGCCGCCCGCGCCGACCACGATCGCGGCGAGGGCGCCGAGCAGCGCGTACCCGATGGCGACCGCGACCGCGACGGTGAGCGCCTGCCGGGGCGAGCGACCGCCGCGGGCGCCGACGGCCCGGCTGACGTGGACCCCGGCGCGGGTGAGCCGCCAGAGAGCGAGCGCGGTCAGGGCGAGCGGCGCCAGGCCGAGCGGCCCGGCGGAGGTCTCCAGCGGCACGCAGTGGCCCAGCAGCCAGCCGACCAGGCCGGCACGCAGCGCGCCGGCCAGCGAGCCGGCGTCCTCGCTGAGCTGGGCCAGGCCGAGCACCACGGCGACCGGCAGCCAGGAGGTCACGGCGGCCCAGAGGGCCGCCACCCCGGCGGCGACGGGCAGCGGGGCCCGGCCGCGCGGCGGCTCCCCCGACCGTGGCGCGGGCACCCGCGACGCCGGCCCGGCACGGCCGGTCGACCGGGCATCGGCGGCGACCTCGGCGGCGGGGCGGCGGGGCTGGTCAGGGGTGACGCGTGACATCGGCTCTACTCTGGCATGCCGCGCGGGAGACGGCAGTCCGATACCGCCACGGGGCCGCGGCGAGTTCCCTGATCCACCGGCTCCGCGGCCCCGATCCGGTTTAGCCTCGGCCCAGGACGCGACCTTTCCTGTCGCGGCACCGACCGCTCGGAGGAAGCCGTGAACGCTCCGTATCCGCCGCCCACGCCGCCACCGGCCGCCGGGCGGGACCGGACCACCCTCTGGGGTGTCCTGGGGATCATCACCGGCCTGCTCTGCTGCGGCATCCTGGGCATCGTCTTCGGCTACCTGTCGATCCGGGACGCGAAGCGGTTCGGCAAGTCTCCGCTGCTCGGCTGGCTGGCCATCGCGTTCGGCGTCATCAACATCATCGCCAGCGCCATCATCCGGACCCGGGGAAACTACTACACCCCCTACTGGTACCGGTAAGAAGCGTGAGGGGGCCGACCGGACCCGGTCGACCCCCTCGGCACGTCACGGGACCGCTCAGCGGCCGGACATGATCTCCCGCATCAGCTTGGCGGTCTCGGTCGGGGTCTTGCCGACCTTCACGCCGACCGCCTCCAGCGCCGCCTTCTTGGCGTCGGCGGTGCCCGCCGAACCGGAGATGATCGCGCCGGCGTGACCCATGGTCTTGCCGGGCGGGGCGGTGAAGCCGGCGATGTAGCCGACCACCGGCTTGGTCACGTTGGCCTTGATGAACTCGGCCGCCCGCTCCTCGGCGTCGCCACCGATCTCACCGATCATGACGATCGCGTCGGTCTCCGGGTCCGCCTCGAAGGCGGCCAGGGCGTCGATGTGGGTGGTGCCGATGATCGGGTCACCACCGATGCCGACGCAGGTGGAGAAGCCGATGTCGCGCAGCTCGTACATCATCTGGTAGGTCAGCGTGCCGCTCTTGCTGACCAGGCCGATCCGGCCGGAGCCGGTGATGTCGGCCGGGATGATGCCGGCGTTGGACGCGCCCGGCGAGGCGATGCCCGGGCAGTTCGGGCCGATGATCCGGGTCCGCTCACCCTTGGCCACGTTGTACGCCCAGAGCGCGGCGGTGTCGTGCACCGGCACGCCCTCGGTGATCACCACGGCCAAGTCGATGCCGGCGTCGATCGCCTCGACCGCGGCGGCCTTGGTGAACTGCGGCGGCACGAAGATGACCGTGACGTCCGCCCCGGTCTCCTTCATGGCGTCCGCGACGGACGCGAAGACCGGCAGCTCGGTGCCGTCGAAGTCGACCTTCTGGCCCGCCTTGCGCGGGTTGACGCCGCCGACGACGTTGGTGCCGGCGGCGAGCATCCGCCGGGTGTGCTTGGAACCCTCGGAACCGGTCATCCCCTGCACGATGACCTTGGAGTCCTTGGTCAGCCAGATAGCCATTGTCAGACCCCCGCAGCTGCCAGCTCGGCGGCCCGCTCGGCCGCGCCGTCCATGGTGTCGACCCGCTGGATCAGCGGGTTGTTCGCGCCGTCGAGGATCGCCCGACCGGCCTCGGCGTTGTTGCCGTCGAGGCGGACGACGAGCGGCTTGGTGGCCTTCTCGCCGCGCTGCTCGAGCAGCGACAGCGCCTGCACGATGCCGTTGGCGACCGCGTCGCAGGCGGTGATGCCGCCGAAGACGTTGACGAAGACGCTCTTCACCGCCGGGTCGGAGAGCACGATCTCCAGGCCGTTCGCCATCACCTCGGCGCTCGCGCCGCCGCCGATATCGAGGAAGTTGGCCGGCTTGACGCCGCCGTGCCGCTCACCGGCGTACGCGACCACGTCGAGGGTGGACATGACCAGGCCCGCGCCGTTGCCGATGATGCCGACCTCGCCGTCGAGCTTGACGTAGTTGAGGTCCTTCGCCTTGGCGGCCTGCTCCAGCGGGTCCACCGACGCCTGGTCGACCAGGGCCTCGTGGTCCGGGTGCCGGAACGCGGCGTTCTCGTCGAGGCTGACCTTGGCGTCCAGCAGCAGCAGCTTGCCGTCCTTGGTCGTGGCCAGCGGGTTCACCTCGACCAGCGTGGCGTCCTCGGCGACGAACGCCTGCCACAGCTTGACCGCGACCTCGACCACCTGGTCGGCGACCTCGGCCGGGAAGCCGGCGGCGCTCACGATCTCGCGCGCCTTCGCCTCGTCCACGCCGGTGTTGGCGTCGATCGGGGCCTTGACGACCTTCTCGGGGGTCTCGGCAGCGACCTGCTCGATGTCCATGCCGCCCGCAACGCTGGCGATGCAGAGGAAGGTGCGGTTCGCCCGGTCGAGCAGGTACGAGAAGTAGTACTCCTCGGCCACGTCCGCGGTCACGGTGATCATGACCTTGTGGACCGTGTGACCCTTGATGTCCATGCCGAGGATGTCGGTGGCGCGAGCCACCGTCTCCTCCGCGCCCTCGGCCAGCTTGACGCCGCCGGCCTTGCCGCGGCCGCCGACCTTCACCTGCGCCTTGACGACAACCCGGCCGCCGAGGCGCTCGGCGATCGCGCGGGCCTCCTCCGGGGTAGTGGCGACGCCGCCGGCGAGCACGGGCAAGCCGTGCCGCTCGAACAGGTCCCGCCCCTGGTACTCGTACAGGTCCACGATTGCGCGTCCCGTCCCGTCTCCGCGGCGCGCCGTCGCGCCGCCACCAGCGTTGGAAAATCAGTTTGACGCCTGTCATCAGATGAGACAGGCCATTTGCCGCAGCCTAACGAGATGGGAACCGGGGGCAACCGAGCGGGTGCACGGTGTGCGGTAATGCACAGCCACCCCGACCGCGCCGGGGTCAGCCCACCCGGCAGCGACCGGCCGCGTACCCGACCACGGCTCGCATGATCTCGTCCTCGCTCCGGTCGGCTTGGTTGAGCGTGGCCGTGAAGCCGGTGCCGAAGAAGGCCTGCTGCATCCCGGAGTCGAGCGCGGTGAACGCACCCAGCCCGCTGCCGACCCGCGGGTCGCGCGGCTTCACGCAGAGCATCTTCTCCAGCGCCCAACGCCGCGGGTAGATCCGCTCGATCCCCTCCCACGGCAGCCAGATCGCCTGCCCCCGGGTCGGCCGCGTCTTGATCCACAGCCCGGCCGGCCCGAGCGCGAGCACCGGGCCGCCGGAGGAGACCAGCCAGAGCTGGAGGCCGACCGGCACGGCGAAGAAGAGCATCACCACCGGGATGACGAAGAGCAGTCCGGCGCCGCCGCCGTCGGACGACGCGGCCAGGCCGATCGGGCAGGCCATCACCAGACCGATCACCAGCGTCACCAATCCGAGGGTCAGCGCCCGCTTGCCCAGGCTCGGCCGGACCACGAACGGCAGATCCTCCGGGATCCGCTTCGCGGTCGGCATGGCCGGCGGCTGGGCCGGCCCTACCCCACCGGGGTAATACCCCTGCGGCGGAGCCGGCCAGCCCGGCGCGGGCTGCTGGTGTGGGGCACCGTGCTGCTGCTGATGCGGGGCCGGCCAGCCTGGCGCGGGCTGCTGGTGTGGAGCGCCGTGCTGCTGGTGCGGACCCGGCCAGCCCGGAGCGGGCTGCTGGTGCGGAGCACCGTGCTGCTGCTGGTGCGCAGCCGGCCAGCCTGACGCGGGCTGCTGGTGTGGAGCACCGTGCTGGTCCGGAGCCGGCCAGCCCGGAGCGGGCTGCTGTTGTGGGTCGGCCCAGCCGCCGGGAGCCGGTTGGTGCGGTGCCGGCGCGCCCGCTCCGGCCTGGCCGGGCGGCGCGGACCATCCGGGGCCCTGCTGCGGCGCCGGCCACCCAGGGCCGGGCTGCTGCGGCGCCGCCCACTCCTGGCCGGGAGCGCCCGGCTGCTGAGGTGCCGGCCACCCGGGGTGGTGCGGGGGCGGCGACGGCCGGCCGCCGGCGGGGTCGGGCTGCGGGTACGGCGGCTGGGTCACGGCGGGCTCCCGGGCGGGGTCGACGACCGCGGGACGCGGTCCGGGCAGGCACACGATACGACCCGCGACCGCGCCGCGAGACCCCTGGAAAGCGGCCCGTCCGGGGTGCCCGGGACGGGGCCGTCAACCGTCTGGGGGATGTTGGGAAACGGGCGTAACCCCCTGTTGGGGGCGTCGTTGAGTCTGATGTCGGAGCGCTGGTCAGGCGCGACGACGGGAGCGGCCGATGCCCTGTCGGTCGAGGGGTGGCGGCGGGGCATCGTGCATAGAGGGGCCGGACGTGTGAGGGGTGCGTCCGGCCCCTCCCCCTGCCCGGACACCGGCGGCCCCATCACCAAGTCGCCGATCTGGCGGCATCCCGACCGCCGCGACACTGCCGGCTCGCCGGGCCGGTGCGCGCCCTTGGTCGCCGAGCGCCCGCGCAGCAAACCCGCTGGCACCCCGGGCATCAGCTCCGGACCCACTACGAACTAGCTCCGGACCCGCTACGAACTTGATGTCGTAAGCGATTCACACCCGGGTCGCCCGTCGGCCGGTTGAGTCGTCGATGACGTCAGCTCGAAAGGCTCCTGAGCAGACCCGGGGTCCGATCCGATCACGTCATCAAGTTCGTAGCGGCCGGCACGATCAGATCCGGCCGCCGCCGCGCGCTACGCGAGCACCGGCGGGAAGCGAAGCGCCCGGTGCCGGTAAACGACGCGCGCCGTCGAGAAGGGACACAGGCTCCGCCAGGAAGGGACACAGGCGCCGCCGGGAAGCAATCCGGGCTCCGCCGGGAACGGACGCCGGCCCCGCCCGGGAAGCGACCCGGGCGCGCCGGGAAGGGGCGCGGGCTCCGCCGGGAAGGTCAGGCGACCGGCTGGGCGACGTTCTCCCGGACCCACTCCACGATCGACTGCGTGGTGGCGCCCGGAGTGAAGATCTTGGCGACGCCGAGCCGCTGGAGTTCCGGGATGTCGGCGTCCGGGATGATGCCGCCGCCGAAGACCACGATGTCGGTCGCGTCGCGCTCGCCGAGCAGTTCGAGGACCCGCTTGAAGAGGGTCATGTGCGCCCCGGAGAGCACCGAGAGGCCGACCGCGTCGGCGTCCTCCTGGATCGCGGTCTCCACGATCTGCTCCGGGGTCTGGTGCAGGCCGGTGTAGATGACCTCCATGCCCGCGTCACGCAGGGCACGGGCGACGACCTTCGCGCCCCGGTCGTGGCCGTCCAGGCCGGGCTTCGCGACGACGACCCGGATACGAGAGCTCATCAGCGCACACCTTTCACCGGCTCCGGCACTCCTGACCTGAACGAACGGTAACCCGCCCTGCCCGAGGCCGGAAACCCGGGCTGCGCCTTACCGCCCCGCCCGGCGCGCGGGAAGCCGGACACCTCCGCCGATCGGTCACTGTCCGCGACGAACGGGCAGTTGCCGGGCCATCCGAGCGGCGGCACGAGCTATGACAAGAGCGGATGGAAACGGACAGAACGAAACGCCAATTCGGCGCTTCGGCTTGTGACTGGAGTGGCGGTTGGCTAACGTGTCCACGGTTGTCATCAGGTCCACGGACGGGTGACGACGCGACACCGGAGGTTCGACGGAGCTTCACCGAACGGTCCGGAGTCGCATCGGATCCCCGACAACGGAGGGTGTGCGTGCGCCAGCGCCTGTCGTCTGAGCCCGATAGATATCGCGGCCGCCGCCGCGTACCCACCCCCCCGCGGAGCCGCTACGCCGCGGTCGTGACCACCGCCTTCGTGGGCGCCGGCCTCGTCGCCCTCGGCGCGAACGCCCTCCCCGACGCCAAGAGCGTCAGCCCGTCGGTCCTCGACGAGCTCAAGCAGGCCTCGATCACCAGCCAGGACGCCGCGGCCCGGGTCGACAGCGCGGACCGCGCCACCCGTGACGACCGCACCGGCAAGACCGCCGCCGAGCAGGACACCTGGCTGCTCCCGCTGCACGGCTACGACTTCCAGTCGCCCTACGGCATGCGCTGGGGCAAGCTGCACACCGGCATTGACCTCGTCGCCCCGGAGGGCACGCCCTACCAGGCGATCCACGACGGCCAGGTCACCAAGGCCGGCTGGTTCGGCGGCTACGGCTACGCGGTGATCGTCAAGCACCCGGACGGCAGCGAGGCCATCTACGGCCACTCCTCGGCGGTGACCGTCAAGGAGGGCCAGCAGGTGAAGGCGGGCGACCAGCTCGGCCTGGTCGGCAACACCGGCCACTCCTACGGTTCGCACCTGCACCTGGAGATCCATGTCAATGGCCAGCCGCTGGACCCGGTGCCGTGGCTCGAGGACCGCGGAGTGGACATTCAGCTCGAAGTCGAGGCGTTCTACAGCGAGGTAGCCGCGTCCTGACGCTGCGTATCGCCCGTTGACCGCCCGGATCAGTCGATCCGGGCGGTTTTGTCTGCGGCAAAGTCTGCTGGGTCACAGCCGCGAATGTGGGCGGCGCCACAGCCTTGCATGATCCTTTTCCACAGCAAACCGCCCAGCCCGGCGGAAACCCGGGCAGCTGGCGTCACCCGCCTCGCCGGTCCTCCCGAACCCCGTACCCGGCGCGGCCCCGGCCGACACCAGTATTTCGAGGTCACGTGCCCCTCGACTGATGAAGGTTTCCGTGCAGGAAGACAGCTCCATCCAGAACGAGAACACCCCGGACATTGCTCCCACCCGGCACCGGCGCCAGCGCCCGGTCCGGCGTACCGCATTTTCCGTCGTCGGCGCGGTGGCGCTGCTCGGCCTCGGTGTCGGCGGCGTCTCCGTCGCCACCGTCGACCACGGTGCCCCCACCCCCGCCGCGGTCGACTTCGACGCCCAGGCGCGCGCTGAGGCGGCCGCACGCGCGGACCGGTCGGCCCGCGAGTCGACCGCCCCGGCCACCCCCTCGGTCACCGCGTCGCCGAGCCCCAGCGCCGCCAGCCCGAAGCCGACGAGGACCGCCCCGGCCAAGCCGAAGCCGAAGAAGACCGCGAAGCCGAAGCCGGCCTGGGTCATCCCGATGAGGGGCGCCGAGATCACCTCCTGCTTCGGGCAGCGGTGGGGCGTCCTGCACGCCGGCATCGACTTCGCCATGCCGGCGGGCACGCCGATCCACGCCGCCGCGGCGGGCACCGTGGTGAAGGCCGGCGACGCCGGCGACGGCTACGGCAACTCGGTCTTCGTCGACCACGGCAACGGCTACCTGACCCACTACGCCCACCAGAGCCGGCTGATCGTCAGCGTCGGCGACAAGGTGAAGGCCGGCCAGGTCATCGGGTACGAGGGCTCCACCGGCGACTCCACGGGCCCGCACCTGCACTTCGAGGTGCACAAGGGCGCCATGTGGAACCAGATCGACCCGGCGCCGTTCCTGCGTGCCCGGGGCATCGACGTGGCCTGCTGACGGCCACGGCACGAGGGAGGGGCCCGGTCCGGCACTCGCCGGGCCGGGCCTCACTCAACTCAGAGCTTGTCGATCGGGGCGTGCCGGAGGACTAGCCACATGGTCTGGTCGCCGAAGTCGATCTGCGCCCGGGCGCCCGGGCCGTGCCCCTCCACCGCCAGCACCCGGCCGAGGCCGTAGCGCTGGTGGTTGACCCGGTCGCCCACGGAGACCTTGGGCGCCTGCTTCAGCTCGCTCGCGGTGGCCAGCCGGCTGGCGTCCACCCCGAGCCGGTTGGCGAGCTGGGTCGCCTTCGGCGTGCCCCCGGTGAAGTTGCCCCGCCCGCCGGGCACCCGATCCGCCCGGCCGCCGACGCCGCCGCCGCCCCCACCGGCCCACGAGGTGTAGGACCCCTCGGTGCGCTCCCAGCGGACCAGCTCGGTGGGCAGCTCCTCCAGGAAGCGTGACGGCGGGTTGTAGGCCGGCGCGCCCCAGGCCGAGCGGGTGACCGCCCGGGACAGGTAGAGGCGCTGCCGGGCGCGGGTGATGCCCACGTACGCCAGCCGCCGCTCCTCCTCCAGCTCGCGGGTGTCGCCCAGCGAGCGCAGGTGGGGGAAGACGCCGTCCTCCAGGCCGCTCAGGAACACGACCGGGAACTCCAGCCCCTTGGCGGTGTGCAGCGTCATGAGGGTCACCACGCCCTGGTGGTCCGGGTCGTCGGCGGGGATCTGGTCGGCGTCGGCGACCAGCGCCACCTGCTCCAGGAAGCCGGCCAGGGTGGCCCGCTCGTCCTCCTCGCCGAGCGCCTCGATCCGCTCGGTGTACTCCCGGGCGACGCTGACCAGTTCCTGGAGGTTGTCGACCCGGCCGGCGTCCTGCGGGTCGAGGCTCTCCTCCAGCTCGGCCAGGTAGCCCGAGCGGGTCAGCAGGGCCTCCAGCACCTCCTCCGGGGTGCCGGTGGCGGCCAGTTCGCGCGCCTCGTCGAGCAGCGCGACGAACTCGGCGATGCCGTTGGCCGCCCGGGTGGAGATCCCCGGGGCGTCCTTGGCCCGGCGCAGCGCCGCGCCGAAGGAGATGCGGTCGCGGGCGGCCAGCGCCTCGACGCACGCCTCGGCCCGCTCGCCGATGCCCCGGCGCGGGGTGTTAAGGATCCGGCGCAGGCTGACCGTGTCGTCGTCGTTGACCACGGCGCGCAGGTAGGCCAGCGCGTCGCGGACCTCCTTGCGCTCGTAGAAGCGCACCCCGCCGACCACCTTGTAGGGCAGGCCGACCCGGATGAACACCTCCTCGAAGACCCGGGACATGGCGTTGGTGCGATAGAAGACGGCCACGTCGGCCGGGCGGGTGTCGCCCGCGTCGACCAGCCGGTCGATCTCCCGGGCCACCCAGTCGGCCTCGGCGTGCTCGGTGTCGGCCACGTAGCCGACGATCTGCTCGCCGGCGCCGGCGTCGCTCCACAGCCGCTTGGGCTTGCGGGAGGTGTTCCGGTCGATCACCGCGTTGGCGGCGTTGAGGATGGTCTGGGTGGAGCGGTAGTTCTGCTCCAGCAGGATCGTCCGGGCGTCGGTGAAGTCGCGCTCGAACTCCAGGATGTTGCGGATGGTGGCGCCGCGGAACGCGTAGATCGACTGGTCGGCGTCACCGACCACGCAGAGCTCGGCCGGCGGGACGCCCTCCGTGCCGGAGACCAGCTCCTTGATCAGCACGTACTGGGCGTGGTTGGTGTCCTGGTACTCGTCGACCAGCACGTGCCGGAACCGCCGCCGGTAGCTCTCCGCGACGTGCGGGTGCGACTGGAGCAGGTGCACCGTCGTCATGATCAGGTCGTCGAAGTCCAGCGCGTGCGCCTCGCCCAGCCGCCGCTGGTAGAGCGTGTACGCCTCGGCCAGCGCCCGCTCGTTGGGGCCCTTGGCCCGGCCGGCGAACTCCTCCGGGTCGACCAGCTCGTTCTTCAGGTTGGAGACCTGCGCGGCCAGGCCGCGCGCCGGGTAGCGCTTCGGGTCCAGGTCCAGCTCCCGGGCGACCAGCTGCATCAGCCGGCGGGAGTCGTCGGCGTCGTAGATCGAGAAGGTCGACTTGAGGCCGACGTGCTCGTGCTCGGCGCGCAGGATCCGGACGCAGGCCGAGTGGAAGGTCGACACCCACATCAACCGGGCGCGCGGCCCGACCAGGGCGGCCACCCGCTCCTTCATCTCGCCGGCGGCCTTGTTGGTGAAGGTGATCGCGATGATCTCGCCGGGGTGCACGTCCCGCGCCGCGAGCAGGTAGGCGATCCGGTTGGTCAGCACCCGGGTCTTGCCGGAGCCGGCGCCGGCCACGATGAGCAGCGGGGAACCGGCGTGGGTGACCGCGTCCCGCTGGGGACCGTTCAGGCCGGCGAGGAGGGCCTGTGGGTCCGGCCGGGCCGACGGCCTCAGGTCGCGGCGCGCCGACGGACCGGCCTTCGAGCGGTCCGGAGCGCCGCCCAGCGGCGCGGAGGCCGAATTGTGGCCGCCGGCCGAGCCGGAGTCGTCGTGGGCCCCGGGCCGCCGCGGCGGGTTCGCCCCGGGCTCCGGCGTGGGCGGGGACGCGGGAATGTCGAAGAGAGGATGCATCGCACGGCGAGTCTATGCCGACGGCCGGACACTTCCCGACCACGCGGCCCGGACGAGGCAAAGGCGTCACGTCCCACCTGTTGGCGGGTTTCCTTGCGCGCCCGGCCCGCGGGTCGGCATACTCGACGGCGTGTTCGGTCAGCGCTTCTACTTTTACTACGGCACCGGGAGTCCGGCAGCCGTGGGTCGCGCCTGATCACAGACCTACGAAAAGCCCCGGGCTCCTGGAGCCCGGGGCTTTTCCGTCCCGGGATCCGGGTACCGGGCACGAGACCCCGAGGGGTACGACGATGATGACTGACGTGGTGGAGTCCAGCGGCGGCCCGGCGCGGCACGACCGGCCGGCCGGCGGCGACCCGACCGGGGCCGCGGCAGCCCGGACCGGCACCGACGACTCGGCGGCGGCCGAGCGGATCAGCGAGATCCGGCAGCGGATCGACGAGATCGACCGCACCATCATCGCGCTCTGGCAGGAGCGGGCCGCGCTCTCCCAGGAGGTCGGGGCCACCCGGATGGCCTCCGGCGGCACCCGGCTGGTGCTCTCCCGGGAGCGGGAGATCCTGGAGCGGTTCCGCAAGGCGCTCGGCGCGGACGGCACCCAGCTCGCACTCCTGCTGCTGCGCGCCGGCCGCGGACCGCTGTGAGGGGTGCCCGCGGCCCGGGAGCACGGCGGCGGCACGGACCCCCGGATACGACGAACCGCCTGCCGGCGTCGGGCTGACGCCGGCAGGCGGTCCGGGGTGGATCAGGCCGCCTCGTGGGTGGTGACGATCTCCCGCTTCTCCGCGAAGTGGCAGGCGCTCGGGTGGTCCGAGCCCGGCCGGATCTGGAGCAGCGGCACCTCCTGGGCACAGACGTCCTGCGCCTTCCAGCAGCGGGTGCGGAACCGGCAGCCCGAGGGCGGGCTGACCGGCGAGGGGACGTCACCCTGGAGCCGGATGATCGCCTTGCTCTCCCGCACGGTCGGGTCCGGCACCGGCACCGCCGACAGCAGCGCCTGGGTGTACGGGTGGGTCGGCCGCTCGTAGATCTCGTCCTCGGTGCCGACCTCCACCATCTTGCCCAGGTACATCACGGCGACCCGGTCGGAGAGGTGGCGCACGACCGACAGGTCGTGGGCGATGAAGACGTACGAGAGGCCGAACTCGGCCTGGAGCTTCTCCAGCAGGTTCATCACCTGCGCCTGGATCGACACGTCCAGGGCCGACACCGGCTCGTCGCAGACGATGACCTCGGGCCGCAGGGCCAGCGCCCGGGCGATGCCGATGCGCTGCCGCTGGCCGCCGGAGAACTGGTGCGGGTACCGGTTGATGTGCTCCGGGTTGAGGCCGACCAGGTCGAGCAGTTCCTTGACCTTGTCCCGGCGGGACCGCCGCGGAGCCACCTCGGGGTGGATCTCGAACGGCTCGCCGATCAGGTCACCGACCGTCATACGCGGGTTCAGCGAGGTGTACGGGTCCTGCATCACCAGCTGGATCTGCCGGCGCAGGCGCCGCAGTGCCCCGCCGGAGAGCTTGGAGATGTCCTGGCCCTTGTAGAGCACCTGGCCCGCGGTCGGCTTCTCCAGGTTCATCAGCACCCGGGCCAGCGTCGACTTGCCGCAGCCGGACTCGCCGACCACGCCGAGGGTCTCGCCGGCCTTCAGGTCGAAGGAGACGCCGTCGACCGCCTTGACGTGGCCGATGGTCTTCTTGAACACCACACCCCGGGTCACGGGGTAGTGCTTGACCAGGTCACGGACCTCGATGATGTTCTCAGTCACGGTTCACGAGCTCCTCGGCGAAGTGGCAGGCGCTGGCCCGGCCCCGGCCCAACTGCAGCAGCGGGGGCACCTTCTCCCGGCACACCGGCTGCGCCATCGGGCAGCGCGGGTTGAACGCGCAGCCCGGCGGGATGTTCATCAGGTTCGGCGGGAGGCCCTTGATGGTGCGGAGCTCCTGCCCCTTCTCGTCCATCCGCGGGATCGAGTCGAGCAGGCCGAGGGTGTACGGGTGCGCCGGCTTGGCGTACAGGTCGTACACGTCGGCTTCCTCGACGATCCGGCCGGCGTACATGACCGCGATCCGGTCCGCGACGTCGGCGACGACGCCGAGGTCGTGGGTGATCAGGATCATGCCCATCCGCCGTTCCCGCTGGAGCTCGCCGAGCAGGTCCATGATCTGGGCCTGCACGGTCACGTCCAGCGCGGTGGTCGGCTCGTCGGCGATCAGCACCTCGGGGTCGAGCGCCAGCGACATGGCGATCATGGCGCGCTGCCGCATACCACCCGAGAACTGGTGCGGGTAGTTGCTGTACCGGCCCTTGGCGTTCGGGATCTTCACCTGGTCGAGCATCTCGATCGCGCGCTTCTTGGCGTCCGCACGGCTCATGCCGCGCCGGACGCGGAACTGCTCCGCGATCTGGAAGCCGACGGTGAAAACCGGGTTGAGGGCGGAGAGCGAGTCCTGGAAGATCATCGCAATGCCTTCACCCCGGATCCGGCGCCGTTGCTCGGCGGACATCTTGAGCATGTCCTTGCCGTGGAAGCGGACCTGGCCCCCGGTGACGAAGCCGGGCGGGGTGTCGAGGATGCCCATGATGGTCTGCGCGGTGACGCTCTTGCCGGAGCCGGACTCGCCGAGCACGGCGAGGGTCTCCCCCGCGTCGACGTGGTACGTCACCCCGTTGATGACCTTGGCGACACCGTCACGGGTGCGGAACTCCACCCGCAGGTCGTCGACCTCGAGCAGGCGGCCCGAGGGGCGACCGGATCCGTCGGTGCCCGGCGCGGACTGCTCGGACACGAGAATGTCGGACAACTCAGTTCCCCTATCGGAGCTTCGGGTCGAGGGCCTCGCGGACCGCCTCGCCGAGCATCACGAAGCTCAGCACGGCGGCGACGAGGAACGCGGCGGGGAAGAACAGGAGGAACGGCGAGACCCGGATGTAGTTCTGGGCCTCGCTGATCATGATGCCCCAGGAGACGACCGGGCTCTTCAGGCCGATGCCCAGGAAGGACAGCGTGGCCTCCGCGCCGATGAAGGAGCCGACCATGATCGTGCCGTAGACCAGCAGCGGGGCCAGGCAGTTCGGCAGCAGGTGCTTGAGGATGATCCGGCCGGTGCCGGCGCCGAGCGCGCGCGCCGCCACGATGTAGTCGGCCTCCTTGGTGGCGAGCACCGAGGAGCGCATCAGCCGCATCACGACCGGCCAGCTCAGCACGGTCAGGGACATGATGACCAGCCCCATGATCTGCCACTCGTTGTTGTCCGTGCCCGAGCCGTTGAACGTGGTGAGGATGACGATCGAGCCGAGCACGAACGGCAGGCCGAAGAAGATGTCCGCGATCCGGGAGAGCAGCGCGTCCACCCAGCCGCCCCGGTAGCCGGCGATGATGCCCATCGCGCCGCCGATCAGCAGGGTGCCGATCACGGAGAGCAGCGCCACCACGATGGAGGCCCGGGCACCGTAGATGGTCCGGGCGTAGACGTCCCGGCCCTGCACGTCGTAGCCGAACCAGGCGTCGGCCGACGGGTCGACCCGGCTGCGCGACAGCGCGCCGTTGACCGGGTCGTCGGAGGTGAACAGCTGCGGGAACGCGGCCATGACGATGAACAGCAGGATGAAGCTCGCCGAGATCCAGAACAGCGGCTTGCGGCGCAGGTCACGCCAGGCGTCGCCGAGCAGGCCGCGCGGCTTCTGCTGCTTCTGCGCGTTCTCGGGCAGGCCGGCGTTGACGGGCGCGCCGGAGCCGGCCTCGGTCGGCATGGTCGCGGGCGGCGTCGAGACGATCGACGCGGTACTCGGGTCACTCATAGCGGATCCTCGGGTCCAGGGCGGCGTAGAGCAGGTCGACCAGCAGGTTCATCACGAGATAGACGACCACCAGCACCACCACGATGCCGACAACGGTAGCGCTCTCCTTCGTGACAATCGCCCGCAGCACCTGGCGGCCGATGCCGTTGATGCCGAAGATGCCCTCGGTGATGATGGCGCCGCCCATCAGGGCACCGAGGTCGGTGCCGAGCAGGGTGACCACCGGGATCAGCGAGTTGCGGAGCAGGTGCACGCCGACCACCCGGCGCATGGGGAGGCCCTTCGCGATGGCGGTGCGGACGTAGTCGGCGCGGCGGTTCTCCGCGATGCTGGTCCGCGCCACTCGCGCGATGTACGCCGACGAGGCGCTGCCCAGCACGAAGCCCGGCACGAGCAGCTCGCTGAACCGCATCTCGTTGGAGACGGTCGGGGTGATGATGCCCCACTTGACCCCGAGGAACCACTGGAGCACGAAGCCGATGACGAAGACCGGCAGCGCGATCAGGAACAGCGACGAGACGAGGACCAGGTTGTCCAGGAAGCCGTTGCGCCGGAGACCGGTCAGCACGCCCGCGCCGAGACCGATGATGGCCTCGATGGCGAGCGCGACCACCGCCAGCTTCAGGGTGTTCGGGTACGAGGTGGCGATGATGTCGCTGATCTCGCGACCGCCGAACGTGATACCGAAGTCGCCCTGGAAAAGGTTCTTCATGTAGCTGGCGTACTGCACCCAGATCGAATCGTCGAGATGGTACTTCTCGGTCATCATGGCCCGGTAGTTCGGAGGGCAACCACGGTCACCGCACTTGCCGGCGAAGGGGTCGCCGGGCACCGACCAGACGAGCCAGTAGATCAGGAACGTCGTGCCGATGAACACCGGCACGAGTTGCAGCAGCCGTCTCAAGAGATAACGGCCCATGGGGTGGTCCTCCTGACAGGGGGCGCGCCGGGCGGCCGACACGCGTCGTGACAAACGTGCGAGGGATTCGTTGTACACCCCCTCGCGGAACGGCCCCGGGTCGGGCTCACCGGTAGGCGAGCCCGACCCGGGGTCAGACCGTTCGGATCAGAGCTCGACCGAGGTGATGTCGAGCTCGCCGACGTTGCTCAGCTCCAGCTTCTTGATCTTCTCCGAGTGGCCGGACTGCTCGCCACTGAAGTAGACCGGAACCGTGGGCACGTCCTGGTCGATCAGCTTGACGGCCTCAGCGAACTTCTTGTGGGCCTCCTCGATGCTGGGGGCCGACGAGGCCTCCTTGGCGAGGGCGTCCACCTGCGGGTTGCTGTACTTGCCGTCGTTCGAGGAACCGCCGGTCACGTAGAGCGGGTTGATCCAGTTCTCCACGTCCGGGTAGTCCTGCTGCCAGCCGGCGCGGTACATGCCGGTCATCTTGTAGGCGTTGATGTTCGCCCGGAAGACCGCGAAGGTCGGCACGCCCACGGCGACGGCGTCGATGCCCAGGTTGGTCTTGATCTGCTGGGCGACGGCCTCCATCCACTCCTTGTGGCTGGCGTCCGCGTTGTACGACAGGGTCAGCTTGCCCTGGAAGCCACCGGCCTGCTGGAGCAGCCGCTTGGCCTCGACCGGGTCGAACTTGCAGGCGGTGCAGTTGCCCGGCTCGGCGCCCGGGGTCAGCGGGTTGGCCCAGCTGTCGGCCGGCTTGCGGTTACCGAAGAAGATCTTGTCGGTGACCTCCTGCCGGTTGATCGACAGGGAGATGGCGCGACGCAGGTCCTTGTTCTGGAACCGCTTGTCGTAGATCGGGAAGGCGATGATGCCGGACGACGGGATCGTCGTCTGGATCGCCCGCTCGCCCAGGTCGGTCTTCCACTTGTCACCGGCCAGCGAGGAGACCGGGACCTGCTGCTGGAAGTCCAGGTTGCCGGCGAGCAGGTCGTTGTAGGCCGCCGTGTCGTCCTGGTAGATCTTGACGGTGACGTCCTTGATCTTCATCTTGTCGCGCAGGCTGTAGTCGTCGAAGCGGGTGAGCTTCAGCTCGACGTCGTCCTGCCAGGAGACGAGCTTGACCGGGCCGTTACCGATCGGCTTCTTGCCGAACTCCGCCGCAGTGGTGGCGAAGAAGGCGTCGGGCAGCGGCATGAAGGCGCTGTAGCCCAGCTTGGTCGGGAACACGGCGGTCGGCGCGGAGAGCGTGACCTCGAAGTTCCAGTCGTCGATGACCTTGAGGCCGGACATCTCCTTGGCCTTCGGCTCCGGGGCCTTCTTCGGGCCGTCCGGGCCGTCCGGGTCCTCGGTGTAGGTGTCACCGAAGCCCTGGATGTCGGCGAAGAAGGAGGCGTTCTGCGCGCCGTTCGGGCCGTACGCCGCCCAGTTCCAGGCCTTGACGAAGCTCTCGGCCTTGACGGTGGTGCCGTCGTGGAACTTGGTGTTCTGCTTGATCTTGATCTTGAAGACCTTCGAGTCGCTCGTCTCGATCGACTCCGCCAGCAGGTTCTGCGGCGCCCCACCGTTGTTGGGGTACTCGACCAGGCCGC
The DNA here is from genome assembly GCF_040639095.1 of Micromonospora sp. NPDC023966. NCBI lineage: Bacteria > Bacillati > Actinomycetota > Actinomycetes > Micromonosporales > Micromonosporaceae > Micromonospora > Micromonospora sp. NPDC023966. Next base: position 9,678 of record NZ_JBEZZJ010000026.1, on the reverse strand, counting down.
TCCACAGCCAGTCGACGATCTTGCCGCCGCCGGTCTCGGTGGTGTTCGCCGGAACCAGGGGGTTCTCCGGCTGGGTGCCGTCGATGACGATCGCGCCGTCCTTGCTGGCGCTGGCGTCGCCACCGTCGTCGTTGCCGCTGGAGCAGCCGGACGCGATGAGCGCGAATGCCGCGCCCACCGCGAGCGCGCCGCTCGCCCGCTTCGAGACTCTCATTCCGAGGGGCCTCCTCTTTCTAACCTGGTTCCGTCGTGAGTTTCACGCACGTTTGGGGGGTGACACCACCGACGACCCGAACCACAGGCCGCCGGATTACCGCGAAGGAAATCGGGACACCCCCTGGGGGACCGATCCGCCGGGCGCCACACCCTTCGACGAAGACACCGCGCAGGGTCATCGGCCACGCACCGGCGCATGGGGGCGGCGTCACGTGGTCGGCGGGCCCGACGGGGTGCCTCACACCGGGGGGTGAGGTGTTGCCACTGTGACACCCACCAGCCCTTTGCGTGAAGGTGCCGTTATCAAGCCGTTAGTTGCTTGCCACGTTGCCGATACTTGAGAAAAGATCATGAAACACCCGTGTCGTGCCACTCTGAACAGGTAAGACACGACCACACGGGGCCAGACCACCCGCGTAGGCTCAGCGCCGTGAGCTTCCCCGCGTCCGCTCCGGTGCTTACCGACGTCCGCCGAGCCCTCGCAGTTTTTGCCCATCCGGATGATGTCGACTTCGGCTGTGCGGGCACCATAGCCCGCTGGGTGGATGAGGGTATCGAGGTGGCCTACCTCATCGCCACCCGGGGAGACTCCGGCGGCTTCGACGACACGCCGCGGGAGGAGATGCCGGCCCGGCGCGAGGCGGAGCAGCGGGCCGCGGCCGACGCGGTCGGCGTGCGCCGGGTCGACTTCCTGGACGGCCACACCGACGGCATCCTCAGCCCCAGCCTGACGCTGCGCCGGCAGATCAGCGCCGCCATCCGCCGGTTCCGGCCGGACCGGGTGCTGACCAGCTCGCCGCTGCGCCGCTGGGAGCACCTGGCGGGCCCGAGCCACCCCGACCACCTGGCCGTCGGCGAGGCCGCCACCTGCGCCGTCTACCCCGACTCGCGCAACCGCTTCGCCTTCCCGGAACTGCTCGACGAGGGGCTGGAGCCGTGGGTGGTCCGGGAGATCTGGTACTTCGGCGGGCCCGGCCCGGACCACGTCGTCGACGTGACCGACCAGGTCGACCGCAAGGTCGCCGCGATGGCGGCGCACCGGTCGCAGACCGCCCACCTGGACGTGCCGACCTGGGTCCGGGACCGGCTCACCACGATGGCCGACAACGCCGGCCTCCCGGCCGGCCGGCTGGCCGAGGCGTTCACCGTGCTGCGCACGGAGTGACGCCCCGGGCCGGCCCACCCGGGGCGGTCAGACCAGCCGGCGGTCGGCGGCCCAGCGGGACAGCTCGTACCGGTTGGACATCTGGAGCTTGCGCAGCACGTTGGAGACGTGCGTCTCGACCGTCTTGATCGAGATGTACAGCTCCCGCGCGATCTCCTTGTACGCGTACCCCCGGGCGAGCAGCCGGAGCACCTCGCGCTCCCGGTTGGTGAGCTGGTCCAGCTCGGGGTCGGCCACCGGCGCGTCCGGCCGGGCCGCGAAGGCGTCCAGCACGAAGCCGGCCAGCCGCGGGCTGAACACCGCGTCGCCGTCGGCCACTCGCCGGATCGCGTCGGTCAGCTCCTCCGGCGAGATGGTCTTCGTGACATAGCCCCGGGCGCCCGCCCGGATCAGCCCGATCACGTCCTCGGCGGCGTCGGACACGCTCAGCGCCAGGAACCGCACCTGCGGGTGGGTACGCCGCATCGCCTCCAGCACCGCGCGGCCGCCGCCGTCGGGCATGTGCACGTCCAGCAGCACCACGTCCGGCTGCATGGCCGCGATCCGGCTGACCGCCTCCGCCACCGTGCTGGCCTCGCCCACCACCTCGACGCGCCCGCCCAGCTCGGCGCGGACGCCGGCCCGGAACATCGCGTGGTCGTCGACGAGGAACACCCGCAACCGCCCGCCCCGGGGCGCCGCGCCCTCGACCGGCTCCTGCTCGACCATGATCATCTGTCCCTTTCCGCCGTGGAGCCGGAGCCGCTGATCGGCAGGATCAGCCGGACCTCGGTCCCCTCCCCCGGCTCGGAGCGGATCTCCGCCCGGCCACCGTGCCGCTTCATCCGTCCGATGATCGAACCCCGGACGCCGTGCCGGTGATCCTCCACGGTATCCGGGTCGAATCCCTTGCCCCGGTCCCGGACGAAGACGCTCACCTGTTCCGGCTCCACCTCGGCATAGAGCGAGACGGTGCGTACCTCGGCGTGCCGGGCCGCGTTGACCAGGGCCTCCCGGGCCGCGGCGACCATCGCGCCGACCCGCTCGTCGGTCTCCCGGTCGCCGACCACCACCGCCTCGACGGTGATCGCGAAGGTGTCCTCCACCTCGGCGGCGGCCTGCTCCAGGGCGGCCGCGAAGCGCTCGGTCGGCGAGGCGGTCGGCTTGTAGAGCCAGTTCCGCAGCGAGCGCTCCTGGCCCCGGGCCAGCCGCTGCACCGTCTTGACGTCGGTGGCGTTGCGCTGGATCAGGGCGAGGGTGTGCAGCACCTGGTCGTGCACCATGGCGGCCAGCTCGGCCCGCTCCTGCTCGCGGATCCGCCCCTCGCGTTCCGAGCGGAGCTGGTTCCACGTGCGCCAGAGCACCGGGCCGGTCACCACGCCCACACCGGCCAGCCCGACCAGCGCGAAGATGATGCCGTTGAGCACCGCGTCGAAGTTCTGCGCCGGCGAGTAGACCGCCGCCACGCCGATGATGCCGACCGCGACGAGCACCCCGCCGCCGATGAAGCGGAGCACGAACGCGCGCCGGTCGCTCTCCTCCACCACCACGCCGAGCCAGGGCACCGCCATCGAGCCGCCCCACTGCCGGCGGCGCTCCGGCGCGGACTGGTGCCAGATCACCCCGGCGCCGACCGCGATGATGGCGACCAGCCAGCCGGCGGTGCCGGCCGCGCCGACCGAGTCGAAGGCGACCACCTGGAGCAGCAGCACGCCCAGCCCGATCGCCACGAAGGGCAGCAGCTGGGTGAGGTCGCGGCGGGGCGGGACGGCGGTGTCGCCGGGCCGCGGTGGGACCACCGCCCAGAAGGCGGCGTAGAGCAGCAGCCCCAGACCGCTCAGCCCGAGCAGCACCATGAAGGCCACCCGGACCCGGAGCACCGAGATGCCCAGGTGTTCGGCGATGCCGGCGGCCACCCCCGCGGCCAGCCGGTGCTCGGTGGCCCGGTAGAGGCGCGGGGGGTGCGGGGTGACGGTGCTGCTGATCGGAGGCTCCCGGGTCGGGGACGGCGTGCCGGCGGCGGCCGACGTCCCGATCGTCACACGGCCGGACCGCCCCGGACCACGGGGACGCCCCGGACATTCGCGGCCCCGGGATCTCAGGGTGGGGTCAGGGTCGGGTCCTGAGGACGCTCGGGCGGCCGGGGCAGCAGGATCGGAGGCATGACCGAGGACGCTGCCCGTCCGCCCCGCCCCGGGGCGGCAGCACAGGACGGGCCACCGCCACCCCCGCCGGGGCCGGCGCCCACCGCCGCCGACGCCACGGCGCCCCCGCCGGCCGGGTCCGCCCCGCCACCCTTCGCCGACCCGCCACCCACCGGGTACGGCCCACCGCCCGGCGGCGCCGGCTTCACCTCCCGGTACGGGCTGGTCCGCCCCCGGGAGGGCCGCTACCTGGCCGGCGTCTGCGCGGCGATCGGCCGGGCCACCAACACCGACCCCGTGCTGTGGCGGGTGCTCCTGGCCGTGCTGGGCTTCTTCGGCGGCATCGGCATCCTCGTCTACGTCACCGCGTGGCTGATCATCCCCGGCGAGGGGGACACCGCCTCGCCGGTGGAGTCGATGCTCGGCCGCGGTCGGTCCAGCATGTCCCCGATCACCGTGATCGTGCTCAGCATCGTGGTCGCGGTCGGCTTCGGCTACGTCGTCACCAACGGGTTCCGGGCGATCCTGCTCGGCGCGGTGATCCTGATCGGCGGCGCGCTGCTGCTCAACCGCGACCAGCGCGGCCCGGCGCCCCGGCTGGCGGCGCCCGGCGCGCCCCCCGGCCCGCCGCCCGGTCCGGTGCCCCCGGTGGCCTGGCCCGCGCCGCCGGCCGCCGCACCCGCCACCGACGTGCCGGCCGCCGCCGGGCCGGTCCCGGCGGCCACCTGGTCCGGCGCGGCGACCGAGCCCGCGCCGTGGTCCGGCGAGCCGCCGGCCGCTCGGCCCGAGCCGGGCTATCCGCCCGCGCCGGTCTCCGCCGGCGGCTGGCCGGCGGCCGCCGCCGCCCGGCCCGCCTGGTCTGAACCGGAGCCCACCCTGGCGCGGCCGCCGGCCGTCCCGGGCAGCCGGGCCGGCGAGGCGTGGCCGGTCACCGAGGCGGCGCCGGCCTGGTCCGCCGCGCCGACCACCGGCCAACCGCTCGGCGAGCCCGCCGCCGTGCCGCCGCCCGCCCCGGTGGGCGCGCCGCTGCCACCGGGGGGCTACCGGCCGCCGTTCGCCCCGCACGGCCCGTACGCCGGGTCGACGCCGCCCCCTCCGCCGCCGCCGGCCCGCCCGGCCCGGCCGCCGAAGCGACCGAAGGAACGCTCCGCGCTCGGCGCGGTCACCTTCTCGCTGATCTTCCTGGCGCTGGGCGTGGTGGCGATGCTCGACCTGCTCGACGTCTTCCCGGTCGGCGCGGCCGGCTACTTCGCCGCGGTGCTGGCCACCATCGGGCTCGGGCTGCTGGTGGGCACCTGGTTCGGCCGGGCCCGCTGGCTGATCGCACTCGGTCTGGTGACCGCGGCGGCGCTGGGCATCGCCACGGTCGCCGAGTCCTACGACCGGATCCGCGGCATCGACGGCAACGTCACCTGGGCCCCCGTCGACTACCGCGACCTGGCCGACCGCTACGAGAACAACTTCGGCGACGCCGTGCTCGACCTGCGCGGGGTCGACTTCGATAAGAAGGACGCCCAGGTGACCGTCGAGGTCAACTTCGGCAAGGCGACGGTGGTCGTGCCGCCGAACGTCGACGTCACCACGGTGGCCGACGTGAACGCCGGTGACGCCAGCGTCTTCGGCCGGCGGACCGGCGGGTTGGACGGCCGCCAGTGGGAGAACACCGACCTCGGACCGGACGGCCGCGGCGGTGGCACGCTACGCCTGCTGGTCCACGTGAACGCCGGAAACCTGGAGGTGACCCGGTGAAGGCTCACCGCACCGACATCGTGTCGTTCGCCTTCGGGCTGGCCTTCCTCGGGCTGTCCGCCTGGTGGCTGCTGGCCCGGATCCTCGGGCTGGCGCTGCCCCCGGTGGGCTGGTTCCTGGCCGGAGCCCTGATCCTCATCGGACTGCTCGGGTTGGTCGGCGCGCTGCGCTCGGGCCGGCACACCGAGTCGCAACCGGCGGAGGCCACTGTCGCCGCGCCCTACGAGACGGGCACGCCGACCGGTGCCACACCGGCCGGCGAGGAGGCGGACGAGTGGGCCACGGACGCGGTGACCGACGTGCCGCTCGCGGCGCGGGAGGACCGTCCGTCCGACGGGGAACCACACTGGTCGCCCGAGGTGCCGGGCGAGCCGGTCACCCGCGAACTGCCCCCGGTCGAGCCGGCGCTTCCGGAACGGTCCGAGCCCGCGACCCGCGAGCTTCCCGCCGCCCAGGAGCGGGAGGGACTGGCCGGGCCGGCCACCCGCGAACTGCCGGCGGTCGACGAGACGGCCGACCGGCCGGGGGGCGGTTCGCGTACCGGCGGGGACGGACCGGGCTGACCGCGGCGGTGCGGAGCGCCGACGACGCGGCCTATGCTGGCTGGTGGAGATCTCGCCTCCGCCGGCCGGCCCATGCCCCGGTCGCGGCCGGGGCTCCCGGTCGGCCGGGTCGCCCGGGGTGGTCCCGCCGCCTTCCGTCTACCTCGTCAGGAGCCCGTCCGAGATGACCCAGTCCCCCGCCGTGCGCGTCACCGGTCCCGCCGGTGCGGTCCGCGTCGGCGAGCGCGCCGCCCGTACCCTCGTGAGCGAGTTCGCCCGGCGCAACGACGCGAAGGCCGGCCTGCTGGTCGGCGCGACCCCGCAGTCCGCGGTGCTGGCCGCGGCGATCGAGGCGCTGCTCCCCGGCGACCGGCTCACCGTCGTGCCGGCGGAGGGCGCCTCCGCCACCGCGCTTCGCGAGCACGTGACGACCCAGGGCCGCTGGGTCGCCGACCGGGTACGCGTGGTCGACACCCTCGCCGAGGCGGACGCCGCCGCGGTGGTGATGGCCGCCGAGCCGCTCACCGGCACCGCCGAGGAGGCCCGGAACGCCGTCGACGGGCTGGCGAAGTACCTCGCCGAGGGCGCCGTGCTGAGCGTGACCGCGCCCCTGTTCCGGACCGAGGGGGCCGGGGCCGAGCTGGACCGGCAGGGGGTGCTGCACGGCGTCCGCACCGACCTGGTGCTGCGCAACTCCCCGCCGGTACGCGTCCACCACCTGCGCTTCACCCCGGCGCCGGCCGCGCTGGCCGCCTCGCTCTCCCCGGCGTACCGACCGTCGAGCGTGCCGGTGAGCCGGGGCATGCACATCGACTCCAACGGGGTGGCCGCCGCCGGCATCACCCTCGGCCTGGCCGCGCTGGCCCGGGCCGCCCGGCCGAAGTCCCGGCTCTGGCTGCTGCCGGCTCTGGCCGCCGCCCCGGTGGCCGCGTTCTTCCGGGACCCGGAGCGGGACGTGCCGGAGGACCCGTCGGCCGTGGTCGCCTCGGCCGACGGCCAGGTCCTCTCGGTGCAGCGGCTGCACGACGAGCGCTTCGGCGAGGGCGAGTGGCTGCGGATCGCCGTCTTCCTTTCGGTGCTGGACGTGCACGTCAACCGCTCGCCGGTGGCCGGCAAGGTGGTCGACTACTTCGTCGCCGACGGCGGCTTCGTCAACGCCATGAAGCCGGACGCCGAGCACAACGTGGCGGCCTACACGGTGCTGGACACCGACCACGGCACGGTGGTGGTGGCGCAGCGGACCGGGCTGATCGCCCGCCGGATCGTGCAGCGGGCGCCGGTCGGCGCGCTGCTGGCCCGGGGCGAGCGCTTCGGCCTGATCCGGTTCGGCTCGCGCACCGACGTCTACCTGCCGGCCGACGCCGCCGAGCCGCTGGTCGGCCCGGGCGACAAGGTGGTCGGTGGGTCGACGGTCATCGCCCGCTGGAGCTGATCCCGCAGACACGAAAAAGGGGCGCCGCTCTCGCGGCGCCCCTTTTCGGTGGTACGGGTCAGGCGGTGTGGCGCTGGCGCAGCCAGAGCACCGGGCCGCTGACCAGGTAGCCCACCACGATGAGGGCGAAGGTGAGCCGGATGTCGACCAGCGCGCCGACCACCGGGGCCAGCCAGAGCCACGGCGGCAGCTTCACCAGCCGGGCGAGCTTCGCGTAGGGGAAGCTGGACACCATGGCGAAGGCGAGCAGCGTCACGCCGCCGACCATGACCAGGCCGGAGACCGGCAGCCCGATCGCCACGGTCAGGGCCAGCACGGCGGCCGCCATGGTGGTCGGCACGCCGCAGAAGAACCGGCCGTCCTTGGGTGAGACGTTGAACCGGGCCAGCCGGATCGCGGCACAGGCCGCGACCAGGGCGCAGGCGACCGCGGCGGCCGCCGGCGGCACCGAGCCGGCCAGCGAGGCGTAGACCACGACCGGGGCGGCGAGGCCGAACGAACACATGTCGGCCAGCGAGTCCATCTGCGCGCCGAACGGGCTGGCCACGTTGAGCTTGCGGGCCAGCGCCCCGTCGAGGCCGTCGAACGCGACGCAGGCGATCAGGCAGAGCGCCGCGACCCGGACCTCGCTCTGCATGGCCAGGAAGATCGCCAGCATGCCGAGCATGAGGCTGCTCAGGGTGCAGGCGTTGACCAGCGCGAACTTCGCCCGGCGGGCGGCGGTGCGCTCGCCCGGCAGCAGCGGGATCGACATCGCCGCCTCGTCGACCGGCGCCATCGGGCCGAGCGCCGGGCTGACCGGCATCACGGCCTCGACCTCGGCGTCGTACCGCGCGGCCTCGACGTCGGCGTCGTAGCGGCCGTAGCGGAGACGCTGGCGGTCGGACCAGCGGTGGTCGGGAGTGACCAGGTCGGTCCCGGTGACGGCGGCGCCGTCCCGGCGGCCCACCCGGACCAGCAGCACCTGGCGGGCGAACGTGCTGCTGCGGCGCAACCGGCCCGCCCAGCGACGCCCTGCGGGGCGCGGACTGTCAGTCGTACGACGCCGGCGCCATGGGGCTCTCGGCACGTTTCCTCCATCACCGGATCGGGTGACCGCCACGCGGGCGGGTGTCCGGCTGTCTCGTGCCGGACCTTTCGGGCCCGGCAGCCCATTTGCGGAGTACACCATTGCACAGGGGATAGGGGGTTGGCGATAGCTGCCGGCGGTACTTATAACTCTCTTAACCGCGCGAACCGCTCAGTCATTCCCATCTCGGGCCTCAACGCCCTTTTTCGTCGCCCAATCCCCACTGCCGACTGTACCGGAGGCGACCCATGGTGGCTCGGTGAGTGGGCGTCACCTCCCCCGATGTCCGGTTGCCCGGGCCGCCACGTCGGTCATCCGCAGGCCACTGACCTGGTCGGGAGCGAACCAGGCCGCCCGCGCCGTGGAGCCCCCCGCGAGCTCGGTCACCACCGCGTCGGTCGGGACGTCCACCCGCACCCGGTAGATCACCCGGACGCCGTGCCAGTCCAGCGGGCGCCCCTCCGGGCCGAGCGCGGCCGGGTTGTGCAGGTTGTCCACGGCCAGCAGGTCGACCACACGGCCGAGCTGCCCGGCCTCCTCGACCAGCTCACGGAGCAGGCCGGCGGCGGGCTGCTCGCCGTGGTCGGTGCCGCCGCCGGGCAGGTGCCACCTCCCGGCGCCCGGGTAGCCGTCGGCGATCATGGTGAGCAGCACCCGGCCGGCCGGGTCGGTGACCAGCCCGTACGCGGCGAAGCGCTGGCGCCGGTCGGTGGGCGGAGCGGCCGGCCCGGGCGGCAGCCCCCGGGGCAGGTCCGCCGGCAGCGGCGACACCGGCACCCCGAGCAGTTCGGCGGTGAACGGCATCAGCGGCACGGCCGCCGCCTCGCCCGGGGTGAACCAGCCCAGCTCGTCGCTGCCGCCGGCCGGCTCCGGCCGCAGCTCACCGCCGCGCGCCTCGACCTCGAAGATCAGCCGGTCGGTGTGCACCGCGACACCGTCGGTCCGGAAGACGGCCACGTCGGCGACCGCGGCCCGGATCGCGCCCGCCGCGACCGCCAGCCCGGTCTCCTCGGCGAACTCACGCTCGACTGCACGGGCGGGATGCTCGGCATGCTCGATCACACCCCCGGGCAACTGCCGGACCCCCGGATACGGACACCGCTCCGACCCGCGCGCCAGCAACACCCGCCCACGCCCGTCCCGCAGCACCCCGTAAGCCCCGATCCGCCGCCGCTCCTCCACCGCACCCACTCCCCACCCCGCCAACCTCGTCGATCATGAGGTTAGCGGCATCGGGACGGACATATCGCACCGTCAACCTCATGATCAACGGCAGCGGGGCGTGGCGCGGGGACGCTCCTATGCCGCGTCAAGTGTCTGGGGTGCGGCTTCGAGGCGTCGGTAGAGGTCGCGGGCGATGTAGCGCTTGAGGCAGCGTTTGA
>NZ_JBEZZJ010000025.1:0-91525 GCF_040639095.1 Micromonospora sp. NPDC023966 | reverse complement strand
AGGATCGTCTCGGCCGCCGCGGTGCCCGGAACGACGACGGTCTGCTCGGGCGGGCCGCGGCCGGTGCGGTGGCGCCGCCTGGCCGCCCGGCCAAGAGCGGTGGGGCGGCACCGGCGCCGCCGTGGCCGGGGCGGATCCCGCCGCCCGCGCCAGCTGTCGTGCTGCCCACTCCGCTGCTCGCCGCCGTGCACGACGCCGCCGGCGAGCCAGTCGTGGTCAGCGCCCGGCTGGCGGTCAGCGCGGCGCCCGCGCGGCTGACCGTCGGCGCCGGCCAGCCGGCTGAGATCGTCGGCTGGGCCGGCCCATGGCCGGTGGACGAGCGCTGGTGGGCGCCGGCCGAGGCCCGCCGCCGGGCCCGGTTCCAGGTCTGCCTGGCCGACGGGGCCGCCCTGCTGCTCGCGGTCGAGGGCGGCCAGTGGCTGGTGGAAGCGATCTATGACTGAGCGCCGTGCCCTGGCCCCGGGCCGTGCCTCGGTCGCGGGCCGTGCTCCGGTCGCGCGCCGTGCTCCGGTCGGGGGTCGTGCTCCGGCCGCGCGGCACGCCAACGTGCCGCCCCGGCTTCCACCCGTCGGAGGCTACGAACTTGATGACGTGAACGGATCGCCCTCCGCTTCCGCTTCCGCTTCCGCTCCCGCTCCCGCTCCCGCGATTCATCCGCGTCATCAAGTTCGTAGTCAACCAACGGTTACCCGCCGCCCGGCGGGGGTGGAACCAGATCCTGGAGGAATCTGGCCCCGCCGGGGATCGCCACCCGCCAGGATCTCGACGCGGGCTTCGGGAGCCGGCCGGTGAGCTTCCACAACCCGAAGATGCCCTGGTCGGAGCTGGAGCAGGTGCTCTCCGGGCGGCCCGACGGGCGGTCCGGGAAGGGGCGGCCCCGGGGCGAGCGGCACCTGCACGTGGTGGACCCGCTCGCGGTCGACGCCGACGGCGGCGACTCCCCGGCCTGGAGCCGCAAGCGCCAGGACTACCGGCCGCCGGAGCTGGACCGCCCGGACGACGCGGTGCCCTACGCGGAGCTGCACGCGCACTCCAACTTCAGCTTCCTCGACGGGGCCAGCCACCCCGAGGAGCTGGCCGAGGAGGCCGCCCGGCTGGGGCTCACCGCGCTCGCCGTCACCGACCACGACGGCTTCTACGGCGTGGTGCGCTTCGCCGAGGCGGCCCGCGCGCTGCACCTGCCGACGGTCTTCGGCGCCGAGCTCTCCCTCGGGCTGCCCGGCCCGCAGAACGGCGAGCCGGACCCGCACGGCGCGCACCTGCTGGTGCTGGCCCACGGCCACGAGGGGTACGCCCGGCTCGCCACCACCATCGCCCGGGCCCAGCTGCGCGGCGGCGAGAAGGGCCGCCCGGTCTACGGCGAGCTGGCGGAGGTCGCGGAGGAGCTGCGCGACCACGTGCTGGTGCTCACCGGCTGCCGCAAGGGGCACGTGCCCGCCGCGCTGCTCACCGAGGGCGTCGACGCGGCGGCCCGGGAGCTGGACCGGCTCACCGCGCTCTTCGGCGCCGAGACGGTGGCGGTGGAGCTGACCGACCACGGCCACCCGCTCGACGCCGACCGCAACGACGCGCTGGCCGAGCTGGCCGCCGCGGCGGGGCTGCCCACGGTGGCCACCAACAACGTGCACTACGCCACCCCGGGGCGGCGCCGGCTGGCCACCACCGTGGCGGCGGTGCGGGCCCGGCGCAGCCTGGACGAGATCGACGGCTGGCTGCCCGCCGCCGCCACCGCCCACCTGCGCAGCGGCGCGGAGATGGCGGCGCGGTTCGCCGCGTACCCGGGGGCGGTGGCCCGGGCCGCCGAGTTCGGCGCGGAACTCGCCTTCGACCTGCAACTGGTCGCGCCGCAGCTGCCGGCGTACCCGGTGCCGCCGGGGCACAGCGAGATGAGCTGGCTGCGCCACCTCACCATGGCCGGCGCCCGGGAGCGCTACGGCCCGCCCGAGGCGCACCCGGAGGCGTACGCGCAGCTGGAGCACGAGCTGCGGATGATCGAGGACCTGGGCTTCCCGGGCTACTTCCTGGTGGTCTACGACATCGTCGCGTTCTGCCGCGAGCAGGACATCTACTGCCAGGGCCGGGGCTCGGCGGCCAACTCGGCGGTGTGCTACGCGCTGCGGATCACCAACGTGGACGCGGTGCGCCACCGGCTGCTCTTCGAGCGGTTCCTCGCCCCGGAACGGGACGGCCCGCCCGACATCGACGTGGACATCGAGTCCGACCGCCGGGAGGAGGTGATCCAGCACGTCTACGCCCGGTACGGCCGGGAGCACACCGCCCAGGTCGCCAACGTCATCTCCTACCGGCCACGGTCGGCGGTGCGGGACGTGGCCAAGGCGTTCGGTTTCTCGCCCGGGCAGCAGGACGCCTGGAGCAAGCAGATCGACCGCTGGGGCTCGGTCGCGGCGGTCGACGTCGAGGACATCCCCGAGCAGGTGGTGGCGTACGCCAACGAGCTGCAGACGTTCCCCCGGCACCTGGGCATCCACTCCGGCGGCATGGTGATCTGCGACCGGCCGGTGATCGAGGTCTGCCCGGTGGAGTGGGGGCGGATGCCCGGCCGCAGCGTGCTCCAGTGGGACAAGGACGACTGCGCCGCCGTCGGCCTGGTCAAGTTCGACCTGCTGGGCCTCGGCATGCTCTCCGCGCTGCACTACGGCTACGACCTGATTGGGATGAGCCTCGACCTGGGCGACATGACCCTGGACGACCCCGAGGTCTACGACATGCTCTGCCGGGCCGACTCGGTCGGGGTGTTCCAGGTGGAGAGCCGCGCCCAGATGGCCACCCTGCCCCGGCTCAAGCCCCGCGAGTTCTACGACCTGGTGGTGGAGGTGGCGCTGATCCGCCCCGGCCCGATCCAGGGCGGCTCGGTGCACCCGTACATCCGGCGCAAGAACGGCCAGGAGCCGGTGACCTTCGCGCACCCGCTGATGCGCAACGCGCTGGAGAAGACCCTCGGCGTGCCGCTGTTCCAGGAGCAGCTCATGCAGCTCGCCATCGACCTGGCCGGTTTCGACGCGGCCGGGGCCGACCAGCTGCGCCGGGCCATGGGGGCGAAGCGCTCGGTGGAGCGGATGGCGCAGATCGCCGACCGGCTCTACGCCGGGATGGCCGAGCGGGGCATCACGGGCGAGCTGGCCGACGACGTCTACCGCAAGCTCACCGCGTTCGCCAGCTACGGCTTCCCGGAGAGCCACGCCATGAGCTTCGCCTACCTGGTGTACGCCAGCTCCTGGCTGAAGCGCTACCACCCGGGACCGTTCCTGGCCGCGCTGCTCAACGCCCAGCCGATGGGCTTCTACTCGCCGCAGACCCTGGTCGACGACGCCCGCCGGCACGGCGTCGAGGTCCGCCGGCCGGACATCAACGCCAGCGGCGCCAAGGCGGTGCTGGAGTCCACGCCGGAGACCCGGTGGGGGAGCCAGCCGGGCGAGCCGCCGCACGCCTGGGGGCTGGGCGGCCCGGCGGTCCGGCTGGGGCTGTCCGGCGTGCGTACCCTCGGCGACGAGGTGGCCGAGCGGATCGAGGCGGAGCGGACGGCCAACGGGCCGTACCGCGACATGCCGGACCTGGCCCGCCGGGTCGGCCTGACCGCAGCGCAGCTGGAGGCGCTGGCCACCGCGGACGCCTTCGCCTGCTTCGGGCTGACCCGGCGGCAGGCCCTCTGGGCCGCCGGCGCGGCGGCCCAGGACCGGCCGGGCCGGCTGCCCGGCACGGTGACCGGCACGGCCCCGCCCACCCTGCCCGGGATGGAGGCGGTGGACCGCCTGGTCGCCGACGTCTGGGCCACCGGCCTGTCCCCGGAGAGCCACCCGGCCCGGTTCATCCGGGACCGGCTGGACGCGCTGGGCGCGGTGCCGATCGCCCGGCTGGGCCGGGTGGAGCCCGGGCAGCGGATCCGGGTCGGCGGGATCGTCACCCACCGGCAGCGGCCGGCGACCGCTGGCGGGGTCACCTTCCTCAACCTGGAGGACGAGACCGGCATGCTCAATGTCACTTGCTCCCCGGGGCTCTGGCAGCGCTACCGTCGAGTCGCCCGCACCAGCAGCGCGCTGGTGGTGCGGGGCCGGTTGCAGCGGCACGAGGGTGTCGTCAGCCTCACCGCGGACCGGCTGGACTCGATCGAGCCGCCCGTCACGCCGGCGTCCCGGGATTTCCGTTGAGTGGAGTGATCCACATTACGGTTTCCCGGCCCCGGAGGCGGGAGACTCCCGGCACGGGTGGGCAGAGTGGCCCACCTGCGTATGGGGGATGAACCGATGACCTTTCACAGCACGTACCCCGGTGGCGTGGCGAACGCCCGACGGACCCGGCTGGGCGCCGGCTGGGCACCCACCCACGAGGTGGAGCCGCGGGAATACCAGGTGACCGACGGGCCGGTGGCCAACGCCCAACGGTCCCGCGCCGAGGAGGACCCCGCCGGCGGTGGCGAGTCCTGACCCCGGGCCCGGGGGTGACTAGGCTCGGCGGCGTGGAGCGCACCCGAACCCTGACCCCCCGGACCGCCGTGATCTGGGCGGTGCTCCGGGCCGAGCTGGACCGGCGGGCCGGCGAGCGGCTCACGGTGCTCGACGTCGGCGGCGGGACCGGCGGCTTCGCCGTCCCGCTCGCCGAGGCTGGCCACCGGGTCACCGTGGTCGACGCCAGCCCCGACGCGCTCGCCGCGCTGACCCGCCGGGCCGCCGAGGCCGGGGTCGCCGAGCGGGTACGCGCGGTGCAGGGCGACGGCGACGCGCTCGCCGGGCTGGTCGAGCCGGCCACCGTCGACCTGGTGCTCTGCCACTCGGTGCTGGAGGTGGTGGACGACCCCGCTCCGGTGGTCGCCGCGCTGGCCGCCGCCCTGCGCCCCGGCGGCGCGGCCAGCGTGCTGGTCGCCGGCCGGGCCGCCGCCGTGCTGGCCCGGGCGATGAACGGCCACCTCGACGTGGCCGCCGCGCTCGCCGCCGACCCGGCCGGCACCGCCGGTGCCCGGGACACCCTGCACCGCCGCTACGACGCCGACGGCGCCACCGCCCTGCTCGCCGCCGCCGGCCTCACCGTCGAGGAGATCCACGGCGTACGCGTGTTCGCCGACCTGCTCCCGGCCGCGGTGGCGGACGGCCAGGCGGCCGCCCTGGTCGAGCTGGAGCGGACCCTCGCCGCCCGGCCGCCGTACCGCGACCTCGCCGCCCAGCTGCACCTGTTCGCCCGCCGCCCGGCATGACCGGCCCGGCGGTGGGTCCGCTCGACCGGGTGGCGCCCCGCTACGGCGGCGGCAGCCTGATCGACGTGTTGCCCAGCGCGCTCGCGCTGCTCGGCGTGCCCGGCGCCGCCGACCTGCTCGGCCTGGCGCCCCGGCTGGCCGGGGTGCGCCGGATCGCCGTGCTGCTGGTCGACGGGCTCGGCTGGTACCAGATTCCCACCGCCGCCCCGTACGCGCCGACGCTGGCCGGGCTGGCCGCCACGGTCGGCGTCCCGCTCACCGCCGGTTTCCCCTCCACCACCCCGACCAGCCTGGTCAGCCTCGGCACCGGCACCCCGTCCGGCGCGCACGGGGTGCTCGGCTTCAAGGTCCGGGTGCCGGGCACCGACCGGGTGCTCAGCCACATCGAGTGGGCCGCCGACCCGGATCCGCTGCGCTGGCAGCCCGTCGCCACCTGCTACGAGCGGGCCCGCGCCGCCGGGGTGGCGGTCACCGTGGTCAGTCGCCCGGAGTACGGCGGCAGCGGCCTCACCCTGGCCGCGAACCGGGGCGGCGACTACCGGGGCGCGGCCGGCGTCAACCCGCTCGCCGAGCGGATGCTCGCCGCCCTGGCGGCCGGTCCCGGGCCGGCACTGGTCTCCGGCTACCACCCCGACCTGGACCGGCACGGGCACCTCAGCGGCGTGGACTCCGCGCCCTGGCGGCTGGCCGCCGCCGAGGTGGACCGGCTGCTCGCCCGGCTGGTCGACGGGCTGCCGCCGGACGCCGCGCTGCTGGTCACCGCCGACCACGGGCAGCTCAACGTGCCCGACGGGCACCGGATCGACCTGGACACCGACTCCCGGCTGCGGGCCGGCGTCCGGGTGGTGGCCGGCGAGCCCCGGGTCCGCTACCTGCACGTCGAGCCGGGCGCCACCGCCGACGTGGTGGCCGCCTGGTCGGCGGTGCTGGACGGCGCCGCCCGGGTGCTGACCCGGGCGGAGGCGGTGGCCACCGGCTGGTTCGGGCCGGTGCCGGAGGCACACCTGGGCCGGATCGGCGACGTGGTGGTGGTCTGCCGCGACACGTACGCCGTGGTCGCCACCCGCTCGGAGAAGCCGATGGAGTCGCGGCTGGTCGCGTACCACGGCGCGGACACCGCCGCCGAGATGACCATCCCGCTGCTGGTGGTCCGCGGCTGACCCGCCGGGGCCGGACTGTCGGACCGGGGGGCTAGCCTGCGGGGATGGGCCGCAGCCAGTCGTTGCCCCGGGGCGGTGATCCGCGCTTCGGGCCGGACGCCGACGACACCGGCTGCCCGATCCTGCACGTCGACATGGACGCGTTCTTCGCGTCGGTGGAGGTGCGCCGCCGCCCCGAGCTGCGCGGCCGCCCGGTGGTGGTGGGCGGGATCGGTCCGCGCGGGGTGGTCAGCTCGGCCAGCTACGAGGCCCGCCGCTACGGCGTCCGCAGCGCCATGCCCACCGCCCGGGCCCGGGCGCTCTGCCCGCAGGCGGTCTACCTGCCGCCGGACTTCACCGCCTACTCGGCCGCCTCGCGGGCGGTGATGCGGATCTTCCGCGACGTCACCCCGCTGGTCGAGCCGCTCTCCCTGGACGAGGCGTTCCTCGACGTGGCCGGCGCCCGGCGGCTCTTCGGCGCCCCCACCGAGATCGCCCGGCTGATCCGCCGCCGGGTCGCCGAGGAGCAGGAGCTGACCTGCTCGGTCGGGGTGGCGCCGAGCAAGTTCGTGGCCAAGCTCGGTTCCACCCGGGCCAAGCCGGACGGGCTGCTCGTGGTGCCCGCCGCCCGGGTGCTGGAGTTCCTGCACCCGCTGCCGGTGGCGGCGCTGTGGGGGGTGGGGGAGCGCTCCGCCGAGGCGTTGCGCCGGCTCGGCCTGAACACCGTGGGCGACCTGGCCGAGGCGTCACCGGGCCTGCTGCGCCGGGCGGTGGGGGAGGCGTCCGCCGGCCACCTGCACGAGCTGGCCTGGGGGCGGGACCCGCGCGGGGTCTCCCCGGAGCACGTGGAGAAGTCGATCGGCGCTGAGGTCACCTTCGACACCGACGTCACCGACCCGGTGGAGATCCGCCGCGCGCTGCTCGCCCTCGCCGAGAAGGCCGGCGCCCGGCTGCGCGCGGCGGGTCAGGTCGGGCGGACCGTGTCGCTCAAGGTCCGGTTGGCCGACTTCCGCACGGTCAGCCGCTCCCGCACCCTCGGCGTGCCCACCGACACCGCCCGGGAGATGTTCGACACGGCGTGGGCGCTCTGGACCGCCCTCGCCCCCGGCGAGCCGGTCCGGCTGGTCGGCGTCCGGATGGAGGGGCTCGCCGCGGCGGAGGAGACGCCGCAGCAGCTCACGCTGGGCGCGCCCGAGCGCGGCTGGCGGGAGGCGGAGGCGGCGGCCGACGCGGCGGCCGCCCGATTCGGGCGGTCCGTCATAGGTCCGGCCAGTCTTCTCGGGAAGCGTGATCCCCGGCGAGTCGAAAAACCGGCCCGGCCGTAGGTCGTCCCGCTTTCCGACGCGCGAGACCCCTCGTAGACTTGCGGGTAAGCAGCCGGTCGGCTGCCACGGTCTGTCGGCCCGTCCGGGGCCGACCAACGTGACCGGGGAGGAGTGCCGTGCCGCTCTCGGAGCACGAGCAGCGGCTGTTCGAGCAGATCGAGCGGTCGCTTGCCGAGGACCCCAAATTCGCCTCGGCCGTGCGCGCCAGCGACCCGCGTTTCCACGCGCGGCGTCGCGTGCTCGTCGCTGCCGGCGTGGTCATCGCTGGTCTGGCCCTGTTGATCTACGGTGCCGTGATCAAGACGCCCCCGCTGGCCGTGGCGGGCTTTGTCGTCATGCTGGCCTCGTTGGGCTACGCGGTGCAGTCGCACCGCCGATCCCAGTCGCCCGACCTGCACGTGGTCGGCGGCACGACGAGCCGTCGTCGTCCCCGTGGCCGCAGCGGCCGCCGGGGCTCCTTCCTCGACCGGATGGAGGACCGCTGGCGGCAGCGCCCGGAGGGGCATCGCTGAGCGCTCCCGCCCCTGATCGGGCGGGTCCTTCGCGACGGCGGATCGCCGGCACTGCCCGGCGAGCGTGGTCGCTTCCGCGTGCCCTGATCCTCGGCACGCCCTGATCTTCCGCGCTCTGGTTCGTCCGTGCGCCCGCGCCGCCCGTCCCTCGGCGCGCTTGCCCTGCCCTGCCCGGGGCGACCCGGTCCGGCCCGCCGGCGGGGGAGCGCCGGCGGGCGGAACCGGGTCAGCGGGCCGGTCGGCCCGCCAGGAGACGACGCGGGTTCCAGCGCAGCAGTCGCTGCCGCACCTGCCCGGTCGTGGTGACCAGTCGGGTCGAGCGTTCGGTCAGGGCGTTCCGCCAGCGCAGCAGCACCGACGGCGGCAGCAGAGCCGCCAGCAACCGGGTGCGCCGGTCGGCCCGGGCCGCGAGGGCGCCGCGCACCGACCGCAGGGCCGGGTACAGCTCCTCGCCGGTCAGCGGGTCGCGGGCGTAGCGGGCCCGCTCCTCCGCCCGGCCCAGCAGCCGGACCCCCGTCACCGCCCCGGCGTCCTCGACCAGCGCCTCCCGGGCCAGCCGCTCGGCGGTCGTCCGGGGGGTCTCCGTCTGGTCCACCCGGACGTGGAAGTCGACCAGCGTGTCGAGCAACTCGTCCCAGGCGGCGTGCGCGTCCGCGCGGGCCCGGTCGGCGTCCACACCCACCACGATCTCGCGCGCCTCGCCCCGCTGCCCGGGTACGGCGGTCAGGGTGGTGGCCGCGGGCACGGCGGCCCGGGCGCGCCGGCGCCGGCGGAGCGCGGAGCGGCGCAGGGCCGGCACCGCGAGCAGCACCAGCAGGGCGAGCGCCCCGGCCGCCCACCACGGCCAGACCGGGCTCTGCCGGGTCGGGCCGCCGTCGCCGACGGCGAGGCCCTGGTCGGCGTCCTTGTCGAGGCGGTCCGGGTCGTCCGCGCTGGCCGACGGGTCGACCCCGTCGGGAGCGGCGGTGCTCCCCGGCACGGGGGTGACGTCCTCGGGGGCGTCGGTGTCCGGGGCCCAGGCCGAGCGGACCGACCCCTGGATGCTCGCCGCCGGAGTGGCGTCGAACGGCACCCAGCCGAACCCGGCGAAGTAGACCTCGGTCCAGGCGTGCAGGTTCTTGTTGGTCAGCACGTACGTGCCGCCGCCGGAGTTGCTGCCGTTGCTGAAGCCGAACGCCACCCGGGCCGGGATGCCGGCCGACCGGACCAGCCAGGCCATCGCCGCGGCGTACTGCTGGCAGAAGCCCACCTTGGTGTTGAGGAAGTCGGTGATGTCCTCCCCACTGGTGCCGTTCCGGGTGGACAGCGAGTAGGTGAACCCGTTCTCCACCGAGAAGTAGTCGTAGATCGCCCGGACCTTGTCGTAGTCGTTCGTCCTGCCCTTGACGAGCTGCTCGACCAGCCGGTCGACCCCCCGGACGGCCGGCGTGTTGGTCTGCTGCCGCAGCACCGGGTCGTCGGCCGGCAGGGACGGCGCCGAGCGCAGGGCGGTCGGGCTGAACGTCGAGCGGACGTAGTCGAACGAGTAGCGCTTGCCTCGGGAGTTCTCCCGGTTGGAGAAGACGATCTGGAGGTTCTGGTCGTAGAGCCAACTGCCGCCGAGGTCCTCGGTCTTCACCGGCTCGGCGTAGACCGGCAGCAGCGGCATGTTGAGGTTCTTGGTCACCTCGACGCTGGCCCGGTAGCGCTGCTGCTCCACGCCCCGGCCGCCGCGCTCCGCCGGGTCGGGCAGGTCCCGGTTGACCGGCCGCCCGGTGGGCACCCGCACCCGGAAGCCGTCCGGCCGCAGCTCGTCGGCCACCCCGAAGCGCAGGTAGAACGGGCTCGGCTCGTTGGTGGTGACCTTGACCAGCTCGGACACCTCGGTCTGGTTGAGCTGGCCGCTGAGCGCGGCGAACAGGTCGATCCGGCCGGGGCTGCCGCCCTGGCCCGGCCGCCCGTTGCCGGTGCCGGTGCCGTCGCCGACGGCGCTCATCAGCCCGCCGGTCATCCCGGGTACGGCCAGCGGCAGGGCCACCGCCAGGGCCACCCCGACCACGGCCAGCCGGCGGCCCGCCGCGGCCAGCGGTGACGCCTCCCAGACGTCGACGTCGCGGCCCTCGCCGGTGAACCGGCGGCCGAAGCGGCGTACCCGGTCGACGTTGTCGGTGACCAGCAACCAGAGGAAGCCGCAGGCGCCCACCACGAACGGGGTGGCCGGGACGTTGTCCACGTAGACCGCCACCGGCACCGAGTAGATGGCGAGCATGGGCAGCCCGGCCAGCGCCGGCCGGCGCAGCCCGACGGCGAGCACGTCCACCACCACGGCCACCGCGCCGATGCCGAGCACGGCGAGGAAAAGCAGCGAGTCCACATCCGGCACCTGCACGCCGTAGGAGCGCATGTCCGGCAGGGAGGCGCTCAGCAGGTCGCCGAAGTGGGCGAAGGTGGCCGGGGTGGGCACGAACGCGAAGAACTCGGTGCCACCGGGGAAGACCCAGGTCAGGGCCAGGGTGAGACCGGCCAGCATGGCCAGCACCTGGCCCCACAGCGGCGCCCGGACCAACCGGCTCAGCGCGGCCGCGCCGGCCACCACGGCCACCACGATGGCCGCCTGGATGAGCCACGTCCAGCGCTCGAAGATCGCCGACAGCGGGGCCGCCGCCAGCAGGGTCGCCGCCGCGGCGACGAAGCCGAGGTTGCGGTGCGCGGTCACGGGTCCACCCTTCCGGTCATCGCACGCCTCCGGCCACGGTCTCGGCCAGCGCCGCCCGCAGCGCGAACCCCTGGGACCCGCGGGCCGCCTGCGGCCAGAGCACCGGCAGCCGGTTACCGTGCTCCACCCCGATCACCCGCCAGCCGCTCTGCATCAGGGCGAGCGCGGCGGCGCCGTGCGCGTGCTCCGCCTCGGCCCGGGCCTTCGGCGGCAGGTTCAGCCAGGTGTTGCTGTCGAGCAGGAAGCCCACGCAGGTCGCGCCGCTGCCGCGCAGCCCGGCCAGCAGCTCCGCCTCGGCGGTGCTCAGCGTGCCGAGGAGCGCGATGATCAGGCCGCCGTCGGCCCGCTGCCGGACCTGCTGCACCAGTGTGGTGAGCTCGCCGCGCTTGTCCAGGTGCACCTGGGCGAGCTGGTCGAGGAGCAGACCCTCGCCGCCGGCCTCGGTGGCGTCCACGTCCGCGCCGGAGCCGGTGACCAGGCGCAGCTTGTAGCCGGCCTGGCGCAGGTGCACGGCGATGCTGGCGGCGGCCGACACCGCCCACTCGAAGCTCGCGGTGGGCCCGTCGCCCCGATGCCCGAAGGCGCGGGTGTCCAGCACGACCGTGGCCCGGCTCTCCCAGGGCTGTTCCTCCCGGCGCACCATCAGCTCGCCGGTGCGGGCGGTCGACTTCCAGTGCACGCGGCGCAGGTCGTCGCCCATCCGGTACTCCCGGGTGGCCGCGTCGTCCTCGCCGTGCACCGCCACCGAGCGGGCCCGGCTGTCGCCGCTGCCCGCGTACTCGCCGGGGAGGCGGACCGAGGGCAGGGGGGTGACCTGCGGGATCACGACGAGGTGGTCGGTGCTGGGGAAGGCCCGGCTCAGCTCGCAGAGCCCGAACGGGTCGGTCAGCCGGATCACCAGCGGCCCGACCTCGTAGCGGCCGCGTACGTCGGCCCGGACCGTGTACGCCACCGAGCTGGCCTGGTGGGCGCCGAGGCGCTCCAGCACCACCCGCGGCCGGCTGCCGAGCGCGTAGGGCAGCCGGTCCTCCAGCAGCAGGGTGCCGGTGGGCAGCCGGGACAGGTTCTGCAGCCGCAGCACCACCCGGGAGCTGGCCCCGACCGGCACCCGGTGCGGCTCCAGCGACCGGTTGCAGGCGAGCTTGTAGCGGCTGCGCCCGACGTAGGCCGCCGCGAGCAGCGGCAGGATGGCGAGCAGGACGGCCACCCGGAGCAGGTCCTTCTCGCCGAGGATGCCGGCGGAGATCGCGGCGGCGACCGCGGCTGCCAGGAACGAGCGGCCGCGGGTGGTCAGTCCTCGCAGCCCGTCGCGCACCTCACGGCCTCCGCGGCTCGTACGGCCCGCGACCGTTGCCGCCGGGCCGGGTGTCGTACGGGGAGCGCTTGCGGTCGTGCGGGAGCGGGAGGCGGTGCACCAGCTCGGCGACGATCGCGTCGGTGGTGCGCCGGGCCAGCTGCGCGTCGGCGGTGGGGATGATCCGGTGCGCCAGCACCGGCACCGCGAGGGCCTGGAGGTCGTCCGGGAGGACGTAGTCGCGGCCCTCCAGGGCGGCCACGGCGCGGGCGGTGCGCAGCAGCTGGAGGGTGGCCCGCGGGGACGCGCCGAGCCGCAGGTCGGTCGCCTCGCGGGTGGCGGTGACCAGGTCGATCGCGTACTGCTTGACGGCGTCGGCGACGTGCACCTGCCGGACGTGGCCGATCAGCCGGCGGACGGTGGCCGCGTCGGAGACCGGCCGCAGCTCGTTCAGCGGGTCGGTGCCCCCGTGACCGTCCAGCATGGCCAGCTCGGCGCCCGGATCCGGGTAGCCCATCGCGATCCGGGCGGTGAACCGGTCGCGCTGCGCCTCCGGCAGCGGGTACGTCCCCTCCATCTCGATCGGGTTCTGCGTCGCGATCACCATGAACGGGGTCTGCAGCTGGTAGGTCACGCCGTCGACGGTGACCTGCCGCTCCTCCATGCACTCCAGCAGCGCCGACTGGGTCTTCGGCGAGGCCCGGTTGATCTCGTCGCCGACCACCAGATTGGCGAAGACCGCGCCGGGGCGGAACTCGAAGTCGTGCGTCTCCTGGTTGTAGACGCTGACCCCGGTGACGTCGCTGGGCAGCAGGTCGGGGGTGAACTGGATCCGGCGCACCGAGCAGTCGATCGACCGGGCCAGGGCCTTGGCCAGCTTGGTCTTGCCGACGCCGGGGACGTCCTCGATCAGCAGGTGGCCCTCGGCCAGCAGCACCGCGAGGGCGAGCCGGACGGTGGCCGTCTTGCCCTCGATGACCTGCTCGATGTTGGCCACGATGGCCTCGCTGGCGGCGCGGAACTCGTCGTGCGGCAGCAGACCGCCCACCTCGTCCCAGGTCTGTTGTGTCACGGGCCTCCTCCTCGTCGCCTGGACGGCAGCGCTGAATAGAGCACCTGGACCCGCCGTTAGGTTCGCGACGTCGAGCCACGTCTGCCGCAGAAATCTCAACTGTCTCTCAGGCTAACCATGTTTCTCGTCGTCGCCGACCCCCGCAGGCGGTCGGTCGGTTACGCCCGGAATATTCGCCGGACCGGGGGAATGTCCCGACCGGTGGTGCGGGCGAGATGGCCGACGGGTAGGCGGGGTACACTCCGGGGCATGGCCGGAGCCTTCCTGCTTCTTACCGAGCCGTGCTGATGCGCTGAACGCGCGACAGCACGGCCGCCCCTCCTGCGCGAGGGGCTTTTTTGTGCCCGCAGCAGACCTCCCCATATCCGACATGACCCGCGCCGAGGAGACGCCATGAGTGAGGCAGCCGCACCGGCGACCGACATCCCCCCGTTCCGGTACACCGCCGCCCTGGCCGACGAGATCGAGCACCGCTGGCAGGACATCTGGGCGCGCGAGGGCACCTTCCACGCGCCGAACCCGGTCGGCCCGCTGGCCGACCCGGACCACCCGCGCGCGGGCGCCGAGAAGCTGTACGTGCTGGACATGTTCCCCTATCCCTCCGGCGCGGGCCTGCACGTCGGCCACCCCCTGGGCTACATCGGCACCGACTGCTACGCCCGCTACCAGCGGATGGCCGGGCGGAACGTGCTGCACGCGATGGGCTTCGACGCGTTCGGCCTGCCCGCCGAGCAGTACGCGGTGCAGACCGGCACCCACCCGCGGACCACCACCGTGGCCAACATCGAGCGGTTCAAGGCGCAGCTGCGCCGGCTGGGCCTGGCCCACGACGAGCGGCGCTCGGTGGCGACCATCGACACCGGCTTCTACCGCTGGACCCAGTGGATCTTCCTGCAGATCTTCAACTCCTGGTACGACGCGGACGCGAAGAAGGCCCGGCCGGTCGCCGAGCTGATCTCCGAGTTCGAGGGGGGCACCCGGCCCACCCCGGACGGCCGGCCGTGGGCCGAGCTGACCGTGGGCGAGCGGCGGAAGATCGTCGACGACCACCGGCTGGCGTACGTCTCGGAGGCGCCGGTGAACTGGTGCCCGGGTCTGGGCACCGTGGTGGCCAACGAGGAGGTCACCGCCGACGGCCGCTCCGAGCGGGGCAACTTCCCGGTCTTCAAGCGCAACCTGAAGCAGTGGATGATGCGGATCACCGCGTACGGGGACCGGCTGCTGGAGGACCTGGACACCCTGGACTGGCCGGAGCCGATCAAGCTGCAGCAGCGCAACTGGATCGGCCGGTCCACCGGCGCGCACATCGACTTCCCGACCGAGCGCGGCCCGGTGCGGGTGTTCACGACCCGCCCGGACACCGTGTTCGGCGCCACCTACATGGTGCTGGCCCCCGAGCACGAGCTGGTCGACGTGCTGGTGCCGGCCGCCTGGCCGGAGGGGACGAAGGACGCCTGGACCGGCGGGCACGCCAGCCCCCGGGCAGCCGTCGACGCGTACCGGAAGGCCGCCGCGGCCAAGACGGACGTGGAGCGGCAGGCGGAGACCAAGGAGAAGACCGGGGTCTTCGTCGGCGCCTGGGCCACCAACCCGGTCACCGGCGGACCGGTCCCGATCTTCATCGCCGACTACGTGCTGGCCGGCTACGGCACCGGCGCGATCATGGCGGTGCCCGCCCAGGACGAGCGGGACTGGGACTTCGCCGAGGTCTTCGACCTGCCGATCGTGCGCACCGTGCAGCCGCCGGAGGGCTTCGCCGGCAAGGCGTGGACCGGGGACGGCCCGGCGATCAACAGCGCCGCGCCCGACCGCGGCCTGGACCTGAACGGCCTGGGGGTGGCCGACGCCAAGGCCCGGATCATCGAGTGGCTGGAGGCCAACGGGCACGGCGCCGGCGCGGTCACCTGGCGGCTGCGGGACTGGCTGTTCTCCCGGCAGCGCTACTGGGGCGAGCCCTTCCCGATCGTGTACGACGAGACCGGCGCGCCGATCGCGCTGCCGGACTCGATGCTGCCGGTCGAGCTGCCCGAGGTGGACGACTTCTCGCCGAAGACGTTCGACCCGGAGGACGCCGAGTCCGACCCGGAGACCCCGCTGTCCCGCCGGCGCGACTGGGTCGAGGTGGAGCTGGACCTGGGTGACGGGCCGAAGCGCTACACCCGGGAGACCAACGTGATGCCGCAGTGGGCCGGCTCCTGCTGGTACGAGCTGCGCTACCTGGACCCGACCAACTCGGAGACCTTCGCCGACCCGGCGAACGAGGCGTACTGGATGGGGCCGCGGGCGGCCGGTGACTCCGGCGGCACCGACCTGTACGTCGGCGGCGCCGAGCACGCCGTGCTGCACCTGCTGTACGCCCGCTTCTGGCACAAGGTGCTGTACGACCTGGGCCACGTCTCGTCGATCGAGCCGTTCCACCGGCTGTTCAACCAGGGTTACATCCAGGCGTACGCCTTCACCGACCCGCGCGGCGCCTACGTGCCGGCCGAGGAGGTCGTCGAGGTCGACGGCCGCTACTTCCACGGCGACACCGAGGTCACGCGCGAGTACGGCAAGATGGGCAAGTCCCTGAAGAACGTCGTCACCCCGGACGAGATGTGCGCGGCGTACGGCGCGGACACCTTCCGGGTCTACGAGATGTCGATGGGGCCGCTGGAGGTGTCCCGCCCGTGGGAGACCCGGGCGGTGGTCGGCTCGTACCGGTTCCTGCAGCGGGTCTGGCGCGCGGTGGTCGACGAGCAGACCGGCGCGGTGCGGGTCACCGACGCGCCGGCCGACGAGGCCACCCGGCGGCTGCTGCACAAGGTGATCGACGGGGTCCGCGGCGACATGGAGGCGATCCGGTTCAACACCGCGATCGCCAAGCTGATCGAGCTGACCAACGGGCTGACCCGGCTGGCGGAGACTCCCCGCGAGGTGGCCGAGCCGCTGGTGCTGATGGTGGCCCCGTTCGCCCCGCACATCGCCGAGGAGCTGTGGCGGCGGCTGGGCCACGACACCTCGCTGGCGTACGCGGGCTTCCCGACCGCCGACCCGGCGCTGCTGGTCGCCGAGTCGGTGACCTACCCGGTGCAGGTCAACGGCAAGGTCCGGGGCCGGGTCGAGGTGGCCGCCGACGCGTCCGAGGACGACGTCCGGTCGGCCGCGTTGGAGGCGGTCGCCGGCGCGCTGGCCGGCAAGGAGCCGCGCAAGGTCATCGTGGTGAAGGGCCGGATGGTCTCGGTCGTCGCCTGACCCCACCGCCGCTGTCGGAGGCGCGTCCCGGGCCCGGGACGCGCCTCCGCCGTGTCCCGGGCCGGCCGGGGAACCGGCCGTCGGTCAGCGGGCCTGGACCGCCGCCTCGACCGCCGGGCGGTGGTGGAGCAGCCACCCGTGCCAGCCGCGTACCGCGTCGACGGCGCCCGCCGCCCGGAGCCGGCGCATGCCCGGCTCGTCCCGGTCGGCGCCGGCGTCGATGCCCCGCCAGGTGCCGTCGAGCTGGTCGAGCATGACGCCGACCAGCTCGCCCCGGGGCAGGGACACCCCGGGGGTGGCCGACTCGTAGGCGTCGCAGAGCAGCCGGCAGCGCCGGGCCAGCTCGGCCGGGTCAGCGTCGCCGCCCAGCGCGGCCCAGTGCCAGCCGGCGAAGGCCACGTCCTCGATGCGCCGGCCCGGCCGGGCCAGGTCCCAGTCCAGGAAGGCCACCGGCAGCGGCCCGGCCGGTGAGGGCCGGTAGACGGTGTTCTTCGGCGACAGGTCCCGGTGGCAGACCGTCTCCGCGTCGCCGGCCAGCGGGCTGCCGGCGCAGGCGTCGTGCAGCGCCCGGATCAGGCCGGCCAGCCGGGTGAGCGCCGGATCCGCGAAGTAGGCCGGGTCCTCCCGGTCCCGCCAGGGCACCCGCCCGTCGAGGTGGGTCAGCACCTGCCGGCCCCGCTCGTCCACCCCGAGGTAGCCGGGCGCCAGGCCCGGCGCGGCGGCGGCCAGGTGCCGCAGCAGGGCAGCCGCGAACTCGGCCCGGGCCGGGGGAGTGCGGCGCACCGTGTCGCCGATCCGGACCACCTCGGTGACGAACCCGCCGGGCAGCCGCTCCTCCGCGGCGGGCATCTCAGCTCGGGCCCAGCCGGCGGTGCCGCTCCGCCCGCCACCAGCGGTGGATGAT
The DNA here is from genome assembly GCF_040639095.1 of Micromonospora sp. NPDC023966. NCBI lineage: Bacteria > Bacillati > Actinomycetota > Actinomycetes > Micromonosporales > Micromonosporaceae > Micromonospora > Micromonospora sp. NPDC023966. The sequence goes on along the minus strand of NZ_JBEZZJ010000025.1, from coordinate 74,144 downwards.
GAGCACGCTGGCGATCAGGCCGAGGCTGGCCGGGGCGGCGGCGTACCAGTTGATCGAGTCGGGGGAGCTGACCGCCGCGCCGATGGCCGCGTAGCCGATCGCGGTGGGGGCGGCGGCGATCACGCTGCCGGCCAGGAATGGCAGCACCCGGGCCCCGGTGGTGCCGTAGCCGTAGCTGACCAGCCCGAACCCGGCGATCGGCAGCAGCCGGACGGTCATCACGCCGAACACGCTCTGCCGGGCGAACCAGCCGTCCAGCCGGGCCAGCCGGCCGCGGACCCGCTCGGCGACGAACTGCCGGCCCAGCAGGCGGCCGACCGCGAAGCCGAGGGCCGCCGCGAGCAGCGCCGCGCCGAGGGCGTACGCGGCGCCCTGCACCGGGCCGAAGATCGCGCCCGCGGCCAGCGTGACGAAGGTACGCGGGACCAGCGCCACGAGCAGCAGCGCGCCGCCCACCACGGCGGCGACCGGGGCGTAGCCGCCGAGCGAGTCGGCCAGCCGGGGCAGGTCGCCCGGGTCCGGGCGGGGGATCAGCAGCAGCGCGACGCCGAACCCGGCGAGGAGCAGGAGCAGCAGTGCGAACCGGCGCGCCGACGGCTGCCGCAGCAACCGGACGAGCCGGCCGGACGCCGGTCGTCGCCGCCACAGTCGGGCGGCGCCGATCATGCCCTCGCGGCGGCGGTCACCGCGGCGCGGCGCTCGGACCGGAGCCGGTCGGCCCAGGTGTCGTCGAGCGGGGGGAGCTGGTGGATGCCGGTCGCCCAGCGCAGCAGCAGGTCGGCCAGGTCGGGGTTGCGGGCCAGCGCCGGGCCGTGCGAGTAGGTGCCGAGCAGCTTGCCCCGCCAGGCGCCCTCGGTGGTCCCGTCGTTGCCGACCCCGGCGGTCACCCGGGCCACCGGCGAGGCGCCGGGGCCGAGGTGGGTCCGCCCGCCGTGGTTCTCGAACCCGGTCAGGTACGGGATGCCCAGCCGCGGGTCGACCTCGCCGGCCAGCTCGCCGACCGCCCGGGTGGGACCCCGGTCGGAGGAGATGTCCAGCAGCTCCAGGCCGGTGCACCGGGTGCCCTTGGCGAAGAAGGAGGTGCCGAGCAGCTGGTAGCCGGCGCAGACGCCGAACACCACCGAGCCCTGGGCCACCGCCCGGTGCAGACCGCCGTCGGCGATCAGCCGCTGGGCGCCCAGCGCCTGCGGGCCGTCCTCGCCGCCGCCGATGAGGTAGATGTCGGCGGTGGCGGGCAGCCGCTGGTCGGAGCGGACCTCCAGCACCTCGACCGGCATGCCGCGCAGCTGGGCCCGCCGGGCCAGGATCAGCGCGTTGCCCCGGTCGCCGTAGGTGGACAGCAGGTCGGGGTAGATCCAGACGATGCGCAGGCTCTCAGTTGACACGGTCCAGCTCCGCTCGGATGTCCTGGAAGGCGGTGTAGTTGGCGATGACCTCGAGCCGGCCCGGCGGCACGGCGCGTACCGCGTCGTCGAAGCTCCGGACGTGCTGGAACGGCACGCCGTTGACGTCGAGCCGGACCGCCAGGTCGTAGGCCCGGTCGCCGGTGATCAGCACCTGCCGGCCGCGCAGCGGGGCGAAGTCGACGTCGAAGAGCCAGGAGGTGTCCAGCCCGTCGGGGTCGCGCGCGTTGATGGAGAGCAGTGTCGGCGCGACGTCGGCCATGTCGAACGCCTCCAGCCAGCTGGCCGGGTTCTTGGCCAGCAGCAGCCGGATGTTGCGCCCGTCCCGGTCGACCTGGGCGTAGCGGCCGGCCACCGAGGTGACCACCCCGAGCCGGGAGACCGCGTCGACCGGGCGTACCCCGAACTCGGCGGCGACGGCCAGGGCGGTGGCCGCGTTGCCGAGGTTGACCTTGCCGGGGAGCTGGAGCTGCACCTTGTGCCAGGCGCCGGTGGGGTCGAGCACCCCGTCGTCCTCGACGGTCCACTGCGGCTGGGGGCGGCGCAGCGGGCAGCCGGTGCACCACCACTGCTCGCCTGAGCGCTGGATGGTGGAGCCGCACTCGGGGCAGACCCAGGAGTCGTCGTGCCAGCGCTGGCCGGCGCTGAACCAGGTGACGTGCGGCGGGATGTGGCCCTGGGCCGGGTCGGCCGGCGGGGTGGCGGCCCACACGACCATCGGGTCGTCGGCGTTGGCGACCACCCGCACGTCGGGGTGCCGGACCAGCGCGGCCCGCCAGAGCTGCGCCATCATGGCGACCTCCTTGGCCCGGTCGAGCTGGTCGCGGGAGAGGTTGAGCAGCGCCACCACGTGCGGGTCGGTGGCCTCCAGCACCTGGGCGAGGTAGTGCTCGTCCACCTCCAGCACGGCGTAGGGGGTGCTGCCGGCCTTGGCCAGCGCCGAGGTGTGCCCGGTGGGCATGTTGGCGCCGAAGGAGTTGGTCGCGACCCGGCCCAGCACCCCGACGGCGGCGGTGGTGAGCCGGGTGGTGGTGGTCTTGCCGTTGGTGCCGGACACCAGGGCGATGGCGCGCCCGGCCGAGAGGTGGGCCAGCAGTTCCGGGTCGATCTTGAGGCCGATCCAGCCGCCGATCACCGAGCCGTCGCCACGGCCCGCGGCCCGCGACAGCGCCGCGGCTGTCCGCGACACGGAGCTGGCCACCTTTGCCCGTAGGGGCATCTTCGCGTCCGTCACCCGAGCGAGGTTACCGGACCACCGGGCCCACCAGATCGCCGCCGACGGCGATCCGTTCGGCCGAGGAGGCCCGGCGGACGGGCGACGCGCGCTCCGCCGGACGGAGTCGATCTATGTCGGGAAGCGGACCGCCGGCGGGGCGCGCCGCGCCCCTCCACTCCGCCCCACCCCCGTTGACGTGCTGTTTTGCGCGCCGAAACGCCGCGCCGCGCGGGCGTTTCTGGTTGCGGGTGGAGGGAAGTGGAGTAGAGTGGGGCGCGATGGTGAGGCCGGGAGGGCCACACCGGCCCGGGGGGTCAGCGGCGCCGCGAACGCCGCTCAGGGCGAGGGGGTTGGGCCGATGTTCCTCGGCACCCACACTCCGCGCCTGGACGACAAAGGCCGGTTGATCCTTCCGGCGAAGTTCCGGGATGAACTGGCGGGGGGTGTCGTGATCACCAAAGGGCAGGAGCGCTGCCTCTACGTCTTCCCGATGCCCGAGTTCCAGCGCATCGCCGACCAGTTGCGCGCGCAGCCGATGACGAGCAAGGCGGCCCGGGCCTACAGCCGGGTCTTCTTTGCCAGCGCGCACGACGAGGTGCCGGACAAGCAAGGGCGGGTCACCATCCCCGCGCACCTGCGGTCGTACGCCGCTCTCGACCGCGATCTGGTCGTGATCGGCGCGAGCAGCCGGGTGGAGATCTGGGACAGGGCGGCCTGGGAGGCCTACCTCGCGGAGAGCGAAGACGACTTCGCCGACATCGAGGAGGGGGTGCTGCCCGGCGGTCTGTAGGGCGTGACGGCGCCCGACGTACTGCGAGATCTCCAGCCGCTTTCGAGTTCCTGGCACCCCTTCCCCGGTGCCAGGCGCACGATCCGATACGGAGGGCCGCGGCCTCCGGCGGGCGGGAGCGGATGGGGATCTGGCGGTATGGCGAGGCGTCGTGGCGACGGCGGACACAGGGACGGAAGCGGGTTTCAACCAGTGGGGGTCGAGATGGGCGAGCTACGCGGCACGCACGTGCCGGTGCTGCTCGAGCGGTGTCTCGAGTTGCTGGCCCCCGCGCTGGGTCGGAACGGCCGCACGGTCTACGTCGACGCCACGCTCGGCCTGGCCGGGCACGCCGAGGCGGTGCTCGAGGCGCACCCGGACACGGTGCTGGTCGGCCTGGACCGGGACACCGAGGCCCTCGCCCACGCGCGGGTCCGGCTCGCCCGGTTCGCCGACCGGATCCACCTCGAGCACGCCGTCTACGACGAGTTGCCCGAGGTGCTCGACCGGCTGGGCTACCCGGCGATCGACGGGATCCTGTTCGACCTCGGCGTCTCGTCTCTGCAACTGGACGCGCCCGACCGCGGGTTCGCCTACGCGCAGGACGCGCCGCTGGACATGCGGATGGACCAGACCCGGGGGGTGACCGCCGAGGAGGTGGTCAACACCTACGCCCACCCGGACCTGGCCCGGGTGCTGCGGGTGTACGGCGAGGAGAAGTTCGCCGGGCGGATCGCCTCGGCGATCATCCGGGAGCGCGAGCGTGCCCCGATCACCTCGTCGGCGCGACTGGCCGAGCTGGTCCGGGAGAGCATTCCGGCACCAGCCCGACGAACCGGGGGACACCCGGCAAAGAGAACGTTTCAGGCTTTACGGATCGAGGTAAACAGGGAACTGGCAGCGCTGGAGACGGCGCTGCCGGCCGCTCTCGACAAGCTCAACGTGGGCGGTCGGATGGTGGTCCTGTCCTACCACTCGCTGGAGGACCGGCTCACCAAGCACGCGCTCGCCGACCGGGTCCGCAGCAAGGGCCCGGTCGACCTCCCGGTCGAACTGCCCGGGTCGGGTCCGACGTTCCGGCTGCTCAGCCGGGGCGCGGAGCTGCCCGGGGAGGCGGAGGTCGCCGCGAACCCGCGCGCCGCCTCGGTGCGGCTGCGGGCCGCGGAACGGCTCGACCCGGAGGCGGCCCGGCAGGGGCGTACCGACCGCGAACGGTACCGCCGCCGGGTGAAGGCGATGCACCAACCAGGGACGGGGTCACCGGGGTCCGCGACGGACCCGCGGTCGGCGCCGGGGGACGGGAACGGGACGGACGAAGAGGGGGAGGGGACATGAACGTCAACCAGCGCGACGGCCGGGACACCGGCATCGGGCAGCGCGCACCGCGGTCGGGGGGCCGGACCGCGGCGCAGCGCGCCCCGCGCGGCACCACGTCGACGGTGGCGGCCGACCGGCCCGACCGCCGGGGGGAGACTCGCGCCCGGGGGGCGCGCGAGTTCCCCACCCAGGGCAGCGCCGCTCTGCGGCCGGCCGAGGGCACCAAGACCACCGGCGCGACCTCGCCGCGGCTGCGGGTCGCCCCGCCGCCGCCGGTCCGGGTGCCGCGGGCGCCCTTCGTCGGGCTGATCCTGGTGCTCGTGGTCGGCGGGGTGCTCGGCATCCTCGCGGTCAACACCAAGATCAACGAGAACGCCTTCAAGCTGGAGAAGCTCCAGCAGCAGCAGTCCAAGCTCGACGTCGACCAGCAGCAGCTGGAGAAGGAGATCGCCGACCAGAAGGCGCCCGGCAACCTGACCGCCAACGCCCGCAAGCTGGGCCTGGTGGATTCGGACGAGGTGGCCTACATCCGGCTGCCGGACGGGAAGGTGATCGGCGTCCCGCACCCGGTGGAGGGCGCGCCGGCGATCACCAGCCAGCAGGGCAACGGAGGCTGAGCGGTGCCGCCGAGATCGGAGGAACCGCGCCGGGACGCCAAGGGCTCCCGGCGCGGCTCGTCCCGGGGGGAGCCCCGGGAGCCGGGCGTCGGCGGGATCTCCGACGCCCGGGCGTACACCCCGCGGGGCCGGACCATCCGCGAGGGCGGCGGCGCCGCCCGGACCGGTGGGGGCACCGAGCAGCGGCGTACCCCGCGCAGCAGCCGCTCCGGCGACCCGTTCCGCCCGGCCCTGCAGGTGCTCGACGGCGGCCGGACCGGGGCGACCCGCGCCGGTCGCCGGGAGACCGCCGCCGGTGGCCGGGCCGGCGTGGTGCGGACGGTGTCCGCCCGGTCGGCGCGCGAGTCGTTCGACGACGACGAGCCGCCGCCGCGGCGCCGGCCCGGGCCGCGCCGCCCACCGCGGCCGACCGCCGCCCGGCGTCCGGTCCGCAAGCCACGCCGCCCGCCGAAGCTCGCCGACCCGCGCCGCCGGCTGCGGCTCGGCACGCTGCTCGCGCTGGCGCTCTTCGCCACCATCGGCATCCGGCTGGTCTTCCTCCAGACCGTCAGCACCCCGGCGTACGCCGACGGCGGGCTGGCCGACCGGGTCGCGGTCGTCGAGCTGCCGGCCCCGCGCGGGGCGATCTACGACCGCACCGGCGCCCCGCTGGCACACAGCGTCGAAGCGCGGTACGTCTTCGCCGACCCGACCCGGGTCAAGGACCGGCTCACCACCGCGCGGCTGCTCTCCCCGCTGCTGGGCGTGCCGGTCTCCGAGCTGGCCGACCGGATGAAGAAGCGCAACCTGCCCGGCACCACCACCCCGTCCCAGTTCGTCTACCTGGCGCGTGGTGTCGACATCGACAAGGCCAAGCAGATCATGGCGCTCGACCTGGCCGGCATCAACGTGCACCGCGACGAGCGGCGCGAGGTGCCCGGCGGTGATCTGGCGGCCAACCTGATCGGCTTCGTCAGCCAGGACATGAACGGCATCGAGGGCCTGGAGATGAAGTACGACGACCTGCTGGAGGGGCAGCCCGGCAAGAAGACCTACGAGGTGGGCCAGGGTGACCTGGCCGCGCCCATTCCGGGCGGCTACAGCCAGACCACCCTGCCGAAGCCGGGCAGCTCGCTGACGCTGACCATCGACCGGGACCTCCAGTTCATGACGCAGCGGATCCTGTCGGAGCAGATGGCCCAGACCAGGGGCAGCGTCGGGGCCGCCGTGATCATCGACGTGCCCACCGGCGAGGTGCTGGCCCAGGCCAGCCAGCCGACGTACGACGCGGCCGACCCGGGGGACAGCGCGCCCACCGACCGGGAGGACGCGGCCACCAGCTTCATCGTCGACCCGGGCTCGATCCACAAGGCGATCACCTACGGCGCGGCCCTGCAGGAGGGCGTGATCACCCCGGACACCGCCTTCCCCGTGGCCAACACGATCCGGAAGGGCGACACGACGTTCCGGGACACCCACCCCGCGAACGGGCAGAAGATGAGCATCCCGGGGATGCTTGCCTTCTCGTCCAACGTCGGCACCATCGAGATCGCCGAAAAGCTGGGCCGGGACCGGCTGATCGACTACCAGAAGCGGTTCGGGCTGGGCCAGCCCACCGGCGAGGGCATGCCCGGGGAGGCCGCCGGTCGGTTGCTCCCCGCTAGCGAGTGGAGCGATTCGTCGTACGGGTCGGTGCCGATCGGGCACAGCGTGGACGCCACCCCGTTGCAGATGGCCGCGGCGTACGCCGCCATCGCCAACAACGGCACGTACGTCCAGCCGCACCTGATCAAGCAGGTGATCGCCCCGGACGGGAAGAAGACGCCCGGCGCGACCCCGGTCACCCGGTCGGTGCTCAGCCCGGCCAACGCGGCCGCGCTGCGCCGCATGCTGGAGGCGGTCACCACGGTCGACGGCCCGGACGGGCGGGCCACCGGCCTGGCCGCCGCGGTGCCCGGCTATCGGGTGGCCGGCAAGACCGGCACCGGCCTGCGCTACGACAACGGCAGGCTCCAGCCCGGCGAGGTCGGTTCGTTCATCGGGATGGCCCCGGCGGAGAAGCCGCGCTACGTGGTGGCGGTCTTCGTCTGGAGCCCCGGCGGTGAGGGTGGTGCGGTGGCCGCGCCGGCCTTCCGGGAGATGATGGGCTTCACTCTGCGCCACTACCGGGTGCCGCCCTCGGCGACCGACCGGTCCCCGAAGTTCGAGGTCTTTCCGCGCTGAACCGGGAGGGCGGGACATCATCGGTGAGTGGCGACGAACCACCGGGGCGGCTGTGGGGTCGGGACCGGACGACCGGGTAGGGTCTGACGCCGTGCCCGGCAATCCACGTCCCGCCACCGTGAATCCCGTCCGGCTCGGCGATCTCGCCGCCCGGTTGGCCGTCGCGCCGCCGGAGGGGGCCGCCGAGGTGGCGGTCACCGGGGTGACCCACGCCAGCCAGGAGGTCCGCCCCGGCGACCTGTACGCGGCCCTGCCCGGGGCCCGCCGGCACGGCGCGGAGTTCGCCGCCGCTGCGGCCGGTGCGGGCGCGGTGGCGGTGCTGACCGACCCGGCCGGCGTCGCGCTGACCGCCGGGGCGGGCCTGCCCGTGCTGGTCGTCGACGACCCCCGGGCGGCGCTCGGCGAGGTCGCGGCCACCGTCTACGGCGACCCGACCGCCGGGCTCACGATGATCGGCGTGACCGGCACGGCCGGCAAGACCTCCACGAGTTACCTCATCGAGTCCGGGCTGCGCGCCGCCGGGCACACCACCGGCCTGATCGGCACCGTGGAGACCCGGCTCGGCGACCTGGTGATCGACAGCGTCCGGACCACCCCCGAGGCGACCGACCTGCACGCCATGCTGGCGGTGGCCCGCGAGCGCGGGGTGGACACCGTGGTCATGGAGGTCTCCAGCCACGCCCTGGCCATGGGCCGGGTCGGCGGGGTCCGGTTCGACGTCGGCGGCTACACCAACTTCGGCTCCGACCACCTGGACTTCCACGCCGACGAGGCGGACTACTTCGCGGCGAAGGCGAAGCTCTTCGACGGGCGCTGCCGCGTCGAGGTGCTCAACCACGACGACCCGGCGCTGCGGCCGCTGCGCAAGCCGGCGACGGTGACCTACTCGGCGGCCGGCGACCCGACCGCCACCTGGTGGGCCGACGGGATCGGCGGCGAGGGCTACGCCCAGCGCTTCACCGTGCACGGCCCGGACGGGCTGACCCTGCCCACCGGGGTGGCCCTGCCCGGCCGGCACAACGTGGCCAACGCGCTGCTGGCCGTCGCCACCCTGGTGGCCGCCGGGGTCGACCCGGCCACCGCGGCCCGCGGGGTGGCCGCCTGCGGCGGGGTGCCCGGCCGGCTGGAGCTGGTCAGCGGCCACGCCCCGGTGCGCGGGGTGGTCGACTACGCGCACAAGGCGAACGCCATCGAGGCGGTGCTGGCGGCCCTGCGGGACCTGACCGACGGCCGGCTGATCTGCGTGCTGGGCGCCGGCGGCGACCGGGACCGGGGCAAGCGGCCGGTGATGGGCGGCGCCGCCGCGCTCGGCGCCGACGTGGTGCTGGTGACCGACGACAACCCGCGCACCGAGGACCCGGCCGCGATCCGGGCCGAGGTGCTGGCCGGCGCGTACGCGGCGGGCGCCGGCGCGCGGATCATCGAGGCGCCCGGCCGGCGGGCCGCGATCGAGGAGGCGGTCCGGGTGGCCGAACCGGGGGACATCGTGGCGCTGCTGGGCAAGGGCCAGGAGCGCGGCCAGGAGGTCAACGGCGAGGTGCTGCCGTTCGACGACCGGGTGGAGCTGGCGGAGGCGCTGCGCGCCCGCTTCGGCGACCTGGTGGGGCAGCGATGATCCCGCTGACCCTGGCCGAGGTGGCCGCCGCGGTCGACGGCCGGCTGGTCGCCGCCGACGCGGACGCCCGGGTGACCGGCTCGGTGGAGTTCGACTCCCGCAAGGTCACCCCCGGCGGCCTCTTCGTCGCCTTTCCGGGCGAGAAGGTGGACGGCCACGACTACGCGGCCGGCGCGGTCTCCTCCGGCGCGGTGGCCGTGCTCGGCACCCGCGAGGTGCCCGGCGTGCCCATGGTGCTGGTCGGCGACGCGCTCGACGCGATGGGGCGGCTGGCCCGCGCGGTGGTCGACCGGCTGCCCGGGCTGACCGTGATCGGGTTGACCGGTTCCTCCGGCAAGACCACCACCAAGGACCTGATCGCCCAGCTCGCCGTCCGGCTCGGCCCCACCGTGGCGCCGCCCGGTTCGTTCAACAACGAGCTGGGGCACCCGTACACGGCGTTGCAGGCCGGCCCGGAGACGCGCTACCTGGTGATGGAGAAGGGCGCCCGCGGGGTGGGGCACATCCGTTACCTGTGCGACGTGGTGCCGCCGCGGATCTCGGTGGTGCTCAACGTCGGGGTGGCGCACCTCGGCGAGTTCGGCTCGGTGGAGACCATCGCGCTGGCCAAGGGGGAGCTGGTCGAGGCGCTGCCCGCCGACGGGCTGGCCGTGCTCAACGCCGACGACCCGCGGGTCGACGCGATGGCCTCGCGCACCGAGGCGCGGGTGGTCCGCTACGGCGAGTCCGAGCGGGCCGACGTGCGCGCGGTGGACGTGACGCTGGACGGGCGGGGCCGTCCGTCGTACACCCTCGTCACGCCGGAGGGGAGCGCCCCGGTGCGGCTCGGGCTGACCGGCCGGCACCAGGTGTCCAACTCGCTGGCCGCCGCGGCGGTCGCCCGGGAGCTGGGCCTGCCCCTGGCCGAGCTGGCGGTGGCCCTGGGCGAGCTGGGCCTGGTTTCCACCCGCCGGATGGACGTGTTCGAGCGCCCCGACGGGGTGACCGTGATCGACGACTCGTACAACGCCAACCCGGCATCCACCGGCGTGGCGCTGCGGGCGCTGGCGAGCATGCGCGGTACGGGGCGTACCGTCGCGGTGCTCGGCTACATGGCCGAGTTGGGCGACTTCGAACGGGAGGGGCACCAGCAGGTCGGCCGTCTGGCGGCCGAACTGGGGGTCGACCGGCTGCTCGTGGTGGGCGAGTCGGCGGCGCCGATCCACGAAGGCGCGACAGCGGTAAGCAACTGGGGAGGAGAGTCGGTGCTGCTCACCGATCAGGCGGCGGCCGTCGAGGTGCTGCGGAGCGAGCTACGTCCGGGTGACGTGGTGCTGGTGAAGGGCTCCCGGTACCGCACCTGGGAGGTGGCCGACGCGCTGCGCGCGGACGCCACGAAGGGTTCGGCCGCATGAGGGCGGTGATCGTCGCCATCGGGGTCGCCTTCCTGGTTTCGCTGTTCTGCACCCCGATCGCGATCAAGGTGTTCACCCGGCTCAAGGCCGGCCAGCCGATCCGGGCCGAGGGCCCGGCCATGCACCAGGGCAAGAAGGGCACGCCGACCATGGGCGGCGTGGTCTTCATCCTGGCCACGGTGATCGCGTACGTCGCCGGCCACCTGGCCCTGACCACCCTGCCGGACGCGCAGATCGCCCAGGTCGAGCCGACCATCACGGCGCTGGTGCTGCTGGGGCTGATGGTGTTCTCCGGGGCGGTCGGCTTCATCGACGACTTCCTGAAGGTCCGCAAGCGGCACAGCGGCGGTCTGAACAAGCGCGGCAAGCTCGCCGGCCAGATCCTGGTCGGCGCGATCTTCGGCGTGGTGGCGCTCTACTTCCCGAGCAGCATGACCGACGTCCGCGGCAACGCGACCAACACCGAGACCGTCGGCAGCACCATGCTCAGCTTCATCCGGGACATCCCGGCCCTGGAGATCGGCAAGATCGGCGCGGTGATCGTCATCATCCTGGTGGTGATGGCGGCGACCAACGGGGTGAACCTCACCGACGGCCTCGACGGCCTGGCCACCGGCGCCTCGGTGATGGTCCTGGCCGCGTACGCGTTGATCGCCTTTTGGCAGTACCGGCACTGGTGCGCCGACCCGAACTACACCGAGGCGTACTGCTACGCCGTCCGGGACCCGCTGGAGATCGCGTTGATCGCCGGGGCGGCGGCCGGGGCCTGCGTCGGCTTCCTCTGGTGGAACACCTCGCCGGCCCGGATCTTCATGGGTGACACCGGGGCGCTGGGCCTGGGCGGCCTGATCGCCGGCATGGCGATGTCCACCCGGACCATCCTGCTGCTGCCGATCATCGGCGGCCTCTTCGTGATTATCACGATGTCCGTGGTCATCCAGATCATCTCGTTCCGGACCACCGGCAAGCGGGTGTTCCGGATGTCGCCGCTCCAGCACCACTTCGAGCTGGCCGGCTGGAGCGAGGTCAACATCGTGGTCCGGTTCTGGATCATCGCCGGCATCGGGGTGGCCATCGCGCTGGGCCTGTTCTACAGCGAGTTCCTCGCCGCGGTGAGCTGAACCGGCTGGCGCTGCGTCACGGCGGGATCCCTCGGTGTTACCAGGGGTCCCGCCGTTTCGCCTTCCGACACGCCGACCGGGCGGTTGCGCCACGGACGGGCGGGTCGAGCCGCCATGATGGGCGGGTGGGGGAGGCAAGAGACACCGAGGGCACGACCGACACGCAGGCCCGACGGCCGCCCGCCGCGACCCACCCGGCCGACCCGCCCGGGCCGCTGCTCGGGCTGGACGCGGCCGGTGGGCTGGCCGCGCTGCGCGGCCTGCTGGCCCGGCCGCTGGCCTCCTACTACCTGCTGCTCTCCAGCGCCGGCCTGCTGCTGCTGATCGGCCTGACCATGGTCTTCTCCGCGACCAGCGTGAAGGACTTCGCCGAGGGCGGTGACGCGACCGCCTCCCTGGTCAAGCAGACCATCTTCGCCGTGGTCGGCATCGTGGCGTTCTGGGCGTGCCAGCGACTGCCCGCCAAGACCTTCCGGGCCGGCAGCCGCCCGGCACTCGGCATCGCCGTCGTGCTGCTGCTCCTGCTCAACGTGCTGGTCGCCCTGGAGGCGCTGTTCCGGGTGAAGTCGGTCGGCCCGCTCCGGGCGGAGCTGCTCTGGCTTTTCCTCGGCCCCGTCTCGGTGCAGCCGGTCGAGGTGGCCAAGTTCGCCCTCGTGCTGTGGGGCGCGCACGTGCTGGCCCGCAAGGGCGCCGCGCTGGGCTGGTGGAAGGAACTGGCCACCCCGCTCTTCCCGGTGGTCGGGCTGCTCTTCGTGCTGGTCGGCTACAACGACCTGGGCAGCATGCTCTGCCTGCTCGCCCTGGTGGTCGGCCTGCTCTGGGCGGCCGGGGTGCGGCTGCAGGTCTTCGCGGCGCTGTCCGCGATCGGCGTGGCCGGGGTGGGCCTGCTGGTCGCGGTGGCCTCGCTCGGCGCCGGTTCCGGCGAGCGGGGCGCAGAGAACTACCGGCTGGCCCGGCTCACCATGTTCCTGAACCAGTCCGATCCGGCCAAGTGCTTCGAGAACCAGTGCTACCAGCTCGTGCAGGCCCGCAATGCCATCGAGCACGGCGGCTGGTTCGGCGTCGGGCTGGGCAAGAGCAGTTTCAAGTTCGGCTGGCTGCCCGAGGCGCACAACGACTTCATCTTCGCCATCATCGCCGAGGAGCTCGGCGTGGTCGGCTGCGCCGTGGTGCTGGTGCTCTTCGCCGTGCTGGCGTACACCGGGCTGCGCATCGCCCGCCGGGTGGAGGACCCGTTCCGCCGGCTCGCCGCCGCCGGGGTCACCGCCTGGCTGGTCGGTCAGGCCGTGATCAACGTCGGCGGGGTCACCGGGCTGCTGCCACTGACCGGCGTACCCCTGCCGTTCATCTCCGACGGCGGCAGCGCCCTGGTGGTGACGCTGGCCGCGGTCGGGATGCTCGCCTCCTTCGCCCGCGCCGAGCCCGACGCGGCCCGAGCCCTGCATGCCCGTCCGCCGGCCCGGTGGGTCCGACTAGTGTGGGCCCCGTTGCCGCCGCTTCCCGGCCGGCGCCGCCGACCGGCGTCGCCGCCGGCGGACCGAGGGTCCGTGCCCCGGTCCCGCCCGCGTCGGCAGGACGACCAGGCCGCGGCCCGCGGCGCCCGGCCCGACCGGGCACGTGCCGGCACGGCGAACGAGAGGAGACGCTGATGGGTCCGCTGCGTTCGGTGGTGCTCTGCGGAGGGGGTACGGGCGGGCACATCTACCCGTTGCTCGCCTTCGCCGACTGCCTGCGCCGACACGACCCGAGCGTCCGGATCACCTGCCTCGGCACACCCAAGGGGCTGGAGAACGAGCTGATCCCGCCGGCCGGCTACGACCTGCGCCAGATCCCGGCCTACCAGCTGCCGCGCTCGGTCAACATGAGCCTGGTGCGCACCCCGGACCGGATGTGGAAGGCCGCCCGCGCCGCGGGCAAGGTGATCGACGAGGTGCGGGCCGACGTCGTGATCGGCTTCGGCGGGTACGTCTCGGTCCCCGGCTACCTGGCCGCCTGGCGGCGCGAGCTGCCCATCGTCATCCACGAGGTGAACGTGCCCCCGGGCGTGGCCAACCGGCTCGGGATGAAGTTCACGAAGAACGTCGCGGTCGGCTTCCCGCACCAGCCGGTGCAGGCAGAGTCGCTGCGCGACGCCCGGGTGGTCGGGGTGCCGCTGCGCCGGGGCATCGCCGGGCTGGACCGGGCCGCCGTGCGCAACGCCGCGCGCGCCCACTTCGGACTCCGTCCCGACCTGCCGGTGCTCTTCGTGGCCGGCGGCTCGCAGGGCGCCCGCTCGATCAACCTGGCGGTCTCCGGGGCGGCCAAGGAACTGGCCCGCAACGGCGTGCAGGTGCTGCACGTTATCGGCGCCCGCAACGAGCCGGTCTCCGTCCCCACCGACCTGCCGGTCCCGTACGTGACCCTGCCCTACCTGTCCGAGATGGAGCTGGGCTACGCGGCCGCCGACCTGATGCTGGGCCGCGGCGGCGCGATGACTTGCGCCGAGGTGGCCGCGATCGGCCTGCCCACCATCTACGTGCCCTACCCGCACAGCAACCAGGAGCAGAAGCGCAACGCGCTGCCCGTGGTGGAGGCCGGCGGCGGGGTGCTCGTCGACGACGCCGAGGTGACCCCGGCCTGGGTGGAGCGCACGGTGATCCCGCTGATCCGGGACCCGCAGCGGCTCGCCGCGATGGGCGCCGCCGCGGCCGCGTACGGCCGCCGCGACGGCGACGTGGCCCTGCTGAACTTCGTCTACGAGGCGGTGTCCCGCTGATGTGGGCCGCCGCGACCGGAAGGTACGTCCCATGAACACCGCGCAGTTCACCCCCGCCGGCACGATGACCGCGGAGGACCTCGGCCGGATCCACCTCATCGGGGTGGGCGGCGTCGGCATGAGCGGCCTGGCCCGGCTCTTCCTCACCCGGGGCCTGCCGGTCTCCGGCAGCGAGCTGCGGGAGTGGCCCTCCCTGGCCGGCCTGCGGGCGCTCGGCGGCACCATCCACATGAGCCACGAGGCGACCAACCTCGACGGGGTGGACACCGTGGTCTACTCCTCGGCCATCCCGCAGGACCACCTGGAGATGGTCGAGGCGCGCCGGCGCGGCCTGCGCGTGCTGCACCGCTCCGAGGCCCTGGCCGCCGCGATGACCGGCCGCCGGACCGTGGCGGTCGCCGGCACCCACGGCAAGACCACCACCACCTCGATGGTCACCATGGTGCTCCAGCAGGCCGGCACCGACCCGTCCTTCGTGATCGGTGGCGAGATCTCCGAGGTCGGCTCCGGCGCGCACCACGGCACCGGCGAGTACTTCGTGGTCGAGGCGGACGAGAGCGACCGCTCCTTCCTCATCTACCGCCCGTACGTGTCGATCATCACGAACATCGAGGCGGACCACCTCAACACCTACGGCGACCTGGCCAACCTGGAGGCGACCTTCGCCGAATTCGCCCGGCTCACCGACCCGGAGGGCTTCATCGTCACCTGCGCCGACGACCCGGGCGGCCGGCGGCTGGCCGAGACGCTGCGGGCCGAGGGGCGCCGGGTCTGGACGTACGGCGAGTCCGCCGACGCCGACCTGAAGCTCAGCGGGATGACCTCCTCCGCCCAGGGGGTGCGCTATCTGGCCGAGATCGAGGGCCGGTCGCTGGGTGAGATCCGGCTCCCGGTGCCCGGGCGGCACATGGGGTTGAACAGCGCCTCCGCGGTGCTCGCCGCGTACCTGCTGGAACTGCCGGTCACGTCGGCGGAGGGCGCGCTCGGCGTGTTCCCCGGCGTGCGGCGGCGCTTCGAGCGCAAGGGCGTCGCGGACGGCGTGCTGGTCTACGACGAGTACGCCTACCACCCGACCTCCATGACGCTGGCCCTGCAGACGCTGCGCGAGGTCGCCGGCGAGGGCCGGCTGATCGTGGTCTTCCAGCCCTACCGCCTCTACCGCACCCGCGACCTCCAGGCGGAGATCGCCGCGGCCCTCGGCATCGCCGACGAGCTGGTGCTGCTGGAGGTCTTCGGCCCGGGCGAGCTGCGCCAGCCCGGCGAGGGCTCGGCCGCGCTGCTCCAGGTGGTGCCGCTGCCCGCGGAGCGCAAGGTCTTCGTCGAGGCCTGGGACGACGTGCCGGCCGAGGTGGCCCGCCGGGCCCGGCCGGGCGACGTGGTGGTGACCATGGGCGCACCGCCGATCTCGCTGATGGGCGACCAGCTGCTCGACGCCCTGCTGGCCCGGTCCGGCGACGCGGCGGCCATCGGCACCGGCGTCGACCCGGACGGCGCGGCGGCCACGGCCGGATGAGCCCCGGCCCGGCCCGCGGCCGCACCCCCGGCCAGGACGGCGGGGCCGGCCGGCGCAGCCCGGCCCGGCGGTGGCAGCTGGTCCGGGCCGGCGCGGACGCCGTACCCCCGTCCACCCGGCGCTTCATGGCCCGGGCCCGGCAGCGGCGGATGCGCGCGGCGCTGCCCTGGGCGGTCACCGCCGCCGTGTTGGCGATCGCCGGGCTGGTCGCCTGGACCGTGCTGGGCACCGGCCTGTTCGGCGTCCGGGAGGTGCGGGTGGTCGGCGCCAAGCTGGTCACCCCGGTCGAGGTACGCGACGCCGCGGCCGTGCCCGACGAGGCTCCGCTGGCCCGGGTGGACCTGGCCGCCACCTCCCGCCGGGTCGGCGCGCTGGCTGCGGTGGAGCGGGCCTCGGTGGAGCGGGACTGGCCGGGCGCCCTGGTGATCCGGGTGGTGGAGCGGACCCCGGTGGCCGCGGTGCCGCAGGGCGACCGCTGGGCCGTGGTCGACCGTGCCGGCGTGGTCTTCCAGAACCTGGACCAGGCCCCTGCCGGGCTGCCGGTCGTCCGGGTCGGCAAACCGGCCCCCGACGACCCGGGCACCCGCGCCGGGCTGGACGTGCTCGCCGCGCTCAGCTCGAAACTGCGCGCCGAGCTGGTCGCGGTGGACGTGGCGGGGCTGGCCCGGATCACCCTGCTGCTGCGCGGCGACCGGAAGGTGGTCTGGGGCGACGCGGCCCGCAGTCCGGACAAGTCCAGGGTGGCCACCGCCCTGCTCGGCCGGAAAGCCGACACGATCGACGTGAGCGCGCCGGACGTGGTCACCTTCCAGTGATCCGCCGGTCAGCCGACGTGAGCCGGCCCGCTCCCCGGGCGACACGCCGGAAGGGTCCTTGGCTCAGCGCTCGGCGGCGCATACGTTGCCCCGAAGAGATCAGTGGTTGACATCGCTCTAAGCCTCTAGTAGAGGGTGAGGGTTTCAACCCTCGGCACAGCTGGGAAATGCTCCGCCGCTGGTCTGGCCAAGCCGTGTGGGGTCGGCCCATGCCAATCTCGAAGGGAAAGGACCGGAGATGACACCTCCGCACAACTACCTGGCGGTCATCAAGGTCGTCGGCATCGGGGGCGGCGGCGTGAACGCCGTCAACCGGATGATCGAGGTTGGGCTCAAGGGCGTCGAGTTCATCGCGATCAACACCGACGCGCAGGCGCTTCTGATGAGTGACGCCGACGTCAAGCTCGATGTCGGCCGGGAGTTGACCCGCGGGCTGGGCGCCGGCGCCAATCCCGACGTCGGCAAGAACGCCGCCGAGGACCACCGCGACGAGATCGAGGAGGTGCTCAAGGGCGCCGACATGGTCTTCGTGACCTGCGGCGAGGGCGGCGGCACGGGCACCGGCGGCGCGCCGGTGGTGGCCAACATCGCCCGCAAGCTCGGCGCGCTCACCATCGGCGTGGTCACCCGGCCGTTCTCCTTCGAGGGCAAGCGCCGCCAGGTGCAGGCCGAGTCGGGCATCGAGGAGCTGCGCAACCAGTGCGACACGCTCATCGTGATTCCGAACGATCGGCTGCTGGCGCTCGGTGACCGGAACATTTCCATGATGGACGCCTTCCGCACCGCGGACCAGGTGCTCCTCTCCGGTGTCCAGGGCATCACCGACCTGATCACCACGCCGGGTCTGATCAACCTGGACTTCGCCGACGTGAAGAGC
The DNA here is from genome assembly GCF_040639095.1 of Micromonospora sp. NPDC023966. Classification (NCBI taxonomy): domain Bacteria; kingdom Bacillati; phylum Actinomycetota; class Actinomycetes; order Micromonosporales; family Micromonosporaceae; genus Micromonospora; species Micromonospora sp. NPDC023966. The sequence continues at coordinate 56,530 of NZ_JBEZZJ010000025.1, read as the reverse complement.
GTGATGAGCGGCGCGGGCAGCGCGCTCATGGGCATCGGCAGCGCCCGCGGCGAGAACCGCGCCGTGGAGGCGGCCGAGGCGGCCATCTCCAGCCCGCTGCTGGAGCAGAGCATGGACGGCGCGCGGGGCGTGCTGCTCTCCATCGCCGGCGGCTCCGACCTGGGCCTGTTCGAGATCAACGACGCCGCCCAGCTGGTCACCGACGCGGCCCACCCGGACGCCAACATCATCTTCGGCGCGGTCATCGACGACGCGCTCGGCGACGAGGTGCGGGTGACCGTGATCGCGGCGGGCTTCGACGGGGGCGCGCCCGCCTACAAGGCGGTCGAGCCGGCCCGCAAGACCAACCAGAACCCGCCGACCCAGGCGAACGCGCCGGTCAGCCCGCCGGCCACCATGCCGGCCCCGCAGCAGTCGCCGCGCCGGGTGCTCTTCGACGACGTCGACGTGCCGGACTTCCTGAAGAACGGGTCCTGAGCCGCGCCGATGACCGACTCACCCACCACGGTGCGACCCGACCGTCGCGCCGAGCTCGCGGCCGGCCTCGCCCGGGTCCGGGCCCGCATCGCCGACGCCTGTGCGGCGGCGGGCCGGGACCGGGGCGAGGTCACCCTGGTCGCGGTGACCAAGACGTACCCGGCCGCGGACGTGGTCGCGCTTGCCGGGCTCGGGGTGACCGACGTCGGGGAGAACCGCGACCAGGAGGCGGCGCCGAAGGCCGCCGAGGCGGCCGCCGCCGGGGCCGCGCCGCGCTGGCACTTCATCGGCCAGCTCCAGCGCAACAAGGCCCGCTCGGTGGTCCGCTACGCCGACGTGGTCCAGTCGGTCGACAGCGTGCGGCTGGCGGCCGCGCTGGACGGCGCCGCGGCTGCCGGCCGGGAGCGGCCGTTGGACGTGCTGGTGCAGGTGAGCATCGACGGCGACCCGGCCCGCGGCGGGGCGCTGCCGGACGCGGCCGACCCGGACCGGGGGCTCGGCCCGGTGGCCGCGGCGGTGGCCGGCGGCGGCGCGTTGCGACTCGCCGGCCTGATGGCGGTCGCCCCGCTCGGCTGGGAACCGGACCGGGCGTTCGCCCGGCTGGCCGAGGTGACGGCGCGATTCCGCGCCGACCATCCCGGTGCGACGGTCCTCTCGGCGGGCATGAGCGGAGATTTGGAAATCGCGATCGGATATGGCGCGACACATGTCCGCGTCGGCAGCGCGTTGCTCGGAATGCGCCCCACGCTGCGGTAGCCTGACCGCGAAAGAGCAAATTACAGCAGTGTTGTTTCAGGAACGGCGTTCCCGTAGTCGGGGGCCGTGGCGGGCGGACCGCGAATCGCTCGCCAGGGGATTGCCGATCCGGTCCGGTGGGCAGTTGTCCACCCGTGATCAAGCGACACGGCAACGGGGGCGCGTGCCGCACGGCGGACGGAAGGGCGCGGGGATGGGTGCACTGCGCAAGGCGGGGGTCTGGCTCGGTCTCGTCGAGGAGGACGATGAGCGGGCGTACGAGGACGGTGGCTACGACAAGGGTGGCTACCGCGAGTCGCGCTACCGGTCGAGCCGTTACTCCGAGGAGTTCGCCGACGACGAGGACGACGAGTCCGAGGAGCCGCCGGCGACCCGGGGCCGGGTCGGCGACCGCGGGCGGCTGACCGAGCGCGCGTCGAGCCGCGCCGTCGAGGCCGACCGGGCCGAGGAGCGGCCGGAGCGGGCCGAGCGGTCCAGCGTCCGGTCGATCACCCGGTCGGGCGCGGGGGAGACCTCCGGCGCGCTGACCTACCACACCCGCGACAACCTCGCCCTGGCGCCGCAGGCCCAGCCGCGCGAGCGGGCGGTGGTGCCCGAGGACGAGCAGCGCTACCAGATCACCACGCTGCACCCGACCACCTACCGGGAGGCGCGCACCATCGGTGAGCACTTCCGCGACGGCGTGCCGGTGATCATCAACCTCACCGAGATGGATGAGGCGGACGCCCGCCGGCTGGTCGACTTCGCCGCCGGGCTCGCGTTCGGCCTGCGCGGTACGATCGAGCGCGTGACCAACCGGGTGTTCCTGCTCTCACCGGCCAACGTCCAGGTCACCGCGGAGGACAAGGCCAAGATCGCTGAGGGCGGCTTTTTCAGCCTGAGCTAGCCCGCACGACCGAGGGACGTCGCCTGCCGTGTTGTCGATCCTGTTCCAGGTGCTCTATTTGCTCCTGTATTTCTTCCTGCTTGTGCTGTTGGCCCGATTTGTCCTCGGCGCCGTTCTGGCCTATGGTCGCCGTTGGCAACCGGGCCGGGGAGCATCGGCGGGATTGGAAGTCGTGTGGAGCGTCACTGATCCGCCCCTGCGCGCGTTGAGGCGTGTGATCCCACCACTGCGAATTGGTACCGTGAGCATCGACCTGGCCTCCCTTGTGCTCCTGGTTATCCTGTTCGTGCTGATGGAGTTCGTGTTTAGGCGCCTGATCCTGGCCTTCGCCTGACCAGAGCGCTTTCGCGGCCGCAACTGACCCGAGGAGTTTCGATGCCGCTGACCCCGGCCGACGTCCACAACGTCGCCTTCAAAAAGCCGCCGATCGGCAAGCGGGGGTATGACGAGGAGGAGGTCGACGCCTTCCTGGACGAGGTCGAGCGCGAGCTGGCCCGTCTGATCGAGGAGAACAACGAGCTGCGCGCCCAGGTGGAGCGCGGCGGTCGGGGTGGCGCTCCCGCCGGCCCCGGCGGCGACGCCCGCCTCGCGGCGGAGCTCAACGACGTCAAGGCCCAGCTCGACCGGGTGCAGCGCGACAAGGCGGCCGCCGAGCAGGCGGCCCGGGCGATGCAGGCCGAGCTGGAGCAGGTCCGCGCGCAGGGTGGCCCGGCGGCCGCCGCCGCGGACGGCGAGCAGCAGGCGCTTCGCGTGCTCATGATGGCCCAGCGCACCGCCGACGACCACGTGTCCGACGCCCGGCGCGAGGCCGACCAGCTGCTCTCCGAGGCCCGTTCGAAGGCCGAGGAGGTCACCCGCGAGGCCCGCGCCAAGGCCGACGCCCTGGAGCGCGACGCCCGCCAGCGGCACCAGGAGGCCATGGGCGGCCTGGACGCCAAGCGCACCGCGCTGCAGAAGCACATCGAGGAGCTCAAGCAGTTCGAGCGCGAGTACCGCACCCGCCTCAAGGCCTACCTGGAGAGCCAGCTGCGTGACCTCGACGGTCGCGGCCAGGGCCTGGAGGCCGAGATGACCCGCTCCGAGGGCACCCGTGCCACCGGCGGCAGCAACGGCCTCGCCACCGCCGGCCTCGCCGGCTCCTACGGCGGCGGCCGCGCGGGCTCCCTCGAGTCCGGCCGCTGATCCCGCCGTCGGTGGCCGTCCCAGGGGCGGCCACCGACCGCGCAGACCGACACGACGCGGCCGGGGGTGAGCCGTGATAGCCGTCAGCATCCCGCTCATCCTCGTCGCGGTCGTGCTCCTGGTGGCCGGGCTGGCCGGTGGGTCCAGCCCGCTGCTGATCACCTCGATCGCGGCCAGCCTGCTGGCCGCCGTAGCCCTTGTCGCGGGCGCCCGCCAGGCGGTCGCGGCCCGGGGCGCGGCGGGCCGGGAGACCGGGTCGCGCCGCCGGACCGCGCCGACCGGCCCGTCCCACGACGGACCGCAGGTCGAGGTCCCGCACGTCACGTCGACGGTCGGCGCCGGTGCACCCGGGTGGCGGCAACCACCCGAGTCACCGGCGGCCGACCCGTTCGACGCTCCGGCCCGCACGGTCGACGCGCCGGCCGCCGCGTTCGAGCCGGCGGCCGACCCGTTCGACCCGCCGGCCGAGCCCTACTCGCCGCCCGCCCCGCGCGGACCGTCCCGGGCCGAGGCGGCGTCGGACGCCCCGGCGCCCACCTCGCCGGCGCCGGACGGCCCGTTCGAGGGCGACCCGCCCGCCGAGGTCCTCTCCGCCGGGGAGGTCGCCCGGCTGGTCCGGCTCGACGGCGAGGTCCGGGTGGTCGACGGCCACCCCCGCTTCCACCTGCCCGGATGCCCGCACCTGGTGGGCCGGGTCGACGAGCCGCTGCCGGTCGCCGAGGCGGTCGCGCTGGGCTTCACCCCGTGCGCCGGCTGCGCGCCCGCGACCACCCTGCTCGCCGAGGCCCGGCCGCACTGATCATGGTGGCCATGGACGACACGCTCACCGTCGCCGTACGCGTGAAGCCGGGGGCCTCGCGGGCCCGGGTCGGCGGCCGGTTCGACGGGCCGCACGGGCCGGCCCTGGTCATCGCGGTGAACGCGCCCGCGGTCGACGGCCGGGCCACCGAGGCGGCCCGCCGGGCCCTGGCCGACGCGCTCGGCGTACGGCCGGCGGCGGTCGCCCTGCGGGCCGGCGCGGCCAGCCGGGACAAGCTCTTCCTGGTCGAGCATCCGGCCCCCGGGCTGCCCGAGGTGCTCCGGCGGCTGCGGGACGGATCGGTCGGGTGAGGACCGTCCGGACCGGTCCCGGATGACGCCGGGGCTCGATGTCGCGCTGCTGATCGGCGCGGGCGTCCTGCTCGTCGCGGTGGGCGCGGTGCGGTTCTCCACCCGGCTCGGCGTGCCGAGTCTCCTGGTCTACCTGGCGCTCGGGGTGGCCATCGGCGAGGCCGGCCTGGGCATCCGCTTCGACGACGTCGAGCTGACCCGGGTGCTCGGCTTCTGCGCGCTCATCGTGATCATCGCGGAGGGCGGGCTGACCGCCCGGTGGAGCACCCTGCGGCCGGTGCTCGGCCTGGCCGCCGCGCTCTCCACGGTCGGCGTGACGGTCAGCATCCTGGTCGTCGGCGTGGTGGTGCACCTGCTGCTCGGCCTGGACTGGCGGCTGGCGCTGCTCTACGGCGCGGTGCTCTCGTCCACCGACGCGGCGGCCGTCTTCGCCACCCTGCGCCGGCTGCGCCTGCCGCCCCGCCTGGTCGCCACCCTGGAGGCCGAGTCCGGGATCAACGACGCCCCGGTGGTCATCCTGGTGCTGCTGCTGTCCCGGGCCGGGGTGGCGGCCTCCCACCCGTGGTGGCACGAGGTGCTCCTGGTCGGCTACGAGCTGAGCACCGGCGCCGCCGTCGGGGTGGCCGCCGGGATCGCCGGCCGGTACGTGCTGCGCCGGGCCGCCCTGCCGTCCGCCGGCCTCTACCCGATCGCGGTGGTCGGCTTCACCGTGCTGGCGTACGCGGCCGGCTCGGTGCTGCACGCCTCGGGCTTCCTCGCCGTCTACGTGGCCGGAGTGTTGCTCGGCAACGCCCGGCTGCCGCACCGGCAGGCCATCCTGGGCTTCGCCGACGGGCTGGCCTGGCTCGCCCAGATCGGTCTGTTCGTGCTGCTCGGCCTGCTGGTCTCGCCGAGCCGGCTGGACGCGGCGGTGCTGCCGGCGGTGGTCACCGGGCTGGCCCTGCTGCTGCTCGCCCGGCCGCTGTCGGTGGCGGTCTCCGCGCTGCCGTTCCGGCTCCGGCTGCCCGAGCAGCTCTTCCTCTCCTGGGCCGGGCTGCGTGGGGCGGTGCCGATCGTGCTGGCCACCATCCCGCTCTCGCTGCGGGTGCCGGGCGCCGACCGGCTCTTCGACGCGGTCTTCGTGCTGGTGGTGATCTTCACGCTGCTCCAGGCCGGGACCCTGGCGCCGGCGGCCCGCCGGCTCGGGGTGACCGCGCCGGCCGAGGCGGCGGAGATCCTGCTTGAGACGGCCCCGCTGGAGCGGATGCGGGCCGACCTGCTCCAGCTGGAGGTGCCGCCGGGCTCCCGGCTGGGCGGGGTGCACGTCGACGAGCTGCGGCTGCCGGTGGGCGCCTCGGTGACCCTGGTGCTGCGCGACGGGGTGGGCTTCGTGCCCGGCCCGGACACCCGGCTGAAGGTCGGGGACAGCCTGCTCATCGTGGCCACCGCGGAGGTGCGGGACGAGGCGGAGCGGCGGCTGCGGGCGGTGAGCCGGCGGGGTCGGCTGGCCCGGTGGTTTGGCGAGTACGGCGAGGACCGGACCGGCTGATCTGCTAGCGTTCCCTTTGCCCCAATTGGTGGCTGTTCGGGGCTGAATCGCGGTGCGACGGTGCGGCACGTTGTCGGAAGCCTGTACGTTCCGTATTCTTGCCACCCTCCGGAGTGCGCGGCCCCCGTCGCCGCGCGCCCGTTCTGTACATGGGGGACGCCGATGCCGGCGAGCCCCGCCCAGGCACGCTGACCGCCGCGGCACGCGGCTGAGGGAGCTGACGATGGCGAAGCCAGCCGACACCAGGACTGCCGGCCGTAAGCCGGTGGTGAAGGCCACCCGCAGCGCGGCGGAGACCGAGAAGATCCGGGCCGCCCTGGCGGCACGGCGGGACGAGCTCAACGCCGAGTACGATCAGACGCTGAGCGAGATCACCGAGCTGCAGCGCGACCGGCTGACCGACTCGGCCGGGGACGACCAGGCCGACACCGGCACCAAGACGTTCGAGCGCGAGCAGGAGATCTCACTCGCCAACAGCATCAAGGAGCGGATCACGCAGGTCGAACGCGCGCTGGAGCGCCTCGACGAGGGTGGCTACGGCTGGTGTGAGAAGTGCGGCAACCCGATCCCGGTGGAGCGGCTCGCCGCCTTCCCGTCGGCGACCCTCTGCGTGAGCTGCAAGCAGCTGGAGGAGCGGCGCTGACGTCCGTTCCCCGGCGGCCGAACGGCAGACGGTGACCGCCACCGTCGCGAGCGTCGATGGGGAGCAGATGACCGCAGCACCGCCCGCCGGGTCCGGCACCGCCGAATCGGGCACCGGCACGCCCCGCCGCAAGGCGACCGGCCTGCTGCTCGGCGTGGCCCTGGCCTCGCTCGTCGCCGACCTGGTCACCAAGCAGCTCGCGCTCTCGGAGCTCACCGGGCGGGGGCCGGTGTCGCTGCTCGGCGGCGCGGTCTACCTCAGCCTGACCCGCAACAGCGGCGCGGCGTGGAGCATCGGCTCCGGCCACACCTGGGTCTTCCCGCTGATCACCATCGGCGTGATCGCCTGGATCGCCTGGATGGCGCTGCGGCTGCGGTCGGTGCCCTGGGCCGTGTCGCTGGGGCTCGTGCTGGGCGGTGCGCTGGGCAACCTCACCGACCGGATCTTCCGGGCCCCCGGGCACTTCGTGGGCCACGTGGTCGACATGGTCAGCCTCTTCGACCCGTACGGGCAGGTCTGGCCGGTGTTCAACCTGGCCGACAGCTCGCTGGTCTGCGGCGTGCTGCTGGCGGTGTTCCTGGAGCTGACCGGCCGGCAGCGGGACGGCTCCCGGGCCACCGCCGAGCGGTCCGACGTCGAGGCCCCCGCCGAGCAGCGGGAGCGCGCGTGACCTCCGCCTTCGCCGCCGGCGGCGACCACCGGTCCCTGCCCGTCCCGGACGGGCTCGACGGCATGCGGCTGGACCAGGCCGTCTCCCGGCTCTTCGGGCTGTCCCGGACGGCCGCGGCGGCGCTGGTCGACGCCGGGGACGCGCTGGTCGACGGCGCGGCCCGGCCCAACTCGCACAAGGTCAAGGCGGGCTCCTGGCTGGAGGTCACGCTGCCCGCGCCGGCCGCCCCGCCGACCGTGGTGCCGCAGGCCGTGCCGGGCCTCACCGTGGTCTACGCCGACGACGACATCGTGGTGGTGGACAAGCCGGTCGGGGTGGCCGCCCACCCCAGCCCCGGCTGGACCGGCCCGACCGTGATCGGCGGGCTGGCCAGCATCGGCCACCGGATCTCCACCAGCGGCGCCGCCGAGCGGCAGGGGGTGGTGCACCGGCTCGACGTGGGCACCACCGGGGTCATGGTGGTGGCCAAGAGCGAGCAGGCGTACACCGCGTTGAAGCGGGCGTTCAAGTACCGCGAGGTGGAGAAGCGCTACCACGCGGTGGTGCAGGGCCACCCGGACCCGCTGCGCGGCACCATCGACGCGCCGATCGACCGGCACCCGCACCACGACTACCGCTGGGCCGTGGTCTCCGGCGGCAAGCCGAGCATCACCCACTACGACACCCTCGAGGCGTTCCCGTCGGCCAGCCTGCTCGACGTGCGGCTGGAGACCGGGCGTACCCACCAGATCCGGGTGCACCTCTCCACGCTGCGGCACCCCTGCGTGGGCGACCTGACCTACGGCGCCGACCCGACCCTGTCCGCCCGGCTCGGGCTGAGCCGGCAGTGGCTGCACGCCCGCTCGCTGAGCTTCCTGCACCCACGCACGGGCGACGAGGTCACCTTCGTCAGCGACTACCCGGACGACCTGGCCCGGGCGCTGGAGATCCTCGGCGACTGACCCGCCGATGACGACCGACACCCAGCCGCCGCGCCGGTCGCGCGCCGGCGCGCTCACCTGGCTCGCCCTGGCGTGCGCGCTGGTGGTGCTGGCGGTCGCCGTCGCGCAGCGGCGGGACCAGCCGGTCGGGGACCGCACGGTCGGCGAGGTGACCCGGGTCGGGGTGGCCGACGGCGACGCCGTCCCGGCCTACCTGCGCGGCGCCGCCGACGAACTCGCCCGGCTCGACGCCCCGGCGCCCGGCAGTTACGCCCTGGTCTCGTTCGCCGCGTACCTGACGCCGGCGCAGGTGGCCACCGCGCTGGGCGACGCCCCGGTCGCCGCCGTGGTGGCCCGCGTGCCGGTGCCCGGGCGGCAGACCGAGATCGTCCGGATGGCCGCGCTGCGCCTGCCCGACGACGTGGTCGCCGGGATGGCCGAGGTGGCCGCGCGCAAGGACCGGGAGGCCGCCGACTACCGCGCCCGCGCCGCCGCCCCGGCGGCCACCGCCGATTCCGAGCTGCGCCGGGTGTACGACACCGGGGCCGCCGTGGCGGCGCGGGAGGCGGCCGGCTACCGGGCGGGCTGCGCGTGCGTCTACGCCGCCGTGGTCCGGGACGCCCCGGAGGCCCTCCGGAAGCTGGCCGCCCGCCCCGGCGTCCGCGCGGTCGACCCCGCCCCGGAGGTGACCCGGTTGGATCGCGCGGTGTTCACCCCGCCGCTGCCGGAGCAGCGGGACGTGGCCCGGCCGCCGGCCGACACCGGACTCGCGCCGGCCGCCGGTATGGGCGATTCGTCGGAAGCCGCACCGACGGTGACCGGATCATCACCGGCCACCGGCCGGCCCGCCGCCGGGACGGGACCGCCCAATCCCGCTCCCACCTCCTGAGACGTGCAGGTGGGCGGCTTCGGGCCCGGCCGGGCGGTGAGGAGACCCCCCGGGGGATGTGCGAACCGGGGTGTGTTCCGAATAGGGTTTCGTTCGTAGCCTGTCAGGCGGAGATCGATGGGCTGGGGGAGGGGCGAGGCCTTGGACGGCAGCGAAACCGGTTGGGGTCGGCAGGCTGAGCCGGCACCACGGTGGCGCGCGCTGCTCGACCGGGCCCGGCTCGGCGCTCGCGGCGCGGAACACCCCGACGCCGACGGTCGCGTCGAGGAGAGCCCGCCGCCGCCACCGGAGCCGCTGCCCCGGCGCGCCGCCGGCACCGGCTGGACGGGCCGGGCGCAGGCCGTCGCCCACCCCGCCGACGGCTCGTACGGCGCCGAGCCGGGCTACCGCGTCGAGGCGACCTACCGGGTGGAGCCGGCCTACCGGGTCGACCCGCGCTACGGCGGCGAGCCGGCGTACCGGGCAGAGCCCGCCTACCGACCCGAGCCGGAGCCGCACGGCGAACCGTCCTGGCGGGCCGAGCCGGAGTCGCACGCCGAGCCGTCCTGGCGGGCCGAGCCGGAGCCGCGCGCCGAACCGTCGTGGCGGGCCGAGCCGCTCCACCAGCCGGAGCCGCGCGCCGAGCCGTCGTGGCGGGCCGAGCCGGCCCACCAGCCGGAGCCGCGCTACCCCGAGCCCGAGGCGCGCGGCCGGGGCACCGCCTCGGTCGAGTCCCGGTACGCCCTGCTCGACAGCGGCTACCAGCCCGACCCGCCCCCGGCGGAGTCCCGCTACGCGCTGCTGGACCGGGGCCGCTACCGGCCGGAGACGCCACCGGCGGCCGAGCCGACCCCGGCCTATCCGGCGCAGATCGAGGGCTACCCGGCCCGGATCGAGGCGGCCCGGGTGGAGTGGCGCGCCCCGGAGCCCGATACCGAGCTGGAGCGGGCGGCCGGGGTGCTCCGCCGCGAGCTGGGCGGCCCCCGGGTGCTCGCCTTCGCCAACCCCAAGGGCGGGGTGCACAAGACCACCGCCACCGTGCTCGCCGCGGCCACCGTGGGCAGCGTGCGGGGGCGCGGGGTGCTCGCCTGGGACGACAACGAGCTGCGCGGCACCCTCGGCCTGCGCGCCGGCAGCGCCCGGCACGCCCGCACCATCCGGCACCTGATCCACGATCTCGCGCAGATCGAGATCCTGGAGGGCGACATTCTGCTGGAACACCTCGACGACTACCTGCGGCACGCCTCCGACGGCTCGTACGACGTGCTGGCCGGCGAGGAGAGCCCGCGCTTCGCCCAGCGGCTGGACCAGTTCACCGTCAAGCGGGTGCTGGAGCTGCTGCGCCGCACCCACGACGTGGTCTGCGTGGACACCGGCAACAACGTGGAGAGCCCCAACTGGCGCACCGTCATGCAGGCCGCCGACCAGCTCGTGGTGACCACCGTGCCGCGCGAGGACGCCGCGTTCAGCGCGGACTGGATGCTCGACCTGCTGCACGAGGAGGGCATGGGCGAGCTGGCCGACAACGCGGTCACCCTGATCTCCTGCCCCACCCCCGAGCGCACGCCGCTCCAGGACGACCTGGAGCGCCACTTCGCCACCCGGACCCGGGCGGTCGCCGTGGTGCCCTACGACCCGGCGCTGGAGACCGGCTCCTCGATCGAGTACCACCAGCTCCAGGCCGCGACCCGGCAGGGCTGGCTCAAGGCCGCCGCGGTGATGCTGGAGCCGTTCGCCCGCTGACCGCCACCGCCGCCGCGCGCCGCCCCGTCGCCTGAGAGGATCACCGGGTGAGTCCGGACACCCCTGATTCGGAGCGGGCCGCCGACGGTTCCGGCGCGCCCGGCGCCGCCGCCCGCCCGCCCGCCGGTGCGGAGAGTTCCCCGCCCGCCGGTGCGGAGAGTTCCCCGCACCCCGAGCGGCAGGCCGACGGCACGCCCGACCGGTCCGCGGGCGAGGGTGCCACGGCGCCCGGCTGGCCCGGCGGCCTGCCGGTGCCCGCCGGCACCCCGGTCACCGCGCCCGGCGCGGACCCGCTGGCCGGCTATCCGGGCGTCGTGGGCGAGGTGGCCGGTGCGCCGTCCGCCACCCGGCGGGCCGGCGCGCGGACGGCCGCGACCGCCCTCGGCATGGCTTTGCTGCTGACCGTGCTCGGCGCGCCCCTGGGCCTGCTCTGGGCGCTGGTCGCCCCCGGGACGCCGGTGCAGATGACCGCCGAGGGCGCCGTCTACGCGACTCCGCAACCGGAGCAGCCGGTCGCCGCGGACGGCTGGTTCAGCCTGCTCGGGCTCGGCTTCGGGGTGCTCGCCGCGATCACCCTCTGGGTGGTGCTGCGCCGCCGCCGCGGCCCGGCCGGCCTGCTCGCCGGGGCGTTCGGTGGGCTCGGCGCGGCGGTCGTGGCCTGGCAGGTCGGCCGCCGGATCGGGCTCGGCACCTATCAACGGCTGCTGGACAGCGCGCCGCCCGGGACCGACTTCACCAAGCCCGCCGACCTGCGCGCCGGCGGGATCGACTGGTACGGGCCGCTGCCCGTGCCGCACGGCAACCTGCTGCTGGCGGCGTTCGGCGCGGCCGTGACGTACACCCTGCTGGCCGGCTGGTCGCGATGGCCCTCGCTGCGCCCGGAGCCGGAGTGGGACGGCGGCTGGGCGCCCGGCGGGCCGGGGATCAGCGGAGCCGGGGGACCAGCCAGCTCGCTGAGCGGCACCGGGACCGCCCGCACCTCGCGCAGCAGGGCGGTCTCCCGGTTGAGCAGGCGCAGCTCGGCCCGGAGCCGGCCGGCGGTGTCGTCGATGGCGAGCAGCCGTTGCCGGTCGTCGACGGTCAGGGCCGCGGTCGCGGCGACCAGGTGCGACAGCACCGTCGGATCCTCCGGCAGCTGCTCGGAGATCTCCTGCGGGTCGGGCCGGACCAGGCCCAGATACTGCCGGAAGACCGAGATCACCCGGGCGGCCAGCAGGTCGGTTACCTCGTCGGTGCCGGCCGGCTCGGGCAGCCACTCCACCTCGGCGGTCAGGTACGGCGCGGCGGCGTCGTCGACCTCGGCGATGCGGAACCGCCGCCGCCCCACGGTGACGATGTCGAACCCGCCGTCGGCCAGCTCGGTGACCTGGCGCAGCTCGGCGGTGCAGCCCACCTCGTGCAGGGTGACCTCGCCGCCGGCGAGGCCGGACCGGTCCGGTGGCCCGGCCGGCGCGACCTCCCAGCCGGCCTGGATCGCCACCACGCCGAACTCGCGCGGGGCGCCCTCGGGCAGCCCGACCAGGTGGCGCACCAGTGCCCGGTAACGCTCCTCGAAGATGTGCAGCGGGAGGACCAGCCCCGGGAAGAGGACCGTCCCGAGCGGGAAAACCGGCAGCCGTGCGGTCACGTGATCGAGAGTATCCCGAGCGCGTCCCGGCGGCGTGTCCCGGCTCACCGTCCCGGCGTACGGGCGGCTCCGGTCGGCGCGCGGGCGGGCCGCCTAGACTCGCAAGGGTGTTGAACCGGATCGACCTGCGCGGCGGGTCCCGCGACCCGCGCCGCCTGCTGCCCCGTGCCCAGCTCGACGTCTCCGTGGCGGTCGAGCGGATCCGCCCCCTCGTGGAGGCGGTCCGGGAGCATGGGTACCCGGCGATCCGCGAGGCGAGCGAACGGTTCGACGGCGTCTCCCCGGAGCGGCTGCGGGTGCCGGTCGAGGTGATCCGCGCCGCCGAGGGCGGCCTCGATCCGAAGGTCCGCGCCGCGCTGCTGGAGTCGATCACCCGGGCCCGCAAGGTGCACGCCGACCAGCGTCGCGTCGACCACACCACCCAGGTGGTGCCGGGCGGCACGGTGACCGAGCGCTGGGTGCCGGTCGACCGGGTCGGGCTCTACGTCCCCGGCGGCCTGGCCATGTACCCGTCGACCGTGGTGATGAACGTGGTTCCCGCCCAGGCGGCCGGGGTCCGCTCGCTGGTGGTGGCCAGCCCGCCGCAGAAGGACAATGGCGGCCTGCCCGACCAGCGGGTCCTCGCCGCCTGCGCGCTGCTCGGCGTCGACGAGGTCTACGCCGTCGGCGGCGCCCAGGCGGTGGCCATGCTGGCGTACGGGGCGACCGTCGACCCGGAGGGCGCCGAGCGCTGCGACCCGGTCGACATGATCACCGGCCCGGGCAACATCTGGGTCACCGCCGCCAAGCGGTTGCTGCGTGGCGTGGTCGGCATCGACGCCGAGGCCGGGCCCACCGAGATCGCCATCTTGGCCGACGACACCGCCGACCCGGCGCACGTCGCCGCCGACCTGATCAGCCAGGCCGAGCACGACCCCCTCGCCGCCAGCGTGCTGGTCACCCCGTCGCCGGCGCTCGCCGACGCGGTCGACGCCGAGCTGGCCCGGCAGGTGCCGGCCGCCAAGCACGCCGAGCGGATCGGCACCGCGCTGCGCGGCGAGCAGAGCGGGGTCGTCCTCGTCGACGACCTCGAGGCCGGGCTGCGGGTGGTCGACGCGTACGCGGCCGAGCACCTGGAGATCCAGACCGCCGACGCCCGCGAGTGGGCGCTGCGGGTGCGCAACGCCGGCGCGATCTTCGTGGGCGCCTGGTCGCCGGTGTCGCTCGGCGACTACTGCGCCGGCTCCAACCACGTGCTGCCCACCGGTGGCTGCGCCCGGCACTCCTCCGGCCTGTCCGTGCAGTCCTTCCTGCGCGGCATCCACCTCGTGGAATACACCGAGGACGCGCTGCGCGAGGTGGCCCCGCACGTGGTCACCCTGGCCGGGGTCGAGGACCTGCCGGCGCACGGCCAGGCCGTCAGCGCGCGCTTCCCGGGGGAGCGGCCGTGACGACCCTGGACGACCTGCCGATCCGCGACGACCTGCGGGGCCGCAGCCCGTACGGCGCGCCGCAGCTCGACGTGCCGGTGCGGCTGAACACCAACGAGAACTCCTACCCGGTGCCCGAGCCGGTGGTGGAGGCGATCGGCAAGGCCGTCGCGGCCGAGCTGCGGGACCTCAACCGCTACCCCGACCGGGACGCCGTGGCGCTCCGCGCCGATCTCGCGGAATGCCTCGGCCACGGGCTCACCGTCGAACACGTTTGGGCGGCCAACGGCTCGAACGAGGTCCAGCAGCAGCTGCTCCAGGCGTTCGGCGGCCCGGGGCGCACCGCGCTCGGCTTCACCCCGGCGTACTCCATGCACCCGCTGCTGGCGCTCGGCACCGGCACCGGCTGGATCCCGGCCGCCCGCGACGCCGACTTCGGGCTGACCGCCGCCGACGCGGTCGCCCAGGTCCGGGCGCACCGGCCCGACGTCGTCTTCCTCTGCTCGCCGAACAACCCGACCGGCACCGCGCTCGACCCGGCCGTGGTCGCCGCCGTGCTGGCCGAGGCGCCCGGCATGGTGGTCGTGGACGAGGCGTACGCCGAGTTCGCCCGGCCCGGCACGGTCAGCGCGCTCGCCGTGCTGCCCGGGCACCCCCGGCTGGTCGTCACCCGGACCATGAGCAAGGCGTTCGGCTTCGCCGGTGGCCGGCTCGGCTACCTGGCCGCCGACCCGGCCGTCGTGCAGGCGGTGCAGCTGGTCCGGCTGCCGTACCACCTCTCCGCGCTCACCCAGGCCGCCGCCCGCGCGGCGCTGGCCCACCGCGACGCCCTGCTCGGCACGGTCGCCGCGATCATGCGGCAGCGCGACCGGATCGTCGCTGAGCTGCGCGCCCGCGGGCACCGGGTGGCCGACAGCGACGCCAACTTCGTGCTGTTCGAGGTCGGCGGCGACCAGGCCACCGCCTGGCGCACCCTGCTCGACGCCGGCGTGCTGGTCCGTGACGTCGGGCTGCCCGGCTGGTTGCGGGTCACCGCCGGCACCCCCGCCGAGACCGACGCCTTTTTGTCTGCGATGGAGAAGCTGTCATGAGCCGGACCGCCCGGGTGGAGCGGATCACCAAGGAGACCAAGGTCCTCGTCGAGATCGACCTCGACGGCACCGGCAAGGCCGACATCGAGACGGGCGTCGGCTTCTACGACCACATGCTCAACCAGATCGCCCGGCACGGCGGCTTCGACCTGACCGTGCACACCGTCGGCGACCTGGAGATCGACGCCCACCACACCATGGAGGACACCGCGCTCGCCCTGGGCTCGGCGTTCGACCAGGCGCTGGGGGACAAGGCCGGCATCCGGCGGTACGGCTCGGCCACCGTCCCGATGGACGAGGTGCTGGTCCGGGCCGCGGTCGACCTCTCCGGCCGGCCGTACGTGGTGCACGACGAGCCGGCGCTCGCGCCGTACATCGGGCCGGTCTACCCGACCAGCATGACCCGGCACATCTGGGAGTCGTTCGGCCAGGCCGCCCGGGTCACCCTGCACGTGGATGTGCTGCGGGCGGCCCGGCCCGGCGGCAACCCGGACGCCCACCACGTGGTCGAGGCCCAGTTCAAGGCGGTCTCCCGGGCGCTGCGCGAGGCCACGTCGATCGACCCGCGGGCCGCGGGCGCGATCCCCAGCACGAAGGGCGCCCTCTGATGAGCGCGAGGAACGCAGCGCAGCGGAGTACCGCAGTCGCGAATGAAAGGCGGCTTTAATGGGGCGGGCGCTGCCGACGCTGCTGCTGATCCTGGCCGGGGTGCTGGTCGGCGGGACCTGGTCGCTCTACAAGCAGGGCGCCGCCCGCGGCGCGGTGGTGATCACCGGGCTGCTGGCCGTGCTGGCCACCGCCGGCGGCCTGCTCTGGCTGCTTCCCGGGGAGGGCGCATGAGCAGGCGGGTCGTGGTGCTCGACTACGGCTCGGGCAACCTGCGGTCGGCCGAGCGCGCCTTGGAGCGGGCCGGCGCCGACGTGACCGTCACGGCCGACCTGACCGCCGCCGCCGAGGCCGAGGGTCTGGTGGTGCCGGGCGTCGGCGCGTTCGCCGCCTGCATGGCCGGGATCGAGGCGCTGGGCGCCGGCCCGGTCATCGCCGACCGGGTCGCCGCCGGCCGCCCGGTGCTCGGCATCTGCGTCGGGATGCAGGTGCTCTTCGAGCACGGCGACGAGCACGGCGTGGTCACCAAGGGGCTCGGGCTGCTGCCCGGCGGGGTGACCCGGCTGCCGGCGCCGCGGCTGCCCCACATGGGCTGGAACACGGTGCACGCCCCGGCCCGCTCGGTGCTCTTCACCGGTCTGCCGGCCGACGCGCGGTTCTACTTCGTCCACTCCTACGGGGTGACCGAACCGGCCGCGCTGACCGCCGCCGGGGCCACCGTCACCACCGCGCACCACGGCACCGACTTCGTCGCCGGGGTCGAGCGCGGCCCGCTGTCGGCGGCCCAGTTCCACCCGGAGAAGTCGGCCGACACGGGTGCTACCCTCCTGCGCAACTGGCTGGGCAGCCTTTGAGCAAGGAGCGGGCCCGGCGCCGGGAGGCGCGCCAGGCCGAGCTGGAGCGGGAACGCGCCGCGCGCGCCCGCCGGGTGGCGCGCCGGGCGCGGCGGCGAGCGGTCGTACGCCGATTGACGCCCACGCCGCGGCGGGGCCGGACCGGCCGGCTGCGCCGGCACAGCCGTGGCGAGCGGGCGGCGATCGTGCTGCTCACCGGCGCGGCGGTGGCCGGCATCTGGAGTTTCGTCGACGACCTGGCGCTGCGGCTGGCGTTGGTCGTGTTGTTGCTGCTGGTCCTGCCCGCGGTCGTGGTGATCGCTCTGGACCGCCGTTGAAGATGCGAGGAGAAGAGCGTTGACTCTCACCCTGTTGCCCGCCGTGGACGTCGCCGACGGCCAGGCCGTCCGGCTCGTCCAGGGCGCCGCCGGTAGCGAGACCGCGTACGGCGATCCGGTGGAGGCCGCCCTCGCCTGGCAGTCCGACGGGGCGGAGTGGATCCACCTGGTCGATCTGGACGCCGCGTTCGGCCGGGGCACCAACGCCCATCTGCTCGCCGAGGTGGTCCGCCAGCTCGACGTGAAGGTCGAACTCTCCGGCGGCATCCGGGACGACGAGTCGCTGCAGGCCGCGCTGGGCACCGGAGCGGCGCGGGTCAACATCGGCACCGCCGCCCTGGAGAACCCGGAGTGGTGCGACCGGGTCTGCGGCGAGTACGGCGACAAGGTGGCCATCGGGCTGGACGTGCGCGGCCGTACCCTCTCCGCGCGTGGCTGGACCCGCGACGGCGGCGACCTCTACGAGGTGCTGGACCGGCTGGACAAGGCCGGCGCCGCCCGCTACGTGGTCACCGACATCACCAAGGACGGCACCATGCGCGGGCCCAACCTGGACCTGCTGCGCGAGGTCTGCGCCCGCACCGACGCCCCGGTGATCGCCTCCGGCGGTGTGTCCACCCTGGACGACCTGCGCGCCCTGGCGACCCTGGAGTCGGTGGGCGTGGAGGGCGTGATCGCCGGCAAGGCGCTCTACGCGGGGGCGTTCACCGTCGCCGAGGCGCTCGCCACGCTGCGGGCCGGGGCGTGACCGCCGTCGCGGGCGACAGCGCCGGAGCGGGGCTGGAGCTCCCGGGTGACGGTGCGGCCGTCACCCGGCTCGGCTCGGGCGGCCCGTGGGAGGCGCTCTACGGCTACTGCCGGGTGGTCCGGGCCGGGCGGCTGGCCATCACCGCCGGCTGCACCTCGACCGTGGACGGCCGGGTGGCACACGTCGGGGACGCCGCCGCGCAGACCGCCCAGGCGATCCGGATCGGCCTGGACGCGCTCGCCGAGGTCGGCGCCGAGCCGGCCGACGTGGTGCGCACGCGGATGTACGTGACCGACCGGATCTACGCCGACGAGGTCGGCCGGGCGCACAACGCGGTGTTCGGCTCGGTCCGCCCGGTGGCCACCATGGTCGTGGTGGCCGGGCTGATCGACCCGGACCACCTGGTGGAGGTCGAGCTGGAGGCCTGGCTCGGCGACCGCTGACGGTCGTTCCCACGGTGTGGGGGCGGCCACCCCGGCGCAATTAGATTGTGCGCAACTCAATTGGGCGCTACGGTTTCGGGGTGACCGATGATCTGGTGCTGCGCCGGCAGGTGTGCTTCGCCCTCTACGCGGCGTCGCGCGCCCTCACCGACGTCTACCGGCCCATCCTCGACGAGCACGGCCTGACCTACCCGCAGTACCTGGTGCTGCTGGTGCTCTGGGAGCGCGGCGACGACGCCCCCACGGTCTCCGAGCTCGGCGCGGCGCTGCGGCTGGACTCCGGGACGCTCTCCCCGCTGCTCAAGCGGCTGGAAGCGGCGGGCCTGGTGGTCCGGACGCGCTCGGCGAGCGACGAGCGACGGGTGGAGGTGGGGCTCACCGCCGACGGTGTGGCCCTGCGGGAGCGGATGACCGAGGTGCCGGTGCGGGTCGCCTGCGCCACCGGTCTCACCGAGGCCGAGCTGGTCGCCCTGCGCGACACCCTCACCCGGGTCACCGAGACGATCCACCGACAGAAGGAGCAGTGACCACCATGCAGGTGCTCTACACCGCGTCCGCGCGGGCCACCGGCGACGGCCGGGACGGCCACGTCCGCACCTCCGACGGCGGCCTCGACCTGGACCTGGCCATCCCGAAGGAGATGGGCGGCGCCGGCGGCGCGACCAACCCGGAGCAGCTCTTCGCGGCCGGCTACGCGGCCTGCTTCCACTCCGCGCTGCGCCTGGTGGCCCGCAAGGCCCGGGCGGACGTCTCGAACTCCGTCGTCGAGGCCGAGGTGGGCATCGGCCCGAACGGCGGCGGCGGCTACGGCCTGGCCGTGACCCTGGTGGTCGACCTGCCCGCCGTCGAGCGGTCCGCCGCGCAGCAGCTCGTCGAGGCGGCCCACCAGGTCTGCCCCTACTCCAACGCGACCCGGGGCAACATCGAGGTCGCCCTGACCGTCCGGGATGCCCGATGACGGCCAACCGGGAGATCCACCTGGCGTCCCGGCCGCAGGGCTGGCCGACCGCCGACAACTTCCGGCTGGTCACCACCGAGGTGCCCACCCCGGGTCCGGGCCAGCTCGTGGTCCGCAACCGGTTCATGTCGGTGGACCCGTACATGCGCGGGCGGATGAACGACGTCAAGTCGTACGTGCCGCCGTTCGCGCTCGACGCCCCGCTCGACGGCGGCGCGGTCGGTGAGGTGGTCGCCGGCGAGGCCGAGGGCTTCGCGCCCGGCGACGTCGTGCTGCACGGCCTGGGGTGGCGGGACTACGCGCTGGTCGACGCCAAGGGCGCGCGGAAGGTCGACCCGGATCTGGCCCCGGTCAGCGCCTACCTGGGCGTGCTCGGCATGACCGGGCTCACCGCGTACGCCGGGCTGCTCGACGTGGCGGCCATGAAGCCGGGCGAGACGGTCTTCGTCTCCGGCGCGGCCGGTGCGGTCGGCAGCATGGTCGGGCAGATCGCCAAGCTGCGCGGCGCGGCCCGGGTGGTCGGCAGCGCCGGCTCGCCGGCCAAGGTCGAGCGGCTCCTGGCGCTCGGCTTCGACGCCGCGTTCGACTACCACGACGGCCCGGTCCGGGACCGGCTCAGGGCCGCCGCGCCGGACGGCGTCGACGTCTACTTCGACAACGTCGGCGGCGAGCACCTGGAGGCCGCCATCGGCGCGATGAACCTGCACGGCCGGGCCGCCATCTGCGGCATGATCGCGCAGTACAACGCCACCGAGCCGCCCGCCGCCCCGCGCAACCTGGCGCTGCTCATCGGCAAGCGGCTCACGCTGCGCGGCTTCCTGGTCGGCGACCACGGGCACCTGCGCGAGCAGTTCGTCCAGGAGATGGCCGGCTGGCTGCGGGACGGCCGGATCTCCTACGACGAGACGGTGGTCGACGGCATCGAGCGCGCTCCGGAGGCCTTCCTCGGCATGCTGCGGGGCGAGAACCTGGGCAAGATGCTCGTCCGCGTGTGACCCGGACCTCGTTCACGGCGGTCGGCCCGATCGGGCCGGCCGCCGTGCCGTGCCGGTTGGATAGGCTCGCGGCATGACGGTGGCGGTACGGGTGATTCCCTGTCTGGACGTGGACGCCGGGCGGGTGGTCAAGGGGGTCAACTTCCTCGACCTGCGCGACGCCGGTGACCCGGTCGAGCTGGCGGCCGCCTACGACCGGGCAGGCGCGGACGAGCTGACCTTCCTCGACGTCACCGCCTCCAGCAGCGACCGCGGCACCATGCTCGACGTGGTGCGGCGCACCGCCGAGTCGGTCTTCATCCCGCTCACCGTCGGCGGCGGCGTCCGCCAGGTCGCCGACGTCGACACCCTGCTGCGGGCCGGCGCGGACAAGGTCGGGGTGAACACCGCGGCCATCGCCCGCCCCGAGCTGATCGCCGAGATCGCCGACCGGTTCGGCCGCCAGGTGCTGGTGCTCTCCCTCGACGTACGCCGGGCCCCGGCCGGCACCACGCCGAGCGGGTTCGAGGTGACCACCCACGGCGGGCGCCGGGGCACCGGCCTCGACGCCGTGGAGTGGGCGGCGCGCGGCGCCGAACTGGGCGCGGGGGAGATCCTGCTCAACTCGATGGACGCCGACGGCACCAAGGCGGGCTTCGACCTGCCGCTGATCGAGGCCGTCCGCGCGGTCGTCGACGTGCCGGTGATCGCCAGCGGCGGCGCCGGCCAGGTGGCCCACTTCCCGCCGGCCATCGGCGCGGGCGCCGACGCGGTGCTCGCGGCCAGCGTCTTCCACTTCGGCGAGCTGACCGTCGGCGAGGTCAAGGACGCCCTGCGCGGCGCCGGGCACCCCGTGCGCTGACCGTCCGCCCCCTGCTCCTGCGGGGCAGGTGCCGGTCAGGGGCGGCCGGAGTGGCCCTCCGGCGAGCGGCGCGGCATCGGTATCGAGCGGACCGCATACTCCTGGACCGCCGCGGCGTGGTCGTCCTCGTCCAGTTGCCAGTCGGACTCGTTCGGGGCGGGGCGGCGGCTCAGCACGCCCTGCACCGTGTCCACCGTGGTGCCCAGCCCGGCGCTGGGCCGGGTGCGCCAGAGCCGCTCGCCGTCCGGGGTCACCCGGAACCAGCCGTCGGTGACGCTGACCAGGCCGGCGCTCACGAGCCGGCGGACCGCCCCCTCCACCTCGTGCCGCTCGGGGATGGCCTGGTTGAGGTGGTCGGCTGTGGAGAGGACGTCGGCGAGGCGCACGCCCTCCGGGCGCCGGGTGGCGGCGGCCCGGCGGTGCCGACCGGCGCCGCTCGCGATGATCAGTGAGACGAAGATCCAGGCGTCGCTCCAACGCCAACCGTTCTCCCCCATGAACGAATGATGCCCGGCCGCGACGGCGGAGAAAACACCCGGTTTCCCGGCCGGGCGTCGCCGCAGCTCAGCGACGTCCCCGGGCGTCCCAGCCGGTGGCGGTCGGCGTGGCGGGGGTGACGCTGCGTGGTCGAGGTGCGAATCAGGCCGTCTCGCCGGCCGGGCGCGGGGCGGTGGCGACCGCCGGCTCGTCGGCCGGTCGGGCCGGCACCGCGAAGATCGGGATGAAGAACTGGGCGAGCGGCCCGATGGCCAGCGCGTACGCCACGGTGCCGAGGCCCACGGTGCCGCCGAGCAGCCAGCCGAGGCTCAGCACGGTCACCTCGATGACGGTCCGGACCAGCCGGATGGAGAAGCGGGGGTGGCGGGCGGTGAAGCCGGTCATCAGGCCGTCGCGCGGGCCGGGGCCGAGCCCGGCGCCCAGGTAGAGGCCGGTGGCGGCGCCGTTGGCGACAATCCCGACGATCAGCAGGGTGGCCCGGATCGGCAGGCCGTCGCCGGGCGGCAGCAGGGCCAGGGTGGCGTCGACGACCAGCCCGATCACCACGACGTTGCTGATGGTGCCGAGGCCGGGGCGCTGCCGCAGCGGGATCCAGAGCAGCAGCACCACCGCGCCGACCGCGATCGTGATCGTGCCGAAGGAGAGGTGGGTCTGCCGGGCGAGCCCCTGGTGGAACACGTCCCACGGGTCGAGCCCCAGGCCGGACCGGATCATCAGCGCCATGCTGATCCCGTAGAGGGCGAGCCCCACGTAGAGCTGGCTGAGCCGCCGGGCCGGCCGGTACCGGAGATTGCCAATCTGTGCCATGCATGCCACCCTAGGGGCCAATCCCGCCCGCGACAGAGCCAATTTAGGAGGGGTGGCCATGACGAGTCAGGTACGTGGCGTCCAATTGGCTCGGCTCCTCGGGCAGTGGCATGCCCTGCCGGGCCGCCGGCGCAGCCCGGACTACGCCGCGCTCGCCGCCGCGGTCCGCGGGCTGCTCGCCGACGGCCGGCTCCCCCTCGGGGTGCGCCTGCCGGCCGAGCGGGACCTGGCCGAGGCCCTGCGGATCAGCCGGACCACGGTCACCGCCGCCTACCGGGAGCTGCGGGAGACCGGCCACCTGGCCAGCCGGCGGGGCGCCGGGAGCTGGACCATGCTGCCGGGCACCCACCGGGTGGCCAGCACCGGCCTCTGGACCCCGCTGGACGACCGCGACATGATCGACCTGGGGGTGGCCGCGCTCTCCGCCCCGGCGCAGCTCGTGCCGGCCGCCCGGGCCGCCGCCGAGGACCTGCCGCGCTATCTCGGCGGGGCCGGCTACCACCCGACCGGCATCATCGAGCTGCGCGAGGCGGTGGCCCGCTCGTACACCGAGCGAGGGCTGCCGACCAGCCCGGAGCAGATCATGGTCACCAGCGGCACACAGCACGCGCTGGACCTGGTGCTGCGGCTGGCCCTGTCGCCCGGCGGCGGGGTGCTGGTGGAGTCCCCGACCTACCCGAACGCCCTCGCCGCGCTCGCCGCCCGGCGGGCCCGGATCACCACCCACGGGCTGGCCGCCGACGGGGTCGGCTGGGACGCCGACCTGCTGCTGGGCAGCATCCGGCAGACCCGGCCGAAGCTCGCCTACGTGATCCCCGAGTTCCACAACCCGACCGGCCACCTGATGGCGGCCGACCTGCGCGAGCGGCTGGTCGGCGCGGCGCACGCCGCCGGGACCGACCTGGTCGTGGACGAGTCCTTCGTGGACCTGCCGCTGGACGGCACCCCGCTGCCGCCGCCGGTGGCCACCTTCGACCGGCACTCCCGGGTGATCAGCATCGGCGGGATGAGCAAGCCCTACTGGGGTGGCCTGCGGATCGGCTGGGTCCGGGCGTCCGCCCCGCAGGTGCAGCGGCTGGCCGCCGCCCGGGTCGGCGTGGACATGGCCAGCCCGGTGCTCGACCAGCTCGTCGCGGTGCACCTGCTGGCCGAGGGGCCGAGCATCGTGGCCGCCCGGCGGGCCCAGCTCGCCGCCCAGCGGGACGCCCTGGTGAAGGCGATGGCCGACCGCCTGCCCGACTGGCGGGTCACCGTGCCGCGCGGCGGCGTGACGCTCTGGGTGGAGCTGGACGGCCCGATCTCCAGCGCGCTGGCCCGAGCCGCCGAGGAGGTCGGCGTACGCCTGGCGCCCGGACCCCGGTTCGGCCTGGACGGCACCCTGGAGCGGTTCCTCCGGCTGCCCTTCACCCTGCCCGCCGCAGACCTGGTGGAGGCCGTCGGCCGGCTCGCCGCGGTCCGCTACGACCTGGATCGGACCGGCCGCCCGCAGTGGCGGGAGCCCTCCGTCATCGCCTGAGCCCGGCCGCGGCGCGCCCGGGCTGCCCGGAGGACAGCGGCCCGGCCGACCGGCTGCCAGACTGTCCGCCGTGACGGACGGGACGCGGCGCGGGCCACGGATGCGGGTGCTGACCGAGGGCGCCTCGGTCACCCCGCTGGAGCTCTTCTTCGACCTGGTCTTCGTCTACGCGCTCACCCAGGTGACCGCGTTGATGGCGGCCGACCTGACCTGGCCCGGCGTGGGGCGGGGCCTGCTGGTGCTGGCCCTGCTCTGGTGGTGCTGGTGCTGCTACGCCTGGCTCGGCAACACCGTCCGCGCCGACGAGGGCGTGGTCCGGGTGGTCCTCTTCGCGGTGATCGCCACCATGTTCGTGGTCGCCGAGACCATCCCGGAGGCCTTCGTCGACCTGCCCGGCGGGCTTCCCGGCCCGGTCGTCTTCGCCGCCTGCTACCTGGCCGTCCGGGTGCTGCACCTGACCATCTACCGGTACGCCGCCCGCGGCGACGCCGGCCTGCGCCGGCAGCTGGTGCGCGCCGCCCTGCCGATGCTGGGCGGCGCGGTGCTGCTCTTCGCCGCGGCGCTGCTGCCCCCGTACCTCACCGACGATCCGGCGCGGGTCGTCCCACTGCGTACCCTGATCTGGGTGCTCGCCCTCGCCGTCGACTACGGCGGCATCATGGCCATCGGCGCGGCGGGCTGGCAGATCTTCTCGGCCGCGCACTGGACCGAGCGGCACGGCCTGATCATCATCGTGGCGCTGGGGGAGTCCCTGGTCGCGATCGGCGTCGGGATCACCGCGCTGCCGATCTCCTGGCCGATCATCGTGGCCTCGTTCCTCGGCGTGACGGTGGCGGGGGCGCTGTGGTGGGCGTACTTCGACGTGGTGTCGATCGCCGCCGAGCGGGTCCTGGCCCGGGCGCGCGGCGCCGAGCGGGCCGCGCTGGGTCGGGACTCCTACACCTACCTGCACCTGCCGATGGTCACCGGGATCATCCTGCTCGCCCTGGGCCTCAAGAAGGTGATGTCGTATGTCGGGCACGAGAGCGACCACCGGCTCACCGACCCGCTGCACGGGCTGGGCCTGTTCGCCCTCTACGGCGGCGTGATCGTCTACCTGCTCGGCCACGTGGGCTTCCGGCTGCGCAACATGCGCTCGGTCAACTGGCCGCGGGTGGCCGCCACGGCGCTGCTGGTGCTGCTCCTGCCGGTGGCCGACCACCTGCCGGCGCTGGCCGCGCTGGGGCTGCTCGCCGTGGTCTGCGCCGGGATGGTGGCGGCCGAGGTGGTGCTCTTCGGGGCGGCCCGCCGGGCGCTGCGCGACGAGTTCCTCGAGGAGCACGGCGTCGGCGGCCCGCCCGGGCGGTAGCCCCGTTCCGGTACGGATCCGGAGGATCGCAGCGGCGCGGGGCGGGATTGCGGAGACTGCCCGGGTGGGGAACGGCGAGGGTGCCCGGTGGTCGCGCCTCGTGCGGCCCGCGGCCCGCGGCGCCCGGCTCCCGGACCACCCGGCTGGAACTCTTCTACGACCTGGTCTTCGTCTTCGCGTTCGTCAACGTCACCACCCTGACCGCCAACCGGCTCACCCCGGCCAACCTCTACCGCTGCCTGCTGGTGCTGGCCCTGCTCTGGTGGTTGTGGACCGGTTTCGCCCGGCTCGGCAACGCGGTACGCGCCGACCAGGGCCTGCTGCCGCTGGTCGGCTTCCTCACGGTGGCCGCGACGTTCCTGCTGGTGCTCAGCGTGCCGGGCGCGTTCGTGGACGCTCCCGGCTCGCTGAACGGCCCGCTGGTCTTCGCGGCCTGCTACTTCGTGATCCGGGCGGCCCAGCTCGCGGTCCTCGGCTGGATGGACTGGTCGGATCGGGTGCTGCGCCGGCGGCTGCTGCCGCGCGTCGTGCTGCCGGCGGTGGCCACCGCGCTGCTGGTGGTGGCCGGCACGGTGCCCCAGCGACTCGCCGACCGGCCGGTCACCGTGGCGCTGCAACTGGGCCTCTGGACCGTGGCGCTGCTCGTCGAGTACGTCGGCGGGGTGATCCTGGCCCAGGGCTGGTGGGTGGTCGTCTCCGCCGGCCACTGGGCGGAACGGCACGCGCTCATGGTGCTGATCGCGCTCGGGGAGTCGATCATCGCGCTCGGGCTCGGCCCGAAGACCGGGCTGCCGCTCAGCGGCCCGGTGGCGATCGCCGCGCTGCTCGGCGTCCTGGTCGTGGCGATGCTCTGGTGGGCGTACTTCGACACCCTGGCGTACGCGCTGGAGCAGGCGCTGCACCAGGCACGCGACCGGGCCGCCCGGCTCCGGCTCGCCCGGGACGTCTACACGTTCCTGCACCTGCCGTTGATCGCCGGGGTCATCCTCTTCGCCCTGGGCCTGAAGGACCTGCTCGCCGAGTCGGCGAGCCCGATGACTCCCACCTGGGGCGAGCCGCTGGGCGGCTTCTGGGTCACCGTCTTCTACGGCGGGGTGGGCCTCTACCTGCTCAGTCTCGCCGGCTGCGCGCTGGTGGCGCTGCGGGAGGTGCACTGGCCGCTGCTGGTCACGATCGTGGTGCTCGCCGCGGTCGCCCCGTTCGCCGCCCCGATCCCGGAGCTGGTCGCGCTCGCGCTGCTGACGGGGCTCACCACCCTCGGGCTGCTGGCGGGAGACGTTGAGCGAAAACGGCCGACGGAGCCGGGTCCGGCAGCTCGCGCTGGAGGAGCAGCTCGCCGCGGAGGCGGAGCAGAGCCACTGGCGCCAGCGGCACCTGTGAGCGCGAGGAGTGAGCCGGGGTTGCGAGCCCCGCAGTCGCGAACGAAGACCGGCACTGTGACCGGGCCCGGAAACCACGGCGGCGGCCGTGCCCCGGGACGGAGGGGCGCGGCCGCCGGGCGGTGCGGGCCGGCTACAGCTCGGCGAGGCTGCCCGCGTACATCTTGTCGATCTCGCCGGCGAAGTTGGTCTCCACGCTCCGGCGCTTGATCTTCAGCGACGGGGTGACCTCGCCGTCCTCGATGGTGAGGTCCCGGGGGAGGATGGTCACCTTCTTGATCGTCTCCCACCGGTTCAGCTTGCCGTTCAGCTCGGTCACGTAGCCCTCGACCATGGCCTGCGCCTCGGGCGAGGTGACGATCGCGGTGTAGTCGCGACCCTCCAGCGGCGTGCCGGCGGCCCAGCCCTTGATCGCGTCCGGGTCGAGCGTGACCAGCATGGTGCAGTAGTTGCGCGCCTGCCCGATCACCACGGCCTGGGAGGTGTACGGGCAGACGGCCTTGAACATGCCCTCGATGTGCGACGGCGCGATGTACTTGCCGCCGGAGGTCTTGACCAGGTCCTTCTTCCGGTCGGTGATGCGCAGGTAGCCGTCGTCGTCGAGGGTGCCGATGTCGCCGGTGCGGAAGAAGCCGTCCTCGGTGAACGCGGCCGCGGTCTCCTCGGGCAGGTTGTGGTAGCCGCGCATGACCGGCTTGCCGCGGACCAGGATCTCGCCGTCGGTGTCGATCCGGCACTCCAGGTCGCCCATGGCCCGGCCCACGCTGCCGATCTTCAGCCCGTCGGGCGGGTTCACGAACGCGCCGGCGCTGGTCTCGGTGAGCCCGTACCCCTCGGAGATGGGCAGGTTGGCCGCGGCGAAGAAGGTGGCGATCTCCTTGCTCAGCGGCGCCGCGCCGGAGACCAGCACCCGCATCCGGCCGCCGAGCCGGGCCTGGAGCTTGCTGAACACCAGCTTCTCGACGAGCGCGTACTTGACCTTCAGGCCGGCCGGCACGGGCTTGCCGGCCTGCTCCAGCGCGACCTTCGCCTTGCCCACCGCGACGCCCCAGGCGAAGATCTTCGCCTTCGCCCCGCCGGCGCTCTGGGCCGTGGTCACCGCCTTGTTGTAGACCTTCTCGAAGACCCGGGGTGCCCCGCACATGAGCGTCGGCCGGATCACCCCGAGCAGGTCGACCAGCTTGTCCACCCGGCCGTCGACGTAGGTGGGCAGGCCGACGTGGGTGGCGCCGCAAAGCAGCGTCTTGCCGAACGAGTGGGACAGCGGCAGCCACAGGTACTGCAGGTCGTCGGCGTGCAGCAGGCCCAGCTCGGCCTGCGCCACGCCCTCCCAGCACCAGCCGCCGTGCAGCAGCTCGACGCCCTTGGGTCGGCCCGTGGTGCCCGAGGTGTAGATCAGGGTGGCCAGGTGGTCCGGGCCGATCCCGGCGACCAGCATGTCGATCAGGTCGGGCTCGTTCTCCAGCGCCCGGGCCCCGCGCTCCTCCAGCTCGGCCAGGGTGAGCTGCGGGACGGTGGCGGCCGGGTCGGGCGCGCCGTCGAAGAGCACCACGTGGGTCAGCGCCGGCACCGCCGTGCCGGCGATCTTCGCCGCCTGGGCGGGGTTCTCGGCGAAGAGCACCTTCGACCCCGAGTCGGCGACGATGTACGTCGCGTCCTCCGGCTCGGTGGTCGGGTAGACGGTGGTGGTGGCCCCGCCGGCGCACATGATCCCGAAGTCGGCGAGCACCCACTCCAGCCGGGTGTTGGCCAGGATCGCCACCGGGTTCTCCAGGCCGACGCCGAGCCCGTGCAACCCGGCCGCGATCGCCTTGGCGCGCTGCCCGACCTGCTCCCACGTCAGCCAGACCGGCCCCGAGTCGTCCGGGGCGGGATGGGCGAACGCGTGGCGGTCGGGGGAGTCCGCCACGCGCTTGAGGAACATGTCGGGTACGGAACGGTACGGTACATCGAGAGCCATCGCTGTAGCCGCCTTCAGGGGTGGAGGGACGTGACGGGGGTCACGCCATTCTGCGGTTACCGAAGAGTATTGCCTGGACCCGGGCAGCGGCTAGCCCCGGTGGCCTGCGGCGACCCTGTCCCGGGAGCGGGACCGCGCTCAGGCGTACCGGGTGGCGGCGCGGGACCAGTCGTAGGTGGCCCGGATCCAGTTCCGCCGGGTGTCCAGGAGGGCCCGCACCCCCGGGTCGGCCGTCGCGGCCAGCGCCGCGTCCCGCCCCACGTACGCCGCCAGTACCGCGTTGAACCGGGTGGCCGCCGCGCGCAGGGCCGCCTCCTCACCCTGCCCGGTCTCCCCGGCGATGGTGGTGACCAGGTTGTGCGCGTCCGGGCCGGTCGCCCGCTCCTTGTCGTAGGAGAAGAGATCGTTGCACCAGCAGACCAGGTCGGTGGCGAGCGCGTCCAGGTCGGCCAGCGCCGGGTCCGCTCGACTGCCGGGGTCGGACCGCTCGGGGTGGGCCAGGTCGGTCAGCGTGAAGCTGGGCCGGACGCCCCCGGTGTGCCGGCGCATCTGCACGTACTCGGCCACTCCGGGCACCCGGCCGTGCTCCCGGTTGGCCGCCTCCCAGAGCAGGGCCAGCAGGTACTCGCGCAACTGGCTGACCAGGCTCAGCAGTAGGCCCGGCCGGCGCCGGTCGCGGACCCGCCGGCACAGGTCGTCCAGCGCCACCGCGAGCGGGCCGGCGTCGGCCGGGATCGGCGCCGCCGGGTCGCCGTGCCGGTCGAGCACCTCCAGCAGGGCCGCCACGGTCGGCGCGAGCCGGGTCGGGCTGGCCCCCAGGCCGTCCTCGTCGCAGGCGTCGTCCATCACGAACAGCCAGCTGATCAGGTCGGCGAGCAGCCGCAGGCCGTCGACCGACGCGTCCGGGCAGGCCCGTCCGGCCAGCTCGACGGGGTGGGCGGCGGCCAGCCGGCGCAGCCCGGCCGGGGTGCCGATCAGGCCCAGGTCGCGTACCCACCCGGCGCTCTCCCCGACGACCAGCTCGACGGCGGCGTGGCGGCGCGCCGGGAAGGGGGGTTCGTGCAGTGCCGAGAGCGCGAAGCCTCGCATCCGTCTCCCCTGTCCCGCCCGCCCGGGGTCGGGCGGCGGGACAGGAGCGTACGGCAGCGCGGATCGGCCGTCGTCGCTGGGCCGGAGCGATTCCCACGGATCCGTCGACACCGGATCGACTCGCTCCGTCAGAGGCCCAGGCTGGCCGCCCGCAACCGCTCCGCCGGCTCGGCCGGGCCGTCCACCTGGACCCGGGCCACCCGCTGCCGGCCGGAGATGAACAGCACCAGCTCGCCCGGGGCGCCGACCAGGCGCAGCCGCTCGCCGCCGCGACCGACGGCGCGCTCGCCGTAGCCGGGGGCCTGGATCAGCAGGTCGGCCGGGAAGCGCCGCAACGACAGCCGGGCCAGCACGGATGCCCGCTTCCAGAGCGCCGCGTGCTGCCGGGCCGGCAGGTCGCGGGGGAGCCAGCCGGGCCGGGCCCGGCGCACGTCCTCGTGGTGGATGAAGAACTCCAGGCCGTTGACCAGTTCGTCGGTGAGCGGGTTGCTCACCGGGCTCCACAGCGGCGGGCGGCGGATCCGGGCGACCAGGTCCGCGTAGGGACCGGCGGCCACCCGGCGGCGGACCGCCTCGCCGTGCCCGCGCAGCGGCGGCAGCAGGATGCCGCCGGCCGCGTCCGGCCGGCGCTCCCGCACCAGCAGGTGGGCCGCCAGGTCGCGGGTGGTCCACCCCTCGTTGACCGTCGGCGCGTCCGGTCCCAGCTCCAGCATCAGGTCGGCGAGCGCCTCGCGCTCCGACCGGGCGTACCGCGGCATGGCCCGATCGTAGGCCCGGCGGGGCCGGTCGGGGGCCCGGCCCGGACACGGCGCCGGCGCGCCCGGTCACCGGTCGGCCGGCGCCCGGCCGTCCGCCCTGCTCGGCGGGGTCCACGCGGAGGAGTGACAGTCGACATATCGGGGCCGGGTCGGCGGAGGCGGCACCGAGCAGTAAGGATGAGGGGGAGAACTGTGGCTTACGGCGGGGGAGAGCGTGGCGAGCGGGACAAGTCGGGACGTCCTCGGCAGAGGGCTACGGGTGCTCGGCCGGGCCATCCGGGAGCAGCCGCGCATCTTCGCGGTCGCGGTGGCCGGCAGCGTGCTCTTCGGCCTCATGGTGATCGCCAGCGCGTACGTGGTCGGCGCGGTGGTCGGCAAGGTGGTGGTCCCGGCGGTCACCCGCGGCTCGGTGACCGGCGGCGCCCTGGCGCTCGCCGCGGCCGCGCTGTTCGGGATCAGCGTGCTGCGGGTGGTCGGCATCTTCGGCCGCCGGCTCGGGGCCGGCTACATGCAGTACCGGCTCCAGGCCGCCTACCGCCGGCGGGTCACCCGCCGCTACCTCGACCTGCCGCTGGCCTGGCACCACCGCAACGCCACCGGCACCCTGCTCTCCAACGCCAACTCCGACGTCGAGGCCGCCTGGTACCCGATCGCGCCACTGCCCTTCGCCGTCGGCACCCTGGTGATGCTGGTCGGCGCGGTGATCTCGCTCTTCCTCACCGACTGGGCCCTCGCGCTGGTCGGCCTCGCCGTCTTCCCGGCGCTGTTCGCGCTCAACGTGGTCTACTCTCGCCGGATGGCGCCCCGCCAGGCCCGCGCCCAGCGGCTGCGCGCCGAGGTGAGCGGCATCGCGCACGAGAGCTTCGACGGCGCGCTGGTGGTCAAGACGATGGGCCGGGAGGCCCATGAGACCACCCGGTTCGCCGCCCGGGCCGGCGAGCTGCGCGACGCGCTGATCTCCGTCGGCAAGCTGCGTGGCGTCTTCGACCCGATGCTGGAGACCCTGCCCAGCCTCGGTACGCTCGCCGTGCTGGTGGTCGGCGCGATCCGGCTCCGGGAGGGCGCGATCACCGTGACCGAGCTGGTCAGCGTGGCCTTCCTCTTCACCGTGCTGGCCTTCCCGGTCCGGGCCATCGGCTGGGTGCTGGCCGAGCTGCCGCGCAGCGTCGCCGGCTGGGACCGGGTCCGCCGGGTCCTCGACGCCACCGGCGAGATGCCGTACGGCGAGGTGGCCCTCGACCCGGCCGCGCCGGTGCCGGCCACCCTCGCCTTCGAGGACGTGCACTTCGGGTACGAGCCGGCCGAGGCGCACCTGCCCGGCGCCCAGGTGCTCGGCGAGGTCACCTTCACCGTGCCGGCCGGGAAGACGGTCGCCCTGGTCGGGCCGACCGGCGCCGGCAAGTCCACCATCGCCTCGCTGGCCGTACGGCTGGTCGACCCGGACAGCGGCACGGTCACCCTGGACGGGGTCGACGTGCGTGAGCTGACCGCCGCCTCGCTGGCCTCGACCGTGGCCCTCGTCGCCCAGGTGCCGTTCGTCTTCGACGACACCGTCCGCGCCAACATCGCCCTCGACCGTCCCGGGATCGGCGACGAGGAGGTCTGGGCGGCGCTGCGGCTGGCCGAGGCGGACGGCTTCGTGGCCGCGCTGCCCGACGGGCTGGACACCATGGTCGGCGAGCGGGGCACCTCGCTCTCCGGCGGCCAGCGGCAGCGGCTCACCCTGGCCCGGGCGGTCGCCGGCCGCCCCCGGCTGCTGGTGCTCGACGACGCCACCAGCGCCGTCGACCCGCGGGTGGAGGCGGCCATCCTGGCCGGGCTGCGCGCCCCGAATGACGGAGGCGCGGCCGCCTCGATCCTGGTGGTCGCCTACCGGCGAGCCACCATCGCGCTCGCCGACGAGGTGATCTACGTCGAGCACGGCCGGGTGGTGGCCCGGGGCACGCACGCCGACCTGCTCGCCACCGTCTCCGGCTACGCCGACCTGGTCACCGCCTACGAGCAGGCCGAGCAGGAACGCGAGCAGACCCGCACGTACGACGAGGTCACCCCGCTGACCTCCGGCCTGGAAGTCGAGGTTGACCGGTGACGAGCACCACCGTTGCGGCCGAACAGCGGACCGAGTCGACCTGGCGGACCCTGCGGCGCGGGCTGGCGCTCTCCCCGGAGCTGAGGACCGGTCTGGCCGGCACCGTGGCGCTGGCCCTGATCTACATGATCGGCCGGGTCGCCGTGCCGGTGGCCGTGCAGCGCGGCATCGACCACGGCATCCTCGGCGGCCTCGACCTGGACGTGGTCACGCTGACCGTGCTGGTCACCGCCGCCGTGCTGGTGGTCACCACCACCTGCGGCTACCTGATGATGCGCCGGCTGTTCACGGTCAGCGAGACCGCGCTGGCCGGGGTGCGCACCCGGGCCTTCCGGCACGTGCACGACCTGTCCATGCTGCACCAGCAGTCCGAGCGGCGCGGCTCACTGGTCTCCCGGGTCACCAGCGACGTCGACCAGATCACCCAGTTCCTTCAGTGGGGCGGCGTGATCCTGATCGTCAACCTCGGCCAGCTCGTGGTGACCACGGCCGTGATGCTCGCGTACTCCTGGCAGTTGACCCTGGTGGTGCTCGTGGCGTTCGCGCCCGCGGTGCTGGTGATCCGGCTGCTCCAGCGCCGGCTGGCAGGCGCCTACGGGGTGGTCCGGCAGCGGATGGGCGCCCTGCTCGGCACGATCGGCGAGAGCGTGGTGGGCGCCCCGGTGATCCGGTCGTACGGGATCGCCGGGCGCACGGCCCGGCGGCTGGACGCGGCGATCGAGGGGCAGCGACTGGCCCAGCAGAAGGCGATCCGGATCAGCATCGTGGGCAGCTCCGTCGGCGAGCTGGCGGCCGGCCTGGCGCTGGCCGGTGTGGTGGTGGTCGGAGTCAACCTCGGGGTCGACCGCACCCTGTCCATCGGCCAGCTGACCGCGTTCCTGTTCCTGGTGACGCTCTTCATCCAGCCGGTGCAGATCGCCACCGAGGTGCTCAACGAGGCGCAGAACGCGATCGCCGGCTGGCGCCGGGTGCTGGACGTGCTGGACGTCGCGCCGGACGTGGCCGACCCGGGAGAGCAGGGCCGGGAGCTGCCGCCCGGTCCGCTGGACATCCGCTTCGCCGGGGTGACCTTCGCCTACCCGGGCGGGCCGCCGGTGCT
This sequence comes from Micromonospora sp. NPDC023966, assembly GCF_040639095.1. NCBI lineage: Bacteria > Bacillati > Actinomycetota > Actinomycetes > Micromonosporales > Micromonosporaceae > Micromonospora > Micromonospora sp. NPDC023966. Next base: position 23,315 of record NZ_JBEZZJ010000025.1, on the reverse strand, counting down.
GCACGACGTGACGCTGGACATCCCGGCGAAGAGCCGGGTGGCCGTGGTCGGCGAGACCGGCAGCGGCAAGACGACCTTCGCCAAGCTGCTCACCCGGCTGATGGACCCCACCGAGGGCGAGGTGCTGCTCTCCGGCGTCTCGCTGCGCGAGGTGCGCTTCGAGTCGCTGCGGTCGCGGGTGGTGATGGTGCCGCAGGACGGCTTCCTCTTCGACACCACGGTCGGGGAGAACGTCCGCTTCGCCCGCCCGGAGCTGACCGACGCGCAGCTCACCGCCGCCTTCTCCGAGCTGGGCCTGGCCGACTGGCTGGACGGGCTGCCGAGCGGGCTGGACACCCCGGTGGGCGAGCGCGGCGAGGCGCTCAGCGTCGGCGAGCGGCAGCTCGTCGCGCTGGCCCGGGCGTACGTGGCCGACCCCGACCTGCTGGTGCTGGACGAGGCGACCAGCGCGGTCGACCCGGCCACCGAGGTACGCCTCCAGCGCACCCTGGACGCGGTCACCCGGGGCCGGACCACGCTGGCCATCGCCCACCGGCTCTCCACCGCCCAGGCCGCCGACGAGGTGATCGTGGTGGACCGGGGCCGGATCGTGCAGCGCGGCCCGCACGACGAGCTGGTGCGGGACCCGGAGTCGGTCTACGCCCTGCTCTACGCCTCCTGGCTGGAGCAGACCCGCTAGTCCAGGTCGCCGGTGAGGTAACGCTGGACGGTCGGCCCGATCGCGGCGACCAGGGTCTCCGGGTCGGCGGAGGCCACCGGTTCGAGGCGGATGACGTACCGCATCATGGCCAGGCCGGCGACCTGGGTCGCCACCAGCGCGCCGCGCAGCGGCAGCTCCGCCGGGTCGACGTCGAGCTGGTCGAGGACCCGCCGCAGCACCTGGGTGGTCAGGAACTCGCGCAGCATCCGGGCGGTCCACTCGTTGCTCACCGCCGAGCGGAGCAGGGCCACCGCGGCCCCGCCGACAGGCGAGTCCCAGACGCTCAGGAACGTGCGGACCAGGCGTTCGCCCGCTCCCTCCGGGCCGCCGGCCAGCACGGCCGGCAGGAGTCGCGCCGGGTCGACCGGGATCGCCACGGTGGCCCGGAACAGCTCCTCCTTGGTGCCGAAGTAGTGGTGCACCAGCGCCGGATCCACCCCCGCGGCGGTGGCGATCGCCCGGATCGAGGCGGCGTCGAAGCCGCGCTCGGCGAACGCCGCCCGGGCCGCCGCGAGGATGGCCTCCCGGGTGTCCGGGTTGCCGGGTCGCCGGCCGGTGCGCCGGGCCATCACCCGCTGCGCCGGCGCAGCGTCGCGGCGGCCAGCATCAGCGCCGCCACCGCGGCCGCGGCGACGATCGCCACGTCCCGCCACATCGTCGCGGTCGGGTCGGCGTGCCCGCCGACCTCTTGGAGCGCCTCGACGGCGTACGACAGGGGCAGCACGTCGCTGATCGCCTGGAGCCAGCCGGCCATCTCGCCGCGCGGCACGAAGAGCCCGCAGAGCAGCAGCTGCGGCAGGGCCACCACCGGCAGGAACTGCACGGCCTGGAACTCGGTGCGGGCGAACGTGGAGCAGAGCAGGCCGAGCGCCACCGCCAGCACGGCGTTCAGACCGGCGATCAGCAGCACCAGCCACTGGCTGCCGGCGGTGTCCAGCCCGAACACCTGGTAGGCCACCACTGAGGCGAGGGTCGACTGGAGCACCCCGGCCAGCCCGAACGCGATGCCGTAGCCGAAGAGCAGGTCGATCTTGCCGAGCGGGGTGGTGAGCAGCCGCTCCAGGGTCCCGGTGGTCCGCTCGCGCAGCATGGCGATGCTGGTGATCAGGAACATGATGATGAACGGGAAGAAGCCCAGCATGATCAGCGCAACCCGGTCGAAGACGCTCGGCCCGCCGGGCGGGGTGGGCTGGTCGACGTACATGAAGTAGACCAGCGTGAGCAGCACGGTGGGCACGGCCACCAGCATGGCCACGGTGCGCCGGTCGTGCCGGAGCTGGCGCAGGATCCGCCCGGTGGTGGCGGCGAGGATGCGGGGACTCACCGGCCGGCCTCCTGCTCGCTCGCCTTGATCAGCCGGAGGAAGGCCTCCTCCAGGTCGTCCACGCCGGTGCCGGCGCGGACCGCGTCCGGGGTGTCGTCGGCGACCAGCCGGCCGTCCCGGATGAGCAGCAGCCGGTCGCAGCGGGCCGCCTCGTCCATCACGTGGCTGGAGACCAGCAGCGTGGTGCCGGCGGCGGCCATGGCGTGGAACCGGGCCCACAGGTCGGCGCGGAGCACCGGGTCCTGGCCGACCGTGGGCTCGTCGAGGATGACCAGCTCCGGGTCCCCGACCAGCGCGCAGGCCAGTGAGGCGCGGCTGCGCTGCCCGCCGGAGAGGGTGCCGACCAGCTGGTCGGCCGCGCTCGCCAGCCCGACGTCGGCGACCGCCCGGTCGGCCTCGGCCCGGCCCCGCCCCTGGAGCACCGCGAAGTAGCGCGTGTTCTCCCGGACGGTGAGGTCGGCGTAGACGCTGGGCGCCTGGGTCAGGTAGCCGACCCGGCGGCGCAGCTCGGCCGCCCCGGCGGGCCGGCCGAGCACGGTGACCGTGCCGGAGTCGACCGTCTGCACCCCGACAATGGCGCGCATCAGGGTGGTCTTGCCGCTGCCGCTCGGCCCGAGCAGCCCGGTGACCGCGCCGCGGGGCACCGCGCAGGAGATGCCCTGGAGCACCCGCCGCCGGCCCCGCTCGACCACCAGGTCACGGACCGACACCGCGTCGTCCATGCCCGCCTCCAAAAAACTCATCAAGTGTTGAACTCAACGCTAGATGAGTTACCGGCCTTCGCACAAGGTTGACTTCGAGTGCCCTCGAACTGGAAGCCTGGGTGCGTGGACATCAGCACGCGGGAGATGAGCCTCACCGTCGGTGAGGCGGCGGAACGGGTCGGCCTGACCACCTACACGCTGCGCTGGTACGAGCAGGAGGGCCTGGTCGCCCCAGTCGGCCGCGACTCCGCCGGCCGGCGGCGCTACACCGAGTCCGACGTCAACTGGCTGTTCCTGCTCACCCGGCTGCGCCGTACCGGCATGCCGGTACGGGACATGCGGCGCTACGCCGAACTCGCCCGGCAGGGCGACCGCACGCTCGGCGCCCGGCGGGCCCTGTTCGAGGCGCACCGGAGCCGGGTGCTGGCCCGGATGGCCGAGCTGGAGGAGGACCTCAAGGTCCTCGACTACAAGATCGACGCGTACCGCCGAGCGGAGGAGGAGCTGGCATGATCAAGCGACGAGTGGGCGCGACCGGCCCGGAGGTCTCGGCGATCGGCCTGGGCTGCATGGGCATGAGCTTCGCCTACGGCGGCGCCGACGACGCCGAGTCGACCCGCACCCTGCATCGGGCCCTCGACCTCGGCGTCAACCACCTCGACACCGCCGACATGTACGGCTTCGGGGCGAACGAGCGGCTGCTCGGCCCGGTGGTGCGGGCACGCCGGGACGAGGTCTTCCTGGCCACCAAGTTCGGCAACCGCACCAGCGGCGACAGCTTCGGCGGCACCGGCAGCCCGGGCGCCTTCGTGGACAGCAGCGCCGCCTGGGCGAAGCAGGCCTGCGACGCTTCGCTGGCCCGGCTCGGCATCGACACCATCGACCTGTACTACCTGCACCGGCGCGACCCCCGGACCCCGATCGAGGAGACCGTCGGCGCGCTGGCCGAGCTCGTCCAGGCCGGCAAGGTACGGCTGATCGGCCTGTCGGAGGTCAGCCCGGCGACCCTGCGGGCGGCCCACGCGGTGCACCCGGTCTCGGCGGTCCAGATGGAGTACTCCCTGTTCACCCGGGACGTCGAGGGGGAGATGCTGGCCACCTGCCGGGAGCTGGGCGTCTCCCTGGTGGCGTACTCGCCGGTCGGGCGGGGGCTGCTCACCGGGACGATCACGAGCCGGGAGCAGCTCGCCGAGGACGACTGGCGGCGCACCGTGCCCCGGTTCGCCGACGGCAACCTCGACGCCAACCTGAAGCTGGCCGAGGCGGTCCGCGCGGTCGCCGGCGAGCTGGGCTGCACCCCGGCCCAGGCGGCGCTGGCCTGGCTGCTCGCCCAGGGCGAGGACGTCCTGCCGATCCCCGGCACCAAGCGGGTCCGCTACCTGGAGGAGAACGCCGCCGCGGCCGACCTGCGGCTCACGCCGGAGCAGCAGGACCGGCTGTGCGGGGCGGTGCCCGCCGGGGCGGTCGCCGGGGAAAGGTACACCCCGGCAGGAATGCGAACCGTCGGGCACTAGCCCCAGCGGCGGACACCCGGTCCGCCATCGGTCATTGCGCCAAGATCGGACGTCCGGCACCATGACGCCGTGGGTCCCGCTCCGTTGCCCGAGACCGGCGGCGGCTCCAGGTCGCAGCGCGGCGCCAGACGCGACGAGCTGGAGTTGCCGGAATTCCTCGACGAGTGGGCCGCCCGCCTCCGGGAGGCCGCCGACCGTCCCGTCGTGGGGATCATGCTGCGTGGCAGCCATGCCCGGCGGGCCGCCACCGAGCACAGCGACGTCGACGTCGACGTGCTGGTCGCCGCCGACGACGAGCGGCCCGCCGGCGCCGGCGGGCGACCCGCCGCCCCGGCGGCCGGGACGGCGGGCCCGGCCCGGGCCGCCACCCCGTACGCGGCCCGCCGGGCCTACCTGGCCGAGTTCGACGGCCGGCTGGTGCACGTCTCCGTGGCCGCCCGGGACGTCCGCTCCTGGGTGCACCGGCTGGGCCAGCCGGCCGACTGGGCGTTCGGGCTGCCGGTCTGCGCGCCGGCCCGGCTGCTCTGGGCGGCACCGGAATGGCGGCGCCGGATCGACCTGCCGGTGCTCTGCCAGCCCGCCGACGAGCCCCGTCTGGAGGAGCTGATCGCCACCCTCGGCAAGGTGGCCGGCGCCCGCTGGGCCGGCGACCCGGTGGGCGTCCGGCTCGCCGCGGCCGACCTGGCCCGGCTCTGCCCGTCGGTGCTGCGCCTGGCCAACCCCTCGGTCCGGGTGGTGTCCCGCCGGGCGGCCCTGGCCGCCGCGCTGGAGCTGCCGGTCGCGCCGGCCGGCTACCGCGAGGACATGCTGCTCTGCCTCGGGCTGCGCCCCGGCGGCAGCGCCGAGGTGGGCGCCGCAGCCGGCCGGCTGGTCACCGGGATCGTCCCGCTGGTCCGCCCGTACGCCGGGGAGATCGCCGCGGTCGGCGGCGCGGACCTGGCCGAGGCCCTGGTGGACGGCCGGCTGGACCGCTACCTCGGTCAACTCACCCGGGCGCTGGTCCGTCCCGCGCCCGCCCTCCGGGACACGTCGGCGGTGCCGGTGCCCCGTGCGGGAGAATGGTCAACCGTGCCCGCCTCTGACGCGCCGGTGACCGGCGCACCCGCCAGTTCCGGCGGTGCCGCGGCCCCCGGCCCGGCCCGCCCCTCCCGGCTCGACCCTGCCATCGCGGCCCGGTTGCGCCGCAACCCCGACGGCCTGGTGGCCGCGGTGGTCCGCGCGCACGACTCGGGCGAGGTGCTGATGGTCGCCTGGATGGACGACGAGGCGTTGCACCGCACGCTGACCACCGGCCGGGCCACCTACTGGTCGCGCAGCCGGCAGGAGTACTGGGTCAAGGGCGCCACCTCCGGCCACCACCAGTACGTCCGCTCGGTGGCGCTGGACTGCGACGGCGACGCGCTGCTGGTCAGCGTCGAACAGGTGGGTGCGGCCTGCCACACCGGGCACCGCACCTGCTTCTTCACCGAGCTGCCGGTCGGCTCCACGGAGGCGACCTCATGACCGACGGCACGGTCAGCCCCGACCAGGGCACCTTCGCCGACCTGGCGGCCCGCTGGCGGGTCGTGCCGGTCACCCGGCGGCTGCTCGCCGACGCGGAGACCCCGGTCGGCGTCTACCGCAAGCTCGCCGGCGGCCCCGGCACGTTCCTGCTGGAGTCCGCCGAGCAGGGCGTCGGCTCGGCGGGGATGGCCTGGTCGCGCTACTCCTTCATCGGGGTGCGCAGCAGCGCCACGCTGACCGAGCGGGACGGCGCGGCCGTCTGGGCCGGCGAGCCGCCCGCCGGGGTGCCGGTCGACGGCGACCCGGTGACCGCGCTCCGGGAGACCGTCGCCGCGCTGGCCGGCCCGGCCTGGGACCCGGCCAGCGGCATGCCGCCGCTCACCGGCGGGATGGTCGGCTACCTCGGCTACGACCTGGTCCGCCGCTTCGAGCGGCTGCCCGAGCTGACCGAGGACGAGCTCGACGTGCCCGAGCTGGGCATGATGCTCGCCACCGACCTGGTGGTGCTCGACCACTACGACGGCTCGGCGATCCTGGTGGCCAACGCGGTGCTGCCTCCGCTCGACGCGCCCGACCGGGCGTCGCTGGTGGCGGCCGCCTATCACCACGCGGTGGGGCGGCTGGACGCCATGACCACCGCGCTGTCCCGACCGATTCCGCCCATGATCTCGACGGTCGCCCGGCCCGGCGTCGGCGAGGTGGTCAGCCGGACGCCGGAGGGCAGCTACCCGAAGGCGGTGGAGGCGGCCAAGGAGGCGATCCGGGCCGGCGAGGGCTTCCAGATCGTGCTCAGCCAGCGCTTCGAGCGCCCCACCCACGCCGACCCGCTCGACGTCTACCGGGTGCTGCGCACCACCAACCCCAGCCCGTACATGTACCTGCTGCGCTTCGACGGCTTCGACATCGTCGGCTCCTCGCCGGAGGCGCACCTCAAGGTGAGCACCGCCGCCGACGGGCGGCGCCGGGCGCTGCTGCACCCGATCGCGGGCACCCGGCCGCGCGGCGGCTCCCCGGAGGCCGACGCCCGGCTCGCCGCCGAACTGCTCGCCGACCCGAAGGAGCGCGCCGAGCACGTCATGCTGGTCGACCTGGGCCGCAACGACCTGGGCCGGGTGTGCCGGCCGGGCACGGTCGAGGTGCCGGAGTTCGCCACCATCGAGCGGTACAGCCACGTCATGCACATCGTCTCCACGGTCGTCGGCGAGCTGCGGGAGGACCGCACCGCCTTCGACGCGCTCGCCGCGACCTTCCCCGCCGGCACCCTCTCCGGCGCCCCCAAGGTGCGGGCCATGGAGATCATCGAGGAGCTGGAGCCGGTCCGTCGTGGCCTCTACGGCGGCACCGTCGGCTACTTCGGCTTCGGCGGCGACCTGGACATGGCGATCGCCATCCGCACCGCGCTGATCCGCGACGGCCGGGCCTACGTCCAGGCCGGGGCCGGGGTGGTGGCCGACTCCGATCCGGCCGCCGAGGACCAGGAGACCCGGAACAAGGCCGCCGCCGTGCTGGCCGCGATCGCCGCCGCCGAGACGCTGCGGCCCGCCCGATGAGCGCGTCGACCGGCGTGCCCGCCGCCCGGGGCCGGCGCGAGCTGACGTACGCCGTGCTGCTCTGCCTGGCCGGCGCGGGCCTCGCGTTCTGGGCGGTGACCCGGACCTGGTCGGTCGAGCTGACCGCCCGCGGCTCGCTGCCGCCCGCCCGGCACGCCCGCACCGGCGCGGAGCTGCTGCCCTGGGTGTCGGCCCTGGCCCTGGTCGGGCTGGCCGGCGGCGGCGCGGTGCTGGCCACCGGGGGGCGGGTCCGGCGGCTGCTGGGCGGCCTGCTGACCCTGCTCGGGCTGGGCGTGGCGGCCGGCGGCGGCTACGGCCTGACCGGGTCCGGGGTGAGCCGGCAGTGGCCGGCGCTGGTGCTGGTGGGCGGACTGGTCCTGGTGGCCGGCGCGCTGCTCACCCTGCTGCGCGGTGCCGGCTGGCCGGCGATGGGCGCCCGCTACGAGCGGCGGGCGGCGCGGCCGGCCGAGCCCGCCGGCGCGAACCGGCCGGCGGTCGAGCGGGGCACCCGGGACGCCTGGGAGGCGCTCGACCGGGGCGAGGACCCGACGGTCAGCTGACCGACCGGGCGCCCGTCCCGATCGTCACGTGCCCCGGTCAGCTCACCGGCTGGGCGTCGCGCGCGTCGCGGCGCTCCTGGACCGCGGCGCGCGCGGCGGCCAGCTCGGCCACCAGGCGTTCCAGTTCGCGGCGCTGCGCGGCCCGGGCCCGGTCGGCGCAGACCGCCTCCCAGGCGTTGCCCCGGGCCGTGCGCATCCGGCCGTCGCCGGCCACGGCGCGTTCGAGAGTGTGCACCACGCTGACGGCGAGCGAGGCGACGCTCCGGGAGATGGTGGTGAATCCGAGAGTCTGGTTCGGACCGTTGGCGCTCATGGTCACTCCGCACGAGATCGTTAGCGGCGGTCGACGGCCGCCGCATCGAGTCTGCCCGAGGACGATGCTGCCGGGCTCACGTTTCGCCCCCGTGACGCACAGGTCAACTCTGTGGCAGCCGGCCCGACCTGGGTAGGGACCTTCGTCCTTGAGCTTGCTCACAACATCGACGGCCGTCGCAGTCCTGCGCGGACGGGGCGGCCGTGGTGAGATGGGTCATGGGCGGCGGTCGATGTGGCGGCCGGAGGCGCGGGACGCGCCCGGGCGACGCCGGTCGATGGGCGCGGTGGCGCTGCGTGACACCGCGTTCACCCGAAGTCGGTCATCATGCCACAGCCCATTTCGTGAGGAGCGCCATACCCCCGGCGCTTGTCGCCAGGTGGCGCCCCCTAGCATCGGCCCATGACACCCGGAGAGGGGAGTCCGTTGGTGACTGCTGAGCATGCGCACGCGGAGGGGGACGAGGCCGGATCGGCGGCGTCCGCAAGCGTGCTCGACGAGATCCTGGCCGGCGTCCGCGAGGACGTGGCCCGGCGACAGGAGCAGGTTCCGCTCGAGCGGATCCGCGAGCTGGCCGCCGCCGCGCCACCGCCGCTGGACGCGTACGCCGCGCTGCGCCGGCCCGGCGTGGCCGTGATCGCCGAGGTAAAGCGCTCGTCGCCGTCGAAGGGGCGGCTGGCCGAGATCGCCGACCCGGCCGACCTGGCCGGCGACTACGCGGCCGGCGGCGCCCGGGCGATCAGCGTGCTCACCGAGGGCCGCTGGTTCGGCGGGTCGCTGGACGACCTGGCCGCGGTCCGCGCCGCGGTGAACGTGCCGGTGCTGCGCAAGGACTTCGTGGTCTCCAGCTACCAGGTGCACGAGGCCCGCGCGCACGGCGCCGACCTGGTGCTGCTGATCGTCGCCGCGCTGGAGCAGAACGTCCTGGTCGGGCTGCTGGAGCGGATCGAGTCCCTGGGCATGTGCGCGCTCGTCGAGGTGCACACCGAGGAGGAGGCCGACCGGGCCATGGAGGCCGGCGCGCAGGTGATCGGCGTCAACGCCCGGGACCTGCGTACCCTGGAGGTCGACCGCTCGGTGTTCGAGCGGATCGCGCCCGGCCTGCCGAGCAGCGTCGTCAAGATCGCCGAATCCGGCGTGCGCGGCCCGCACGACCTGATCCGCTACGCCTCGGCCGGCGCCGACGCGGTCCTGGTGGGCGAGGGCCTGGTCACCCAGAAGAGCCCGCGCGAGGCGGTCGCCGAGCTGGTCAACGCCGGCAACCACCCGGCCACGCCCCGCCCGGTGCGCTGACCCGCGCCGGGTCCCGACACGTCTCGAGAGGACTCCCGCGATGAGCAGTGACGCCGCGGCCCCGGCCGGCCAGCTCCCCGACGCCGCCGGTCACTTCGGCCGGTTCGGTGGCCGGTTCGTCCCCGAGGCCCTGGTCGCCGCGCTCGACGAGCTGGACGCGGCGTACCGGAAGGCGATGACCGACGAGAGCTTCCTCGCCGAGTTCGACGCTCTCCTGCGCGACTATGCCGGCACCCCCTCGCTGCTCTACGAGGCCCGGCGGCTCTCCGCCCAGCTCGGCGCCCGGGTCCTGCTCAAGCGGGAGGACCTCAACCACACCGGGGCGCACAAGGTCCGCAACGTGCTCGGCCAGGCACTGCTCACCAGGCGGATGGGCAAGCAGCGGGTGATCGCGGAGACCGGCGCCGGCCAGCACGGCGTGGCCACCGCCACCGCCGCTGCCCTGTTCGACCTCGAGTGCGTGGTCTACATGGGCGAGGTGGACACCGAGCGGCAGGCGCTCAACGTGGCCCGGATGCGGATGCTCGGTGCCACCGTCGTCCCGGTCACCACCGGCTCGCGGACTCTCAAGGACGCGATGAACGAGGCGATGCGGGACTGGGTCGCCAACGTCGACAGCACCCACTACCTGATCGGCACCGCCGCCGGCCCGCACCCCTTCCCCGAGATGGTCCGGGACTTCGTCCGCGGCATCGGCGTGGAGGCCCGCCAGCAGTGCCTCGACCTCACCGGCGCGCTGCCGGACGCCGTCGCGGCCTGCGTGGGCGGCGGCTCCAACGCGCTGGGCATCTTCCACGCCTTCGTGCCCGACACCGGCGTGCGGCTCTACGGCTTCGAGGCCGGCGGCGAGGGCGTGACGACCGGCCGACACGCGGCCAGCATCACCGGCGGCTCGGCGGGCGTGCTGCACGGCACCCGGACGTACGTGTTGCAGAACGAGGACGGCCAGACGGTCGAGTCGCACTCGATCTCGGCCGGCCTGGACTACCCGGGCGTCGGGCCGGAGCACGCCTGGCTGCACGACAGCGGCCGGGCCACCTACCTGCCCGTCGACGACGACGAGGCGATGGCCGCCTTCGAGCTGCTCTGCCGCACCGAGGGCATCATCCCGGCGATCGAGAGCTCGCACGCGCTCGCCGGCACCCGCAAGATCGCCCCGCAGCTCGCCGCCGAGCTGGGCCGGGAGCCGGTCATCGTGGTCAACCTCTCCGGCCGGGGCGACAAGGACGTGCACACCGCCGGTGGCTACTTCGGCATCCTCGACAAGGAGTGAGAGCGTGAGCCGGATCGGGGTCGCCTTCGACAAGGCCCGGGCCGACGGACGGGCCGTGCTGGTGGGCTGCATGCCGGCCGGCTTCCCGACCGTCGAGGGCAGCATCGCCGCGATGACCGCCATGGTCGAGGCCGGCGTGGACGTCATCGAGGTGGAGATCCCCTACTCCGACCCCGTGATGGACGGCCCGGTCATCCAGAAGGCCAGCGACATCGCCCTGGCCGGGGGCGTACGCACCCGCGACACCCTGCGCATCATCGACGCGGTCGCCGCGACCGGGGCCCCGGTGGTCACCATGACCTACTGGAACCCGATCGAGCAGTACGGCGTCGACGCGTTCGCCCGCGACCTGGCCGCCGCCGGCGGCACCGGCCTGATCACCCCGGACCTGATCCCGGAGGAGGCCGGCGAGTGGCTGGCCGCCTCCGAGGCGCACGGCCTGGACCGGACCTTCCTGGTCTCCCCGTCCTCCACCGACGCCCGGCTGAAGATGACCGCCGAGCACTGCCGCGGCTTCGTCTACGCCACCGCCATCATGGGCGTCACCGGCGCCCGGGCGCGGACCTCCGAGGCGGCCCCGGTCCTGGTCTCCCGGCTGCGCGAGGTCACCGACCTGCCGGTCGGCGTCGGGCTGGGCGTGGGCACCGGAGCCCAGGCGGGCACCGTCGCCGGCTACGCCGACGCGGTGATCGTGGGCAGCGCCCTGATCCGCTGCCTGCTCGACGCCCCCGACCAGGCCGCCGGTCTGACCGCCCTGCGCACCCTCAGCGCCGAACTCGCCGAAGGCGTCCGCAACCCGTCCCGCTGACCTCACGGCCGGGTGGTGCCCACCTCGCCCGCGGCCCGCTGTCCGGGCGGCAAGTGGTGCGCCGGCTCGCGCAGCACGCCGGAGCGGCCGGCGAGGGCGTCGGCGACGGCCGTGCGGGTGGTCGGGGTGAGCGCCTCGGGCAGCGCGTCCGGCGGATGCCAGTCGAGGTGGCAGCCGCCCGCCGCGGTGCCGGCCGGCGCGTCGCCGAGCACCCGCGCCCGGAACACGTGCACCAGCACGTCCGGCAGGGCGCCGCAGTGGCCGGCCCGGGGCGGGGGAGCGGCGGGGTCGCCGAGCCGGTAGAGGCCGACCAGGTCGACCAGCTCGACCTCCCAGCCGGTCTCGGCGCGGATCTCCCGGCGCGCGGCGGCGGGCGGGCTCTCGTCGCGGCGCAGCCGCCCGCCGGGCAGCGCCCAGCGCCGGCCGCCGCCGGACTGCCGGCAGAGCAGCACCCGGCCGGACGGGTCGGTGACGACCGCGGCGACCGCCCAGGTGAGCGCGCTCATGGACAAAGAGCCTACGACCGCGCAAACCAGAAGTCATCCGAGCCGCGAACCCGGCCGGACCGGGGTGCCGCGAGCACGGTCCGCACCGGTACCGTGTGCACCCGTGACCCTCGCCCCGATGACCCCACTGGCGGCCCTGCCCAGCCCCAGCACCGCCGTCTGGCAGCTCGGACCGGTTCCGATCCGGGCGTACGCGCTCTGCATCATCGTCGGCATCGTGGTGGCCTGCGTGGTCACCGAATACCGGCTGCGCCGTCGGGGCGTCGCCCCGGGCGCCGTGCTCGACATCGCCGTCTGGGCGGTGCCCGCCGGCATCGTCGGCGCCCGGATCTACCACGTGATCACCTCGCCGGAGAAATACTTCGGCGCCGACGGCCAGCCCCTCAAGGCGTTCGCTATCTGGGAGGGCGGCCTCGGCATCTGGGGCGCGGTGGCCGGCGGCGCGGTCGGCGCCTGGTTCGCCGCCCGGCAGCTCGGCATCCCGTTCGGTGTGGTGGCCGACGCGCTGGCGCCCGGGATGCCGCTGGCCCAGGCGGTCGGCCGGTTCGGCAACTGGTTCAACAACGAGCTCTACGGCGGGCGCACCAGCCTGCCCTGGGGTCTGGAGGTCCACGTCATGGACCCCGACAACCCGGGGCACGCGCTGCGCGACGACGCGGGCAACCCGGTCCTCCAGCCGGGGCTCTACCACCCGGCCTTCCTCTACGAGGCGCTCTGGAACATCGGCGTCGCCGCGCTGGTCGTGGTCCTCGACCGGAAGCTGCGGCTGGGCCGGGGCCGGGCCTTCGCGCTCTACGTGATGGGCTACACGGCGGGCCGGTTCTGGATCGAGCTGATGCGCACCGACGAGGCCAACCACATCCTCGGCCTGCGGCTCAACGTGTGGACCGCGGCGCTGGTCTTCCTCGGCGCGCTGGTCTACTTCCTGCGGGTGCGCGGGCCGCGCGAATACCTGATCCCGGTCGGTGAGCCGGCCGCCCCGGTCCCGCCCGCGGGCGGCGACGTGTCGCAGGTCGACCTCTCCGCCCGGGAGGCCGGCGCCCGGCCGGTCGCGCCGGAGGGCTACCGGGTGGTGAGCGAGGAGCAGTTCCGCGCGTACCAGGAGACCGGCGAGGTCCCCGCCGAGGAGCCGGCGGCGACCGACGAGCCCGACCGGGACGGGACCGACGAGGGCGCGGCCGCGGAGGCGGCGACCGCTGCGGAGACCGCGGAGCGCGAGCCGGTGGGCGAGCCGGCCGGCGCGGCGCGGCCCGACCCGGACCGGACGGACGAGGACCGGGCCGGCGCCGGCGGCGCCCGCCCCGCCGACCGGGACAGCTGAGCGGGGGAGTCATGCGGAGCGCGGTGGTGGTCGGCGCCGGCCTCGGCGGGTTGGCGGTGGCCGGCGCGCTGGCCCGGTCCGGCTGGCGGGTCACCCTCCTCGAACGGGCCGACCGGGTCCGTCCGGAGGCGACCGCCGTGGTGCTCTGGCCCAACGGGGTACGCGCGCTGCGCGCCCTCGGCCTCGGCGCCGGGCTGGACGCGATCGCCACCCCGCTGCCCGACGGCGGCGTGCGCCGCCCCGACGGGCACTGGCTGGTGCAACCCCGCCCCACCCCGGCCGAGCGGATGCCGGTGGTGGTGCACCGGGAGGACCTGCACGACGCGCTGATCGCGGGGCTGGGCGACCAGGTGGAGCTGCGCACCGGGGTGACCGTGCGGACGGTGCGGGCGGAGCCCGGTGAGCGTCCCGCGGTCGGCGACGGCCGGCACACCGTCGAGGCGGACCTGGTGGTTGCGGCCGACGGCACCGACAGCGAGGTCCGGCGGCAACTCGCCCCGGAAACGAAGGTGGTCAGCTCCGGCTGTGCCGCCTGGCGGGCCGTCATCCCCTGGTACCGGGCCCCGCGGCTCCCCGACGACCAGCCGGTGCACGGCGAGACGCTGGGCGCGGGCTACCGCTTCGTGGCCGCCTCGCTCGGCGACCGGGGCACCGCGGGGGCCTCCCGCCGGGGCGGCATCTACTGGGTGGCCACCGCCGCCGGGGCGCCCCGCCCGGAGCCGCCGGAGACCCAGCTCGCCCTGCTCAAGCGCTGGTACGCGGGCTGGCCCGCACCGATCGGCACGCTGCTCGACGCGACCGACCCGGCCGACCTGGTGCAGCAGGAGATCCGCGAGCTGCGCCCGCTGCCCCGGGCGTACGGCTTCCCGGCCGGGCCGGGCGGGGTGGTGCTGCTCGGCGACGCCGCACACGCCATGCCGCCCCACCTCGGGCAGGGCGCCTGCCTCGCCTTCGAGGACGCGGCCACCCTGGCGGCGCTGCTGCGGGAGTCCCGGCTCCCCGACGCGGTGGCCGCCTACGACCGGCTGCGCCGGCCGCGCGCCGCCACCATGGTGCGGCAGACCCGCCGGATGTCGGCCGTCCTGCAGACCCGGGGCCGGCTGGCCCTGCGGGCCCGCGACGCCGCGCTGGGCACGATCAGCCCCCGGCTGCGCAGCACGGCCGCGGCAGCCGCCGCCTCCTGGCACCCGCCGGCCTGACCCCGGCCCTTCCGTCAGGAAAGCGCATCGCCCCGGGTCGGGGCGGGAGTCAGCCGAGCACGGCCGTGGGCTCGGCGATGCAGGCGGTGCCGACGCGGCGGAAGCCGACCCGCAGGTAGACCCGGGCGATCTCCTCGCTGCCGGCGGAGAGGAAGATCAGGTCGGTGCCGGCGGCGCGCAGCCCGTGGGCGAGGGTGGCGGTCACCGCCGCGCCAAGGCCACGCCGGCGGGCGGCCGGCAGCGTGGCCACCCCGGCGATCTCCGCGACGTCGTCGACCCGCATGGCCATCCCACTGGCCAGCGCCCCCTCGGCGGGGGTCTCGGCGAGCACCGAGATGCGCCGGCCGTCGGCGATGCGGAGCGCCTCCTCCTCCAGCGCGGCCACGTCCAGCCGGGAGACCGCGGCGTCCCGTTCGGCCGGGCCCGCCTGGCCGCGCGCCGTGCCGCCGTGCGAGAAGCCGACCGCGGCGACGGCGCGGCGCAGCGCCACGTCCGCGGCGAAGCTCGGGTCGGCGGGGTTGAGGACCCGCACCGGTACGTCGCTGAGCGTCGCCGGGTCGGGCAGGCGGTCCGGCTCCAGCACCATGAGCGGCGCCTCCAGCACGCTCAGCCCGGCCGAGCGGGCCACCGCCAGCAGGTCCGGGGTGACCTCGTGCACCCACTCGAACGCCTCCGGCAGGCCGAGCTCGCGCTGCCGGGCCCGGACCGCGGTCACGTCGGCCAGCGAGGGCGGCCCGCCGGCGTCCAGCCGGGGGCGGGCGTAGAACGGCCAACCGGCCCCGTCCCGGACGAACAGCACGAGGGCGCCGTGTTCCTCCGTCCGGGCCCCGTCCCGGGGCACCGCGTCGTAGAAACGCTCCAACCGGTCGAGCACGTCAGCGCGTACGACATCCACCGCGCGAGACTACATGTCCCAGATTCTGGAAGTGTGATCAATCTGAACTGGCCTTGCGCCGGACGCCCTAACGTAGACTCAATAAAACCCCCGAGGGCCGACGTCGTCCCCACCATGTTCCAACCTGAGTGACGACAGGAGGCCCGGTGGCCTTTCCGTACCCTCACAGCCCCCAGCCGGCCCCGCGGACGACGGGGCTCTACGACCCCGCGCACGAGCACGACGCCTGCGGTGTGGCCTTCGTGGCCGACCTGTACGGGCGCCGCTCGCACGAGGTCGTCGCGAACGGCCTCGGGGCTCTCTGCCGGCTGGACCACCGGGGTGCCCGGGGCGCGGAGCACAACACCGGTGACGGCGCCGGGATCATGATCCAGGTGCCGGACGCGTTCCTCCGCGCGGTGGTCGACTTCCCGTTGCCGCCCGCCGGCCAGTACGCCACCGGCCTGGTCTTCCTGCCCGACGACGACGTGGCCGAGGCCCGGGCGCGCCAGGTGGTGGAGAAGTACGCCCTGGTCGAGGGGGCCGACATCCTCGGTTGGCGGGACGTGCCCACCGACCCGTCCGGCCTCGGCGAGACCGCCCTCGCGGCGATGCCCCGGGTCCGGCAGCTCTTCCTGGCCGCGCACCGGCTCACCGACGCGCCCGCCGGGCCGGCCGGCTCCCCGCTGACCGGGCTCGACCTCGACCGGGTGGCGTTCTGCCTGCGCAAGCAGGTCGAGCGGGAGACCGCCGAGCGGGGCGTGGCGGCCTACTTCCCGTCGCTCTCCGGCCGGACGATGGTCTGGAAGGGCATGCTCACCCCGGACCAGCTCCCGGCGTTCTACCCGGAGCTGACCGACGAGCGGGTGGTCAGCGCGATCGCCCTGGTGCACTCGCGGTTCTCCACCAACACCTTCCCGTCCTGGCCGCTCGCCCACCCCTACCGGTTCATCGCGCACAACGGCGAGATCAACACGATCCGCGGCAACCGGAACTGGATGCAGGCCCGGGAGGCGCTGCTGCGCAGCGCGCGGCTGCCCGGCAACATCCGCCGGGTCTTCCCGGTCTGCACCCCGGCCGCGTCCGACTCGGCCAACTTCGACGAGGTCCTCGAGCTGCTGCACCTGGCCGGCCGGAGCCTGCCGCACGCGGTGCTCATGATGATCCCGGAGGCCTGGGAGAACGACCCGGAGATGCGCGCCGACAAGCGCGCCTTCTACCGCTTCCACGCCAGCCTCATGGAGCCGTGGGACGGCCCCGCCTCGGTCGCGTTCACCGACGGCGAGATCGTCGGCGCGGTGCTGGACCGCAACGGGCTGCGCCCGGGCCGCTGGTGGCGGACCGCCGACGGCCTGGTGGTGCTGGGCAGCGAGGCGGGCGTGCTCGACCTCGACCCGGCCACCGTGGTCGCCAAGGGCCGGCTCCAACCCGGCAAGATGTTCCTGGTCGACACGGTGAACGGGCGGATCGTCTCCGACGACGAGATCAAGACCGAGCTGGCCGCCGCCCGTCCGTACGAGGAGTGGCTGCACGCCGGCCTCATCGAGCTGGACGAGCTGCCCCCGCGCGAGCACATCGTCTACACCCACGACTCGGTACGCCGCCGGCAGCAGACCTTCGGCTACACCGAGGAGGAGCTGAAGATCCTGCTCGCCCCGATGGCCCGCAGCGGCGCGGAGCCGATCGGCTCGATGGGCACGGACACGCCGATCTCCCCGCTCTCCACCCGGCCGCGGCTGCTCTACGACTACTTCCACCAGCTCTTCGCCCAGGTCACCAACCCGCCGCTGGACGCCATCCGGGAGGAGCTGGTGACCAGCCTGGCGTCCACCATCGGGCCGGAGGGCAACCTGCTCGACCCGGGCCCGGCGAGCTGCCGGCAGATCGTGCTGCCGTACCCGGTGATCGACAACGACGAGCTGGCCAAGATCCTCTCCATCGACGAGGACGGCGACCTGCCCGGCTTCAAGGCGGTCCGCGTCTCCGGGCTGTACCGGGTCCGGGACGGCGGGCCCGGCATCAAGGCCCGGCTCACCGAGATCTGCCGGCACGTCTCCGAGGCGATCGAGGACGGCGTGCGCATCCTGGTGCTCTCCGACCGGGACTCCAACGCCGACCTGGCCCCGATCCCGTCGCTGCTGCTCACCGCCGCGGTCCACCAGCACCTGGTGCGGGAGCAGACCCGGACCCAGGTGGCGCTGATCGTCGAGTCCGGCGACTGCCGCGAGGTGCACCACGCGGCCGTGCTGATCGGCTACGGCGCGGCGGCGGTCAACCCGTACCTGGCCTTCGAGTCGGTCGAGGACATGATCTCCACGGGCGCGCTGGCCGGCATGGAGCCGGGCAAGGCGATCCGCAACTACGTCAAGGCGCTCGGCAAGGGCGTCCTGAAGATCATGTCGAAGATGGGCATCTCGACGGTCTCGTCGTACTGCGGCGCGCAGGTCTTCGAGGCGGTCGGCCTGGACACCCGGCTGGTCCAGCGCTACTTCCGGGGCACGCCGAGCACGATCAGCGGCATCGGGCTGGCCGAGATCCACGCCGAGGTCGCCGCCCGGCACACCCTGGCCTGGCCGGCCCCGGGCGGGCGGGCGACCGACCGGCTGGAGGTCGGCGGCGAGTACCAGTGGCGCCGCGAGGGCGAGCTGCACCTGTTCAACCCGGAGACGGTCTTCCTGCTCCAGCACGCCACCCGCAGCCGTCAGTACGACGTCTTCCGGCAGTACACCGCCAAGGTCGACGAGCTGGCCGCGCGGGCCGGCTCGCTGCGCGGGCTGTTCACCCTGCGCAGTGGGGTGCGCCCGCCGGTGCCGCTGGACGAGGTGGAGCCGGCCAGCGAGATCGTCAAGCGGTTCGCCACCGGCGCCATGTCGTACGGGTCGATCTCGGCGGAGGCGCACGAGACCCTGGCCATCGCGATGAACCGCCTCGGCGGCAAGTCGAACACCGGCGAGGGCGGCGAGGACGTCGACCGGCTGCACGACCCGCAGCGCCGCTCGGCGGTCAAGCAGATCGCCAGCGGCCGGTTCGGCGTCACCAGCGAATACCTGGTCAACGCCGACGACCTCCAGATCAAGATGGCCCAGGGCGCGAAGCCCGGCGAGGGCGGCCAGCTGCCCGGCAACAAGGTCTGGCCGTGGATCGCCCGGACCCGGCACGCCACCCCGGGCGTCGGCCTGATCTCCCCGCCGCCGCACCACGACATCTACTCCATCGAGGACCTGGCCCAGCTCGTCCACGACCTGAAGTGCGTCAACCCGGCCGCCCGGGTGCACGTCAAGCTGGTCAGCGAGGTCGGGGTCGGCACCGTGGCGGCCGGCGTGGCCAAGCTGAAGGCCGACGTCATCCTGATCTCCGGCCACGACGGCGGCACCGGCGCCTCGCCGCTCAACTCGCTCAAGCACGCCGGCACCCCCTGGGAGCTGGGCCTGGCCGAGGCGCAGCAGACGCTGCTGCTCAACCGGCTCCGCGACCGGGTCACCGTGCAGGTCGACGGGCAGCTCAAGACCGGCCGGGACGTGCTGGTCGCCGCGCTGCTCGGCGCCGAGGAGTTCGGCTTCGCCACCGCCCCGCTGATCGTCGAGGGCTGCGTGATGATGCGCGTCTGCCACCTCGACACCTGCCCGGTCGGCATCGCCACCCAGAACCCGGTGCTGCGCGAGCGCTTCACCGGCCGGCCCGAGTTCGTGGAGAACTTCTTCCTCTTCCTCGCCGAGGAGGTCCGCGGCTACCTGGCCGAGCTGGGCTTCCGCAGCATCGAGGAGGCGATCGGCCGCACCGAGCTGCTCGACGTCGCCGGTGCGATCGACCACTGGAAGGGCCACGGGCTCGACCTCAGCCGGGTGCTGCACCTGCCCGAGCTGCCCGAGGGCGCCGCCCGGCGTGGCGTCCGGGCCCAGGACCACGGCCTGGAGCTGGCGCTGGACAACCAGCTCATCGCCCTGGCCGAGCCGGCGCTGCGCGACGGCACCCCGGTCCGGGTCGAGGTGGCCGTGCGCAACGAGCACCGCAGCGTGGGCGCGATGCTCGGCGGCGAGGTGACCCGCCGCTTCGGCGGCGCCGGGCTGCCCGACGACACCGTCGAGTTCCTGCTGCACGGCACCGCCGGCCAGTCGTTCGGCGCGTTCCTGCCGCGCGGGGTCACCCTGCGCCTGCACGGCGACGCCAACGACTACGTCGGCAAGGGCCTCTCCGGCGGGCGGCTCGTCATCCGCCCGGATTCCGCCGCGCCGTTCGCCGGCGCGGACGCCGACCCCGGCCGGCGCGCCGAGGACCAGATCATCGCCGGCAACACCATCCTGTACGGCGCCACCGGCGGCGAGGTCTTCCTGCGCGGCCGGGTCGGCGAGCGGTTCGCGGTGCGCAACTCCGGCGCGGTGGCCGTCGTCGAGGGCGTCGGCGACCACGGCTGCGAGTACATGACCGGCGGCACCGTGGTGGTGCTCGGGCCGACCGGGCGCAACTTCGCCGCCGGCATGTCCGGCGGCACCGCCTTCGTGCACCGGCTGGACCGGCGCCTGGTCAACGCCGAGCTGGTCGACCTGTCGCCGCTGCGCGAGGAGGAGCGCGACCGGCTGCACGAGCTGGTCCAGCGGCACTTCGCCGAGACCGACTCGGCGGTCGCCGAGGAGCTGCTCAAGCGCTGGCCGGAGGCGGTGGAGGAGTTCACCGCCGTGGTGCCCCGGGACTACCGCCGGGTGCTGGAGATCATGCGGGCCGCCGAAGCCGCCGGCCGTGACGTCGACGACGCGGTGATGAGCGCCCTCTCGGCGCCGCCGGCCGCGCCGCTGCCGCCCGCCCCGCGGGCGGTCGCCCAGGAGGTGGCTCGTGCCTGACCCGAACGGTTTCCTGCGCTACGAGCGGCGGCTGCCGGCCCGCCGCCCGGTGCCGGTGCGGATCATGGACTGGCGGGAGGTCTACCCGCCGGCCGGCGAGGAGCTGATCCGCGAGCAGGCAACCCGCTGCATGGACTGCGGCATCCCGTTCTGCCACGACGGCTGCCCGCTCGGCAACCGGATCCCGGACTGGAACGACCTGGTCCGCACCGGCGGCTGGGACGCCGCGGTGGAGTCGCTGCACGCCACCAACAACTTCCCCGAGTTCACCGGCCGGCTCTGCCCGGCGCCCTGCGAGGCGGCCTGCGTGCTGGGCCTGGGCGGCCAGCAGCCGGTCACCATCAAGCAGGTCGAGGTGGAGATCGCCGACGCCGCGGTGGCCCGGGGCGGGCTGCGCCCGCAGCCGGCGCCGGCCCCGACCGGGCGGTCCGTCGCCGTGGTCGGCTCCGGCCCCGCCGGGCTCGCCGCCGCACAGCAGCTCGCCCGGGCCGGCCACGCCGTCACCGTGTACGAGCGGGACGACGCGCTCGGCGGCCTGCTCCGCTACGGCATCCCCGACTTCAAGCTGGAGAAGCGGCACATCGACCGGCGGCTGGCCCAGCTCGCCGCCGAGGGCGTGCGCTTCCGCACCGGGGTGGACGTCGGCGTCGACGTCACCGCCGAGCAGTTGCGCGCCGAGCACGACGCGGTGCTGCTCGCCTGCGGCGCGCTCCAGGGCCGCGACACCCCGGAGACACCCGGGCGGGCGCTGCGCGGCGTACACCAGGCCATGGCGCACCTGGTGGCCGCCAACCGGGTGGTCGCGGCGGCCGGTGCGGGTCAACCCGCCCTGGCCACCCTCCCGGACGGCAGCCCGATCGACGCGGCCGGCAAGCACGTGGTGATCATCGGCGGCGGCGACACCGCCGCCGACTGCCTCGGCGTGGCCCACCGCCAGGGTGCGGCCGGCGTGCACCAGCTCGACCTCTACCCGGAGCCCCCGGCCGACCGGGACGCGGCCCGCGACCCGTGGCCCACCTGGCCGTGGGTGCTGCGCAGCTACCCGGCGCACGAGGAGGGCGGCGAGCGGGTCTTCGCGGTGGCGGTGCAGGAGTTCGTCGACGACGGCACCGGCCAGGTCCGGGCGGTCCGGATCGCCGAGGTGACGGTCGAGAAGGTGGACGGCCGCCGGATCGTCACCGCCCTGCCCGGCTCGGAGCGGGAGATCCCGGCCGACCTGGTGCTGCTCGCCATCGGCTTCGAGGGCACCGAGGAGCAGCCGCTGCTGACCCAGTTCGGGGTGACCCGCAACGGCCGGGCCGCGGTCGACGCCCGCCCCGACTGGCAGACCGACGCCGACGGGGTGTTCGTCGCCGGGGACATGCACCGGGGCGCCTCGCTGATCGTCTGGGCGATCGCCGAGGGCCGGGCCGCCGCCGCGGCCATCCACGCCCACCTGGGCGGGGTCGGGACGCTGCCCGCGCCGGTCGACCCGGCCCGGCAGCCCCTGGCAGCCCGCTGACCCGACGCTCACCGACACCCCGGTCCCCGGCGGACCGGGGTGTCGGCCGTCGCTGTCCGGTTCGTGCCCGGCCCGCCCCGGACGCCCAGCCTCCCGGGTGAACCCTCTCACCAACTGTCGTCGGGAGGTTTACCGGCCGCCAGACTTGGCCGCTGGCCGGACCCGTGTGGGGTCCGGCTTCGTCGTGCCACCGTCTGGACGGGGAAACACTCATGGCCCTCGGCGCCACGTTCGCCGCGCTGCGCCACCGCAACTACCGGATCTGGGCCGCGGCCGGGTTCGTGTCGGTCATCGGGACCTGGATGCAGGTCCTCGGCGTCAACTGGTACGTGCTGGCCGAAACCGGGTCGGCCACCTCGATGGGGTTCACCGTCCTGCTCCAGGCGCTGCCCACCCTGGTGCTGAGCGTCTGGGGTGGCGCGCTGGCCGACCGCGTACCCGCCAAGCCGCTGCTGATCGCCGCCCAGGCCGCGCACGCGCTGCTCGCCGCCGGGCTGGCCGTGGTCGCCGTCACCGGTGCCGGCGGCCTCCCGGCGATCTACGCGATCTCGCTGGGCACCGGGGCCGTCTCGGCCATCGAGGGGCCGGTGATGGGCCGCTGGGCGTCCACGCTGGTGGACCGGGAGACGCTCGGCAACGCCCTCGCGCTCGGCTCGCTCACCAACTCCGCCGGGCGGATCCTCGGCATGAGCCTCGGCGCCGTCGTGGTCGCCGTCGTCGGCCCGGCGCTGCTCTTCGCCGCGAACGCCGTCAGCTTCGTCGCGGTCGTCGTGGCGCTGTTCGCCGTACGCGAGGGGGAGCGGGACGGCGGCGTGGCCGCGCCGGCCGACGCGGCGCCGGGCGACGGCGGCATCCGGGCCGGCTTCCGCTACCTGCGACGCCAGCCGGTGGTGCTGGTGGCCCTGGCGCTCTCCTTCGTGCTCGGCAGCCTGGGCCGCAACTACCAGGTCACCATGGCCGCGATGAGCGACGGGCCGCTGCACGGCGGCGCGTCCGGCTACGGCTTTCTCTCCACCGTCTTCGCCGTCGGCACGGTGCTCGGCGCCCTGTTCGCGGCCCGCCGCGCGGACCTCGGCTACGCGGTGCTGGTCGGAGCGGGCCTGCTGGCCAGCGGGCTGCAGATCGTCGCCGGGCTGGCCCCGGGCACGCTGAGCTTCGCCGCGGTGATCCTGCCGGTGGCGGCCGCGGCGGTGGTCATCGACACCACGGTCGGCGCCCGGGCCCAGCTCGACACCGACTACGCCATGCGCGGGCGGGTGCTGGCCGCCCTGGCGGTCACCGGCTCGGTCTCCGCGGCCGTGGGCGCCCCGCTGCTCGGCTGGTTCGCCGAGCACGCCGGCCCCCGGCAGACCCTGGTGCTGGCCGGCACGGTCACCGCCGTGGCCACCGCGGCGGCCGGGGTGACCCTGGACCGGCTGCGCGAGCGCCGGCTGCGTCACCGGCTCACCCTGGTGCTGGCCGCGCCCGCCGCCCGCCCGGTCCGCCGGGCCGCCGCCACCGCCGCCCGGGTCGTCCGCCCGGCCGGCGCGGGGCTGGG
>NZ_JBEZZJ010000024.1:0-93012 GCF_040639095.1 Micromonospora sp. NPDC023966 | reverse complement strand
CTCGAGTACCCCGAAGGGCCTTTCCGCTCGACTTGCATGTGTTAAGCACGCCGCCAGCGTTCGTCCTGAGCCAGGATCAAACTCTCCAACAAAAACTTTGTTGAACAATCATCCTGACAACAAAAGTGTTGCCAAAGGAATCCCAACCAGCCAAACCAAAAGCCTGACCAGTCCGGGGTATAAATCAATTTGGCACTGGCTTAACAAGCACCCTGTTGAGTTCTCAAAGAACAACCACACACCATCCGAAAGCCCTACACCGTAGGACCCCCATCCGGGGCATTTCGTTCAACCACCCGCCGCTCTCGCGCCGGGCACTTTTACTACGTTACCCGGCGGTTTCCGCGGTGTCAAACCGGTGTTTCGCGGTTTGTCATTGCTTCCACCCTTTTGCCGGGCACCACTATTCGACCGACTCGCGCCGGGCGCCTCGTGGATTTCGGCAGGACGGCCGCCGCGGTTTCCCGCTCGCTCGTCCGTGTCCCTGCCGGTCGACAACCTTACCCGGTCGGTTCCGCCTCGCCAAATCCGCCTCGCGGCGGATCCGGGGCACCGCCCGGTCCGGGTTCCGATGGAGTCAACCATCCTCGCCCGGCGGTCATTCCCGCGCTCCGGCCTCCCAGGTCTTTCGCCTGTTTCGTCCGTTCCGCGCTGGCAGAGAGAAAGTTACGCGCCCAGCGGATTGATCGTCAAATCCGCTGGGCGCGTCCCGCGTCACACTGTCGACGGAGAGCTATTTGCGCAGCTCAACGCCCGCGAACGAGCGCTTGCCCCGGCGCAGCACGAGGTAGCGGCCGTGCAGCAGGTCCGCCGGCGACACCGTCGCGTCCACCTCGGCGATGCGGACGTTGTTGACGTAGGCGCCGCCCTCGGCGATGACCCGCCGGGCCTCCTTCATGCTCGGTACCAGGCCCGACTCCTTGAGCAGGCCCGCGACGTCGGGCAGCTCGTCGAGGTGCACCAGACCGGCCTCGGTGAGCGCGGCGCGCAGGGTCTCCGGGGACAGCTCCTCCAGCGAGCCGCGACCGAAGAGCGCCTGACTGGCCGCGACGGCCTGGGCCATCTCCCGCTCCCCGTGCACCAGGGTGGTCAGCTCCTCGGCGAGCGCCCGCTGGGCGAGCCGCGCCTGCGGCCGTTCCGCCGTGGCCTTCTCCAGCTCCTCCAGCTCCTCACGGGAGCGGAAGCTGAAGTAGCGCAGGTAGCGGGTGACGTCGCGGTCGTCGGCGTTGACCCAGAACTGGTAGAAGGCGTACGGGCTGGTCATTTCCGGGTCGAGCCAGACCGCGCCGGTCTCGCTCTTGCCGAACTTGGTGCCGTCGGACTTGGTGACCAGCGGGGTGGTGAACGCCTCCACCGGGCCGGCGCCACGGCGGCGGATGTAGTCCACCCCGGCGGTGATGTTGCCCCACTGGTCCGAGCCGCCGTACTGGAGCTGGCAGCCGTGCCGGCGGTGCAGCTCGAAGAAGTCGTTGGCCTGCAGGAGCTGGTAGCTGAACTCGGTGAAGCTGATGCCGGACTCCAGCCGGGCCCGCACCACCTCGCGGGCCAGCATCTTGTTCACCGGGAAGTGCTTGCCGACGTCGCGCAGGAACTCCACCACCGACATCTCGCCGGTCCAGTCCAGGTTGTTGACCAGCCGGGCCGCGTTCTCCCCGGTGTACGAGACGAACGGGGCGAGCTGGTCGTGGATGCGCTGGACCCAGCCGGCCACCACCTCGGGCGGGTTGAGGGTCCGCTCCGCGGTCTCCTTCGGGTCCCCGATCTGGCCGGTGGCGCCGCCGACCAGCAGCAGCGGCCGGTGCCCGGCGAGCTGGAGCCGGCGCGCGGTGATGACCTGCATGAGGTGGCCGACGTGCAGGCTGGGCGCGGTCGGATCGAAGCCCACATAGAAGGTGGCCACCCCGCCGTCGAGCAGCTCGCGCAGCTCGTCGAGGCCGGTCGAGTCCTGGATCAGGCCCCGCCACAGCAGGTCTTCGGTCAGGGAGTCCCGCCCCTGCGGGAGGTTGCTGTCGGTCACGGCTACCGATTCTCCCCCATCACCGGCCTCGGCCCGTACCGGGTTTGCCGAAGGCGGGCGACTAGGCTGGCGGCTCCACCGACAGGAGGGGGCCGCCGTGGAGATGCCGGACGTGACCGGGGGCTTCGTCGCCCTGCTGGGTCTGAAGTTCGACGAGGTGAGCGGGGACCGGGTGGTGATCCGCTGGCAGGTCCGTCCGGAGCTGCACCAGCCGTACGGGATCCAGCACGGTGGGGTCTACTGCTCGGTGGTGGAGACGGCGGCCAGCATCGGCGGCGCGCTGTGGCTGGGTGACAAGGGCAAGGTCGTCGGGGTCTCCAACCAGACCGACTTCCTGCGGGCCGTCCGCGACGGCGAGCTGACCGCGGTCGGCACCCCGATCCACCGGGGCCGCAGCCAGCAGCTCTGGCTCGTGGAGATCACCGACGAGGGCGGCCGGCTGGTCGCGCGCGGCCAGGTGCGGCTGCAGAACCTCACCGCCGCCTGATCCCGGGCTGGCCGATTCGCCCGAGAACGGGGATCTGACGCCGATATCGTCGCGTCGATGAGACCGCCCGTTCCCGAGCCGACGTGAGGAAGCTCCTCGCGGCCACGCTCGGCGTGCTCTCCGCCGTCGGCGGCTTCGTCGACATCGGCGACCTGGTGGCGGCGAGCCAGGCCGGCGCCCGCTTCGGGATGGCCCACTCCTGGGTGCTGCTCGTCGGGGTGGTGGGCATCTGCGCGTACGCGGAAATGGCCGGCCGGATCGCGGCGGTGAGCGGCCGGGCGGTGTTCGACCTGGTCCGGGAGCGGCTGGGGCCGCGGGTGGCGCTGCTCAACCTGGTCGCCTCCTGGCTCGTCACGGTGATCACCCTGGCCGCCGAGCTGGGCGGGGTGGCGCTGGCGTTGCAGCTCGCGACCGGGTTGAGCTACCTGCTCTGGGTGCCGGTGGCCGCGGTGGCGGTCTGGCTGGTGCTGTGGCGGATGCGCTTCGAGCTGATGGAACGGGTCTTCGGGCTGGCCGGGCTGGCGCTGCTGGTCTTCGCGGTGGCGCTGTTCGCGCTGCCCACCGACTGGGCGGAGCTCGGGCACGGGGCGCTGCGGATCAGCTCCGCCGGCGAGGGCTGGTCGGTGTACTGGTTCGTGGCGGTGGCCCTGTTCGCCTCGACGGTCAGCCCGTACGAGGTGTTCTTCTTCTCCTCCGGCGGGGTCGAGGAGCGGTGGAGCGCCGCCGACCTGGCGCACGCCCGGTCGAACGTGCTGATCGGCTTCCCGGTCGGCGGCTTCCTGGCGCTGTCGTTGATCGCCGTGGCGACGGTGGCCTACCACCCGTCGGGGGCGTCGCTGGACACCCTCGACCAGGTAGCCCGGCCGGTGGTGACCGCGCTGGGCGGGGCCGGCCTGGCCGTCGCGGTGCTGGCGTTCTTCGCGGTGACCTTCGGGGCGGCGTTGGAGACCGGGCTGTCGGCGGCGTACGCGGCGTCGCAGTACTTCGGCTGGCAGTGGGGCAAGCGGGTCAGCCCGCGGGAGGCGGCCCGGTTCCACAGCGTGCTGCTCGTCGGGCTGCTGCTGGGGGTGCTGCTGCTGATGACCGCCGTGGACCCGGTCCGGCTCACCGAGTACATGCTGGTGCTCAGCGCGGTGGTGCTGCCGCTGACCTACCTGCCGATCCTCGTGGTGGCGAATGATCGCAACTACCTCGGCGACCGGGTCAACGGGTGGTGGACGAACCTGCTCGGGGCGGTGTTCCTGCTGCTCATCGTCGCCGCCTCGGTGGCGGCGATCCCCCTGGCGATCATCACGAGGATGGGGCGATGAGGATCCAGCTCGCCAAACAGCTGCTCGACCGGCAGATCGTCGACGTCGACGGCCGGCTCGTCGGCCGGGTCGACGACATCGCGCTCGCCATCGACGAGGAGGGCTACCCGTACGTGGACTGCCTGCTCAGCGGCCAGGCGGCGCTCGGGCAGCGGATCGGCGGCTGGATCGGGCGGCTCCTGGTGGCCGTCGCGGACCGGTTCACCGACGACCCGCCGGTGCCGCCGCTGCGCATCCCGCTCACCCAGATCGACCGGGTGGACAGCGTGGTGCGGCTGCGCTGCCCGGCGGCCGACCTGCCGCCCTCGCCGGTGGAGTCCTGGCTGCGCCGGCACCTGATCGACCGGATTCCGGGGGCGAACCGTGCGGGCGGGTGAGCTGCTCGGCCGGACCGCGTACGACCTGCACGGGCGGCGGTTGGGCCGGGTGGTCGACGTGGTGGTGCGGGGCGGCTGGCCGCCGGAGCGGCTGCGGGTCACGGACGTGATCGTCGCAGGCCACTGGTGGACCCGGGTCACCAGCCGGCTGATCGGGCCGGAGCGGCACCCGTCGGGACCGTGGCTGCTGCGCGCGATAACCCGGGTGCTGGGGCGCAGCACCCGTCAGGTGTCCGCCGACTCGGTGCAGTTGCTCCCGCCGGTGCCGGACTTCCCGTTCGGCCCGCCGGCCGAGCACCGCTGAGGGTCAGCCGCGCGCCTGGTCGAGCACCGGGGCGTCGGCGGCGTCGGCGTCCTCGGGACGGTCACGGCGGACGTGCCGGCGGACCCGGACCTCGGTGATGGCGTGATGGTCGACGCCGCCCACGGCGAGGTCCCAGCCGTCGACCCGGACCCGCTCCCCGGCCACCGTGGGGATGTGCCCGAGGCAGATGAGCACCAGCCCGGCGATGGTGGTGTAGTCGCCGGCGGGGCGGTTGGGCAGCTCGACGCCGAGGTCGGTGAGGTCGTGCACCGGGAAGGTGCCGGGCAGCACCAGCGTCCCGTCCTCCTCGGTGCGCACCGAGCTGAGGTCCCGGTCGGTCTCGTCGTAGATCTCGCCGACGATCTCCTCGAGGATGTCCTCCAGGGTGACGATGCCGTCGACCGCGCCGCGCTCGTCGACCACCAGCGCGATGTGCTGGCGCTCCGCCTTGAACTGGCGCAGCGCGTCGACCACCGGCAGCGAGTCCGGCAGCAGCATGGGCGGCCGGGCGATCTCGTCCACCGGCCGGTCGTCGGGGACGCCGACCAGGTCGCGCAGGTGGATCACCCCGACCGCGTCGTCCAGGCCGCCGTGCCGGACCACCGGCGCCCGGGAGTGGCCGGTCGCGGCCAGGACCAGCCGGGCGGCCTCCGCGGTCGTCCCGCTGTCCAGGGTGAATACCTGCAACCGGGGTACGAGCACCGCCCGCAGTTGCCGGTCCGCGATCTCGACGGCGCCGGCGATGATGGTGCGCTGCTCCTTGGTGAAGCCGTGGTTGCCGGCCACGATGTCGCGCAGCTCGTCCGGGCCGATCTCGTCCGGCTCGTGCTTCGGGTTCAGCCCGAACAGGCGGACCACCAGGTCGCTGGTGGCGCCGAGGGCCCAGACCGCCGGGCGGGTGAGGGCGGCCAGCAGGTCGAGCGGGCGGGCCACGACGAGGGCCCACCGCTCGGCGGACTGCATGGCGATCCGCTTCGGCGCCAGCTCGCCGAAGACCAGGGTGACGAAGGTCAGCGCCAGGGTGACCGCGACGATGGCGAACGTCTCGGCGGCGTCGCCGAACACCCCGAGCAGCGGGACGAGGGGCTTCGCGAGGGACACCGCCGCGGCGGCGGAGGCCAGGAAGCCGGCCAGGGTGATGCCGATCTGGATGGTGGCCAGGAACCGGTTGGGGTCCTTGGCGAGCCGGGCCAGGGTGCGGCCGGCGCGGCTGCCGCGTTCCAGCCGCTGGAGCTGGCTGTCGCGCAGCGAGACCAGGGCCATCTCGCTGCCGGCGAAGGCCGCGTTGACGATCACCAGAACTCCGACCAGGGCCAGCTGGCTCCAGTAGCTCTGCACGCCCGGTTCTCTCCCCCTCGACCCGCCCCGGGCCGGCCGCCATGGCCGCCCCGTCGCCGACCGGTGCCGGGCGGCGTCGCCCCTCTGTGCCCCGCGGGCGGGCCGGGCAATCCTCCGGGCGGCCGATCAGGCGGGCGCGGACACGTCCAGCACGTACGCGTCGCCCTCGGGACGGAAGCCGAGCCGGTGGTAGTAGGGGGCGACCATGCCGCGCGGGCTGACCACCCGGCGGAAGCCCCGGTCGGTGAAGAGCCGGCTGCGCCGGTAGACGAACTCGCCCGGGGTGAAGTCGCGGAACGGCGGGGTCACGTAGTCGAGGTCGATCTGGGCCACCCCGCCGGGCTCGGCGTGCGAGACCACCACACCGACCACCTCGTCGGCGCGGACCACCAGGAACGCCGAGCGGTCGGCGGCGGCCGGGTCCCAGTGGAAGTCCGGGTTGAACCGGGCGATGTCGGCGGCGTGCACCCGCAGGGTGTGGGCCAGGAAGGCGTCCCCGGTGCCCACCTCGACCACCTCGTAGGTCCGCTCGTCGTGCCGGGTGGCGAGCATCTTCCGCAGGTACCACACGTTGATCACGGCGAGCACGACGTTGAGCCCGACCATGGGCCACACGTGCACGGCGGCGTTGTAGCCGATCAGGATGAGGCAGCCGAGCAGGTTGAGCGCGCGCAGCCGCAGGAGGCGGGTCTGCAGCAGCGACCAGACCAGCAGCGCGGAGCCGGCCCAGCCGACGAGTTCCAGCCAGTTCACCCCGGGGAGACTAGTGGTCGCCCTGGTCAGCCGCCTCGCCGGGCAGCTCCAGGACGTACTCCTCGACCTCGGCGCCGCGGCCCTCGGCGTATCCGGAGTCCTCGCCGACCACCACGAAGCCGCACTTGCGCAGCACGGCGAGGGAGGCGGCGTTGTCCTTGGCGGCGCGCGCGTGCACCGGCCGCTGCGGCAGCTCGCGCAGCAGCGCGGCGAGCGCGGCCGTGGCGTGCCCCCGGCCCCAGCGGGCCGGGTCGATCCAGTAGCTGACCTCGGTGTTCTCCCCCACCGGGAAGGCGGCCACGCGCCCGACGACCGCGCCGTCGACGGTCACGGTGCGGTTGACGATGCGCGGGTCGGCGCGGATGCGGGCCCAGTGTGCGTCGAAGGCGGCCCGGTCGGCCGGATCCTTCGGGCCGAAGGCGGCCATCCAGTTGGCCTGCGGGTCCTGCTCGTGGGCGAAGAACGCGGGCAGGTCCTCGTCACGTACCGGGCGGAGCCGCACCTCACTGGTCACCGCCGGAGGATAACCGGGGCAACCGACAGGACCGGGACGTCCGACGCGGTCCGCGTCCGGCTACGCCGCCGGGCGACGTCCCGTCACCCTGCCGATGGACCGGCGCCGGGATCGGCGCCGGACGAGCCGGGTGGGAGCAGAGGATCCACGGGTGAACAGGATGCTTCAGCGCCCGCGCGGGCGAGCTTTTCCGATGCGCACCCTCCGACCCTCCGTCGTCGGGCCGACGGCGGCCGGCCCGCGTGCCCTGGGCCCGACGGCGGCTGCGCCGCTGGCGCTCGCCGCGGCGGCGCTCGGCGCGGTGGCGATCGGCCGGCTGATGATCGCCCGCCTGGCCGTCCGGCGGGCGGTGATCCGGGAGCTGCGGATCGGCCGGCTGGAGGTGGACGACCTGGTCGTCCACCGGCACACGGTCGGTCAGCCGGTCGGCGGCAGCACCGCCGGGAGATCGTAGAGGTCGAGCAGGCGGACCCGGGCGGCCTGGAGCCGGTCCACCACGACGCTCATGAAGCGGGTGGTGAGCTGCCGGCCCAGCGCGTCGTCGGACTCCATCAGCCGGCGCACGCCCGCGGCGCTGAGTTCGACCGCGGTGCTGCGCTGGACGGCGACCGCGCCGAACTGCCAGCGGTAGGGCGGGAAGAGCCAGGACCAGCCGAGCACCCCGCCCGGGCCGATCGTCTCGATCCCCACGTCACCGCGGCGGGGCACCGGGAAGTCCAGCGCCACCTGGCCGCCGCGGACCAGCCAGAACCGCTCGGCCGGCTGCCCGGCGCGGAACAGCCGGTGCCCGGGGTGCCAGACCACCGGGCGGGCGTAGCCGGTCAGCGGGGGCAGCCACTCCTCGGGCAGCCCGGCGAGGAAGGGGTGTGCGCGGAGCATCTCCAGCGGGGTCATCGGTCGCTCGCCTCCCAGGTGGGACGAGGAACCCGGCCGCCCACCGGGTCCCGGTGGGGTGCGGGTCACTGTCGGGCCGGATCGTCCCGACTCCAGCTGACACTCGTCCGGCCCGAACCGCCAGGGCCGTTTGTCCCGGGCCGCGCGGGCGCAAGGCCTCCGCCGGCGGCCGTCGGAGTTCGGGCGCCACGGGCCCGGCTGTCGTCGACAATGGGCGGAGCCGACCGGAAGGATGCCGATGAACCGACCTGTCGTGGTGGGTGTCGACGGATCGTCGACCAGTCTCACCGCCGCCGAACACGCCGCGCGGGCCGCCGTCGCGCGGGCCCGGCCGCTGCACCTGGTGCACGGCTACCTGCACCCGCTCGGCTACGGCGTGCCGCTCAACCCGTACGACCTCGGGGTGCCGGCGCCGACCGCGGAATCGCGGAAGATGCTGGAGCAGGCAGCCGCCGAGCTGGTCGACCGGCATCCGACCCTGCGGGTGGAGGTGCGCCAGGTGGCCGGCGGCCCGGGCGTCACCCTGATCGAGGAATCCCGCCGGGCCGAGCTCGTGGTGGTGGGCAGCCGGGGCGTGGGCGGCTTCGCCGGGCTGCTGCTCGGCTCGGTCAGCAACCAGGTGGCGCAGCACGCGCACTGCCCGGTGCTGGTGGTCCGCCCGGCGGAGCAGCCCATCCCGGTGCGGGGGCCGGTGCTGGTCGGGGTCGACGGCTCCGAGTCGGCCGGGTACGCCGTCCGGCTCGCCGCCGACGAGGCGGTCCGCCGGGACGCCGACCTGGTGCTGGTGCACGTGCGCGTGCCGGAGCGGGGCGCGGTGGCGCCGGAGGCCGCGGCGGAATCCACCGCCGCGGCGCAGGCCGAGTCGGCGGAGCTGCTGGCCGGGGCCGCCGCCCGGATCCGCACGGACCATCCGGTGCTGAGCGTGGTCGAGCGGCCCATGCGGGGCGAGTCCCCGGAGCGGGCGCTGATCGAGGCGAGCGGGGAGGCGGCACTGGTGGTGGTCGGCTCCCGGGGCCGGGGTGGCTTCGCCGGGCTGCTGCTCGGCTCGGTCAGCCAGGCGCTGGTGCAGCACGCCCACTGCCCGGTGCTGGTGGCGCACCCCTACGAGCCGGCCGACGACTGAGGTCGCCGGCCGGCGTCGGGGTCAGGCTCCGTCGCGGCCGGCGAGCAGGTCCTCGAAGCTGGTGGTGAGGGCGAACGGGTCGGCCGGGCCGGTCGCCGCCGGGCGGCGGTCCACCTGCTCGGCCAGCTCGATCCCGGCGCGCCGGATCCGGGCCCGCAGCGCGCTGTCCTCGCCGTCGCCGGCCCAGTCCTCCGGCGCGGCGAAGACCGCCGTCGGCATCACCACCGCCCGCAGGTACGCGAACATCGGCCGGACCGCGTGCTCCAGGGCGAGCGAGTGCCGGGCGGTGCCGCCGGTGGCGCCGATCAGCACCGGCCGGTCGGCCAGCGCCTCCTTCTCCACCACGTCGAAGAACGACTTGAACAGCCCGCTGTACGAGGCGGTGAAGATCGGGGTGACGGCGATCAGACCGTCGGCCCCGGCCACGGTGTCCAGCGCCGCGCGCAGGGCAGCCGGCGGGAATCCGGTGAGCAGGTGGTTGACCACGTCGTGGGCGTGCTCGCGCAGCTCCACGGTGTGGATCTCCACCTCGGCGCCGCGCCGGACCAGCTCGTCGCGGGCGGCCGCGGCGAGCTGGTCGGCGAGCAGCCGGGTCGACGAGGGCTGACCGAGGCCGGCCGAGACGACCGCCAGGGTGCGCCGGGTCATCGGTCCTCCTCGGGCGCCTTGCCGGTCACGTCGTCGACGGCGTGGACGGTGCTGTCCTTGGCGCCGCCTGCCGCGGCCAGCAGCGAGGCGTGCGTCGGCGCCTCGGGCACGTGCGCGGGACGCAGCGAGTCGAACTCCTTGCGCAGCACGGGAACGACCTCCTCGCCCAGGAGGTCGAGCTGCTCCAGGACGGTCTTCAGCGGCAGCCCGGCGTGGTCCATCAGGAAGAGCTGGCGCTGGTAGTCGCCGACGTACTCGCGGAAGCCCAGCGTCCGGTCGATGACCTGCTGCGGGCTGCCAACGGTCAGCGGGGTCTCCCGGGTGAACTCCTCCATCGACGGCCCGTGCCCGTAGACCGGGGCGTTGTCGAAGTACGGCCGGAACTCGCGTACCGCGTCCTGCGAGTTCTTCCGCATGAAGACCTGGCCGCCGAGGCCGACGATGGCCTGGTCCGCGGAGCCGTGGCCGTAGTGCGCGAAGCGCTGCCGGTAGAGGTCCACCATCCGCTGGGTGTGCTCCTTCGGCCAGAAGATGTGGTTGGCGAAGAATCCGTCGCCGTAGTAGGCGGCCTGCTCGGCGATCTCGGGGCTGCGGATCGAGCCGTGCCAGACGAACGGCGGCACGCCGTCGAGCGGGCGTGGGGTCGAGGTGAACGACTGCAGCGGGGTGCGGAACCGGCCCTTCCAGTCGACCACGTCCTCGCGCCACAGCCGGCGCAGCAGGTCGTAGTTCTCGATGGCGAGCGGGATGCCGTTGCGGATGTCCTGCCCGAACCAGGGATAGACCGGGCCGGTGTTGCCGCGGCCCATCATCAGGTCCACCCGGCCGTCGGCCAGGTGCTGCAGCATCGCGTAGTCCTCGGCGAGCTTCACCGGGTCGTTGGTGGTGATCAGCGTGGTCGCGGTGGACAGCAGCAGCCGCTCGGTGCGGGCCGCGATGTGGCCGAGCAGGGTGGTGGGCGACGACGGCACGAACGGCGGGTTGTGGTGCTCGCCGGTGGCGAACACGTCCAGCCCGACCTCCTCGGCCTTCAGCGCGATGGCCACCATGGCCTTGATCCGCTCATGCTCGGACGGCAGCCGCCCGTTGGTCGGGTCGACCGTGACGTCGCCGACGGTGAAGACTCCGAACTGCATGACCAGCTCCTTGCGTGGGGTCCGGACCGATGCGGCCCGGAATCGCTGCGCACAACATATTTGACGCAGCAACTATTCCACCCCGGCCCCACCGCCGCGTGGCCCGGCTCACCCACGGCACGCCCGCAGTGAGGGGTGGATCAGCCGCCGGCCACCGAGGGCAGCACCTGCACCTCGGTGCCGTCGGCGACCGCCGCGTCCAGGCCACCGACGTGGCGGCAGTCCTCGCCGTCGACGTAGACGTTGACGTACCGGCGCAGCTCGCCGCGCTCGTCGCGGATCCGGCGGGCCAGCCGGGGCCAGGCGGTGGCCAGCTCGTCGAGGACCGCGCGCAGCGTGCCGGTGGCGGCCACAGTCAGCCGGCCCTCGCCGCCGGTCTCGGCGCGGAGCGGCCCGGGCAGCAGCACGGTGACCACTCAGACCTCCACGGCCCGGACGCAGAGCACGTCCGGCAGGTGCGCGGCGACCTGCGACCAGGAGTCGCCGTCGTCGGCGCTGACGTAGACCTCGCCCGAGCGGGTGCCGAAGTAGACCCCGGCCGGGTCGTGGTCGTCGGCGCACATGGCGTCGCGCAGCACCGAGGGATAGAAGGGCCCCTCGGGCAGGCCGGCGGTGAGCGGCTCCCAGCTCTCGCCCGCGTCGGCCGAGCGGTAGACCCGGCAGCGCCGGTCGACCGGGAACCGCTCGGCATCGGCGGTCAGCGGGAAGGCGTAGACCGTGCCCGGGCGGGAGGGGTGGGCGACGATCGGGAAGCCGAAGTCGCTGGGCAGGCCCGCGGCAATCGAGGTCCAGCTGCGGCCGTCGTCGTCGGAACGGTAGACGCCGTGGTGGTTCTGCGCGTACAGCCGGTCGGGGCGGCCGGCGTCGCGGGCGATCTTGTGGACGCACTGGCCGAACTCGGGCCACTCGTCGGGGAGGAAGTACGCCCGGATGCCGGTGTTGCCCGGCGCCCAGCTCGCCCCCGCGTCCTCGGTGCGGTAGACCCCGCCGGTGGACATCGCCACCGCCATCCGGGCCGGGTCGCTCGGGTGCGGGAGCACGCTGTGGACGGCCTGGCCGCCGAAGCCCGCGCCCCACCGCTCCCGGTGCGGGTGGTCCCAGAGCGCCCGGACCAGGCTGAAGCTGCGCCCGCCGTCCTCGGAGCGGAACAGCGCGGACGGTTCGGTGCCCGCCCACACCACGTCGGGCTGGTCCGGGCCCGCCGGGGTGAGCTGCCAGACCCGCCCCAGGCTGGCCCCGGTCTCGGCCGGGAACGCCACCGGCGCCTGCTCCGGCTCCTGCCAGGAGTCACCCAGGTCGCCGCTGGTGGCCACGCTGGGGCCGAAGTGCGAGCTGGTCATGCCGGCCAGCAGCCGGGGCCGGTCGGGGCGCTTGTCGACGGCGACCGCGTAGACCCCGGTCATCGGGAAGTGCGGGCCGCTCACCGCCCAGTCGCGCCGGTCGGGGCTGGTGGCCAGGAAGAGGCCCTTGCCGGTGCCGATCGCGAGCAGGGTCGCCATGACGTCCTCCATCGTCGGGGTGCCGTGATTATCGCCACACCCACCGACAGGATTCCCACCCGACGCGCCCAGCGCCGGTCACCGTCCGGCGGCGTCATCGCTGTCGGTTTGTCGATCGCCGGTTTCCGTCGTTTCCTGGACCGGTGGACTACTCCTGGCTTCATGCTCCCGCCGCAGAGGTGCCCGAGACGGCGCAGACGCTCCTCGGCTGGGAGCTCTCGGCCGGAGGCGTCCGGATCAGGCTGACCGAGGTCGAGGCGTACGCGGGCACCGGCGAAGACCCCGCCTCGCATGCTCATCGGGGGCCCACTCCCAGGACCAGGGTCATGTTCGGGCCGCCCGGGCACGCCTACACCTACTTCGTGTTCGGCGTTCACTGGTGCTTGAACATCGTCTGCGGCCGGGAGGGAGAGGCGGCGGCGGTCCTGCTGCGAGCGGGCGAGGTCGTGGACGGCTTGGACCTGGCCCGCAAGCGCCGCGGGGAGGTGGCGGACCGCGACCTCGCGCGGGGGCCGGCTCGGCTGGTCGTCGCGCTGGGAGTCAGCGCCGAAGCGAACGGCACTTCGGTCCTCGACGGGACGGGCCCGCTCCTGTTGACGCCACCCACCCGCCCGGTTGCGCCGGCAGCCATCTCCGCAGGCCCGCGGGTCGGGGTGGCCGCTGCGCACGACGTTCCATGGCGTTTCTGGATCACCGGTGATGCCACGGTGAGCTCGTACCGTCGTCACGTACCCAGGCGTCGAAATGGAGAGCGGACCGCCGGGCCGCGCGCGTAGGCGATCTCTCGACCGTCGTCGGCCGGGCCGCTGGGACGCCATCGACGCGGCGCCCCAGCGACACGGCTGTCGGTTCAGTCGCGGATCGGCAGCCGATAGACGCCACCGGAGCCGGTGCCGGCGTACAACCAGCGGCCGTCGGGGCTGGTCACCAGGGCGCGCACCGACGGATCGGGCAGGCCCGCCCCGATGTTCACCCAGGTAAGACCGCCGTCCGTGCTGCGCAGCACGCCCCGGCCGCCCCGGATCAACCCGGCCGGCGAGTACGCGCCGGTGCCGGCGTACAGGTTGTCGCCGGACGCGACGATCTGGCTGACCTGGATGGGCAGCCCGTCCCGGCCGGCACCCAGCTGGTGCGCCGCCGTGAAGGTACGTCCCCCGTCGGTGCTCACCCGGATCGCCGCGCCCCCGGCGACGATTCGGCGCTTGTCGACGCTCAGCGCGGTCACCGGGCCGTCGAGCACCTTGACCCGGGTGGCGCCGCCATCGTCGGAGCGCCACAGGCCGTCCTCGTCGCCCAGCCACACCCGCCTGGCGTCCCCGGGGTCACCCGCGACCGCCGAGTACAGCGCCTTGTGGTCGATCTTCTTCCACGACGTGCCGCCGTCCCGGCTGACGAAGAGTCCTCTGCCCCGCAGGTCGACGTAGGGGATGAAGATCTGCCGGGGGTCGGCCGGGTGCACCGCGAGCCCCAGTGGGGTGCCGTCGAGCTGGACGACGTCGGACCAGGTGGCGCCCGCGTCCCGGCTGCGCACGAGCCGGCCGAGGGACAGGGCGTCCCGGTAGAGCTTCCAGACCGTCCGGGGATCGGACGGCGAGACCGCCAGCCCGCTGACCGTCAGTCCCGCCTGACCCTCGGCGCCGGAGGCGCCCCAGTCCAGTTGGGCCGGATCCGCCGGGAGTTGCGCGCTGTACAGGTCGACGTCAGTGCCGGCGAGCAGCTTCTCGTCGGTCACCGCGAGCTCGTTGACCGACTGCCCGGGTACGCCGACGCGGGTGAAGGTCTTCGCGTCGCCGGTGGCGTACACGCCCACACCCTCCATGCCGAGCAGCAGCGTACGGTCGTCGCCCGGCCACTGCGCCACGTCGTACGTGGTCGCGTGGACCGGCTTCTCGACCCGGCTCCAGGTCCGGCCGCGGTCGCGGCTCAGCTGCGCCTCGTCGGACCCGTCGGCCAGCAGGGTGTCGCCCGTGCCGCTGACCGCGGCCAGGTTGTCGACTGCCGTCATCCGCTGCCAGTTCCTGCCGCTGTCGGTGGTGCCCCAGACGCTGTCGTCGATCTGGCCCACCACCACGGTGTCGCCGACCACGGCCAGGCTCCTGGGCCAGGTGGTGTAGTCGCCGACGGCACGGACGAGCTGCGGGACGCCGGACAGACCGGCCCACCGCCAGACGCCGTCGTCGGTCGCCACGTACAGGTCTTCCCCGGCGAACTCCGTGCCCCAGACGCCACCCGTCCACGGGGCGGCCGTCGCCGTCCAGGTCTCACCACCGTCCCGGCTGGTCCGGAGGGTGTCACCGGTCACCGCGACCAGCGTGCCGGACGGATCCTGGGCGAACCCGTCGACCCACGCGTCCGGGAAGGACAGCGTCTGCCAGGTCGTGCCGGCGTCGTCCGTGCGCAGCACCCTGCCGTGGTAGGTGTCCCAGTTGTTGACGGCGACCCACATCCGGTCCGCCCGCTTCTGGTCGATCAGCACCTTCGGCTGGCTCGCGGTGCTGGCCACCGGGGTGAGCCGCTCGTACCGCCAGGTACGGGCGTGGTCGGTGGTGAGCCAGATACCGGCGGTGTAGGACGGCGCGACCACGAGCCGGTTCGGGTCGGCGGCGGTGGTGCTCACCGTGCCGCCGGTCGAGTTCGGCCCGACCAGTTCCCAGCGGCTGTCGCCCTGCGGCTCCGCGACGTCGAACGTGGTCCGCCCGACCAGCGTCGGTCCGGACGCCGTGGGCACCGTGACCGTCGCCGTGTGGACGCCCGGCTCGGATCCGATGACCGGGGCCCGCCACCACAGGTCGTGGTCGGCCTGCATGGTCACCGCGGTCTGCTGGCCGTTCGGCGAGCGGATCGTCACGGTGGGCGCGGCGGCGGCCGACTCCAGCGTGTACGTGAAGACCTCGGTGTGGCCGTCGCTCGGGTCGGGCGAGACGTACACCTCGGGGGTACGCACCGCGAGCAGGTACGGCACCCGCAGGTCCGGGGTGCCCTCGGGCGCGTCGACGGTCAGCCAGCCGGAGACGTCGCCACTGCCCTGGTCCGGACCGGTGGTGGTGATCCGTACGGTCACCGTGGCCCGGCCGCCGGCGGCGACCGTCACCGTGCTCGGTTCGACCTGGGCCGTACCGGGACTGCCGGCCGCAGGGGTGATGCCGAGACGCAGCCGCTGGGGCTCGTCACCGTCGTTGCGCAGCGCCACCGTGCGGGTGGCCCGCACCTGGTCGCGGGACAGGTCGGCCAGGCCGAACGACAGCGCGGGCGGATCGGCGGTCACCACGGCGCCGACCGCCGAGGCGACGTCCAGCCGGCCGGCCCCCGCCACGGCGGGCCCGTTCGGCACGGCCCTGGCCGAGCCGATCAGCGCGGCGGCGACCCGAGGCGCGGGCAGCTCCGGCCGGAGTTGACGCAGCAGCGCGGCCGCTCCGGCGACGTGCGGGGCGGCCATGCTGGTGCCGCTGAGCCGGAAGACGCCGGGCGCCCAGAGGTCGGTCGGCACCGACGAGCGGATCTCCACGCCGGGGGCGACGATCTCGGGCTTGAGCTGCCAGCGCGGGCCGGGGCCGCGGGAGGAGAAGTCGGCGATCTCGTCGGTGGCGTCCTCGCCGGAGATGGTGATCCGTGTCCGACCGGCGGCCAGCAGGGTGTGGAACTGCAGGTACTGGTTGGGGTCGAAGGAGTCGAGGATGACCAGCCGGTCGAAGCGCAGGTCGTCCTCGGCGCCGAGGGTGGTCGACGCCTTGGCGGGCAGCACCCCCGACTCCATCGGCCCGAGGTCGACGCCGGGGTTGTAGCGGATTGCGGCGATGGCTCCCCGCCGTTCCGCCTCCATCAGGAGGTCCACGTCGAAGTTCACCACGCCGGCGAGGAGCACCACCTTGCCGCGGATGTCGCCCGCCCTGGCGAGGTCGTCCGGGGTGCCCTCGCCGAGATCCACCACGTCGCCGGTCACCGGCCTGGCGGGCGGGTTGGCCGAAGACGGGTTGCGGATCGCCTCGACCCGCTCCCAGACGGGGCTGGCCAGGTGCGCGACCGGTTGACGCAGGCCGCTGGTGGAGGCGCCGACGGCGATCACCCCGTCGGCGGCGGCCGGGCTGCCGATGGTCCGTTCGCCCGGGCCGGAGTTTCCGGCGGCGGCGACCACCACCACGCCGGCCTGGGCGGCCCGGGTCGCAGCCTGTCCGATCGGATCGCTGCCGTCGCCCTGGCCGCCGAAGCTCATGTTGATCACGTCGGCCCGGTTCGGGTTGGCCGGGTCGACCGCGGCCTCGATGCCGGCGAGGATGTCCTCGTCGGTACCGGACCCGCCCGCGTCGAACACCTTGTACGCGGTGAGCGTGGCGTCCGGCGCGACGCCGGTGACCGCCATGGGACCGCCCGCGCCGGTGCCCGCGATGATGCCCGCCACGTGGGTGCCGTGGGCGTTGTCGTCGGCCGGGTCGGCGTCGTCGTTGACGAAGTCGTAGCCGCCGGCGACCTTGTGGCCGGGGCCGAAGCCGCCGCCCAGCGCGGGGTGCCGGTAGTCGATGCCGGTGTCGATGACCGCCACGGTGACGCTGGCGCCGCGTACCGGCCGGCCGGCCGGGTCCTTGCGCTGCCAGACCTGCGGGGCGCCGATCAGCGGCACGCTGTCGAGGGGGGCCGCCGCGCCGCCGCCCGGCCCGGTGCGGAGGTTCGCCGGTGCGCCGTCCACGGCATGGATCTGGAACGTCTGTACGCCGTGCACCGACTTGACGCCGGGCAGCCGGCGCAGGGCGTCGACCTGGCCGGCCGGCACCTCCACCGCCATGCCGGGCAGCAGGACGTGGTACGACCGCCGGTGGGTGAGAGTGATCCGGGCGCGCCTGGCCGCTTCGGTCACGCCGTGCTCGACGCCGTCGACGGCGGCGCGGGCCTGGCGTACCCGGTCGGCCGACTGCGCGTCGACGGTGCCGGGCCCGGGCGCGGCGGCGATCGTCGGGGTCGCCTCGAACTCGACGATCACGGTCTGGGGTGGCCCGCTCGCGGGCGCGGCGGTCGCCGCACCCGCGGTGAGCAGTGTCAATGCCAGGAGCGGGACCGTCGCTGTGGCGACGGCCCGTCTGCCGGCGGTCATGGACATGATCATGGCTATGAAGCGAACTAGTCCCGCCCGCCGTGGGCAACGGCTGGCAAACGTCATGTTGGCGCCGTGGCACATCCTGGCCACGGCCAGGTGAACGCGTGAACCCCGAGCGACCTCGCCCAGAGGTGAGCACGAATTGCTTTCAACGGGGTGTTGACAAAGGGTCGTTCAAGGGTGTGGGATGAACGACATGGTCACGTTGGACAACGACCCGTTCGCCGCTCCGGATGCTGCCCAGGCGCGGGCGCACCGCAATTACGCGGCGCTGCTGCGGATCGCCGAGCGGCACGCCGGCACCGACGCTCGCCGCCGGCGCTACGCGCACCCCGACGTCCCCGACGCCTACGAGGCGGCGACGCTGGTGATGGCGCTCGCTGGCGGCGCGGAGCTGGCGGAGGGCGAGGAGCCGGTCGACCAGGCGGACCTGATGGCCGCGCTGACCCTGATCCCGCACGTGCGCGCCGAGGTCGACGCGCTGGAGGCGGGGCTGTTGCAGGTGGCCCGCGGCCGGGGGATGACCTGGCAGGCGATCGCCTTCGGGCTGGGTCTGGGCAGCGCCCAGGCGGCCCGCCAGCGCTACGAGCGGCTGACCGTGCGCACCGGCACCGGCGACTGAGCACCGGCCGACTGTCACCGCGGCGGGTGAGACTGGTCCGGTGACCGGCACGAGAGGGATGCGATGACGCGCGAGGAGATGCTGTCCTACTGCCTGGCGAAGCCGGGCGCCTGGCTGGACCAGCCGTGGGAGGGCGACGAGGTGGTCAAGGTGGGCAGCCGGATCTTCGCCTTCCTCGGGTCCGCCGACGGCGAGGCGCGGGTGGGGGTCAAGTGCGGCCCGTCCCGCGAGGCCGCCGACGAGTGGGTGCACCGGTTCCCCGAGGACGCCCGCCCCTCCCCCTACATCGGCCGCTCGGGTTGGAACACCCTCCGGCTCGGCGGCGACATCCCCGACGACGAGTTGCGCGAGGCGCTCGACGGGTCGTACGACGCGGTGGTGGCGAAGCTGCCCAAGCGCGAGCGCCCCACGGCCTGACGGGCTCCGGCCACTGTGGTGACCCGTCGCTGCGAAACGTCGCGGCCGGGCTTGCGGGTCAGGCGGTCGCGTCGGATGTGGCCCGGGCCAGGCTCACCCCGCTGGCGATGATCCCGATGTGACTGAATGCTTGCGGGAAGTTACCGATGAAGGCGCCCGTGGCGGGGTCGATCTGTTCGGACAGCAGACCGAGCGGGCTCGTCCTCGCGCACAAGGACCCGTACAGCTCGTGCGCCTCTTCGAGGCGTCCCTGCTGGACGAGGTTCTCGACCAGCCAGAAGCTGCACAGCACGAAGGCGCCCTCGTCGCCTGCGATCCCGTCCGGCGCGTCCTCGTGCAGGTAGCGGTAGAGCACCCCGTCCCCGGCGGACAGCCGTTGGGCGACAGCGGCAGTGGTGGCGACCATCCGGGGATGGGTGGCGGGTAGCACCCGCCGCAGTGGCAGGGCCAGCAGGCTCGCGTCGAGCACCCCGCCGCCGTCGAGATGAGCGCTGAGCGTCTGGGCCTCCTCGTCCCAGGACCCCTCGAGGACACGTCGGGTCAGCTCGGCGGCCGCCGCACGCCACCGGGCTGTCGATC
The DNA here is from genome assembly GCF_040639095.1 of Micromonospora sp. NPDC023966. Classification (NCBI taxonomy): domain Bacteria; kingdom Bacillati; phylum Actinomycetota; class Actinomycetes; order Micromonosporales; family Micromonosporaceae; genus Micromonospora; species Micromonospora sp. NPDC023966. Next base: position 73,908 of record NZ_JBEZZJ010000024.1, on the reverse strand, counting down.
CGGGCAGGCCGAGCTGTTCGGCGAGGGCCGCCGCCCGATCCAGCGCCACCTGGCACATCCCGGCTGAGTAGGTGAACACCCGGCCGCCGCCCCGGATCTCCCAGAGCCCCTGATCCGGTTCCCGCCACGCCCACTCAGCGGCGTCAGCGAGCCCGCGCAGGTGGGCCCACAGGGCCGGCTGGAGCTCCCCCTCCACCGCGTACCCATTGGTCAGCGCAGTCGAGGACTTCTCCGTAGACGTCGTGCTGGCGCTGGTCGGCCGCGCTGTTGCCCCAGTGCACCGGGGCCGAGCCGCGGTAGCCCTCCAGCCCGGGGTCCTCGATCTCGTCGGGCACCGGGCCGCCGTCGAGGGTGTACATGATCCGTGGTTGCCGGCTGCGCTCGAAGGCGTCGAGCACCCATCCGAGGAACGCGTCCGCTTCGTTCCGGAATCCGACGCGGCGCATGGCGAACACGGTGAAGGCGGCGTCGCGGACCCACACGTAGCGGTAGTCCCAGTTGCGGACGCCCCCGATCGGTGCGGGCAGCGAGGACGTCGGTGCGGCCACCATGCCGCCGTTGACCCAGTCGTCGCACAGCTTGAGAGTGATCGCCGACCGACGGACCAGGGGCTCCTGAGGACCGCTGTAGGTGAAGTGGGCCATCCAGCGTCGCCACGCGTCCGCCGTCGTCGCCAGCATCTCCTCGGCGTCGAAGCGGTGGTGGCGGTGGACCCGGCCCCAGGAGAGCACCAGATCCAGGTGTTCGCCTTCCCGCAGGTCGAAGGTGGCCGGCAGGCTCGTCAGCGGGCGATCGGCGCGCAGGTGCAGTCGCAGGTCGGGTCGCCGGGAGGGTCGAATTTCCAGGCCGTGGAACGCGGCGTGGGTCTGGCCGCCGTCGCGGGGTTGCAGGTCGACGTCCAGCCGGACGGTGCCGTCGAGGACGCGCGCCGAGCGGACGAGTTCCGCGCGTCCGGCCGGTGCGTCGTCGGTGAGATCGGCGCCCGGGCGCACCACGATCGCATCGGTGATCTGGAGCAGGCCGGTGGCGGTGCGCAGCTCGGTGACCAGGACGGCGGTGTCCGGGAGGTAGTGCTGTCGCGCCTCGCGCAGATCCCGGGCGGTGACGGTGAAGTGCCCGCCGCGCTGCTTGTCGAGAAGGCCGGCGAGAACCGGTTCGGCGTCGAAGCGGGGTAGGCACAGCCAGGGGATCGAGCCGTCGACGCCGACGAGCGCCACGGTCGCGCCGTCCCCGATCAGACCCATGTCCTCCAGGCGAAGGTAGCCGTCGGGCCGGTGCACGGGCCGCAAGGGAGGGTTCGGGTCAAACATCGGCTCGCCTCCTGACCTGGCGCCCGGCGCCCTGGGCCACCTCGTTCAACGGGCGAGGACCCGGCCACCGAACAGGGCCAACGTCTCACCGGTGACGTAGCTGCTGTCCGCGTTGCTGGCGAAGAACAGGAAGGCGGGGGCGATCTCCTCGGGCTGCGCGGGCCGGCCCAGCGGTACGCCGTCAGTCTGGTCCCCGTACCCGGCCAGCCGCTCCGGACTACGGCTGGCGGCGTTCAACGGCGTCCACACCGGTCCGGGCGCCACACAGTTCACCCGGATGCCCCGCCCGATCAGTTCCGTCGCCAGCGACTTGGTGAAGGTGTGGATCGCGCCGTTGGTCTCCGCGTACCCGATGAGCGACGGGTTGCCCTCGAAACCGGCGACCGAACCGCAGTTGACGATGCAGCCGCCCGCGGGCAGGTGCGGCAGCGCCGCGCGTGCCATGTAGAAGTAGGCCGACACGTTGGTGCGGAACAGCTCGTCGAGAGCCTCGTCCGGAACGTCCGCCAGCGACGAGTACTGGAACAGGATGGCGGCGTTGTTCACCAGGATGTCCAGCCGGCCGAACTCCGCGGCGGTGCGCTCCACCGCCGAGTCGCAGAACGAGGAGTCCTTCACGTCTCCGGTCAGCACCAGGCAGCGCCGTCCCTCTTTCCCCACCAGTTCACGAACGTGGTCCGCGTCCTCCTGCTCCTCGGGCAGGCACACGATGGCCACGTCCGCCCCCTCCCGACCGAACAGGATCGCGACGGCGGCGCCGATGCCGCTGACCCCTCCGGTGATCAGCGCGGCGCAGTCGGTGAGTTTTCCGGAGCCGCGCAGCGCCTTCGCCTGGTTGCGCGGCCGCGGATCCATCCGGGCATCCAGTCCCGGCCTCGGCTGGGACTGCCCGGGAAACGGTGGCGTGGGCTGTTCGACAACTCTGTCCATCCCGTCGCCCCCTAGGTCCCGCCGCGCATGCCCCTTGCCGCACCGGCTAAAGACGGCCCGGGCCCCCAGCGTGATGCTGGGGGCCCGGGCATGCGTCATCCGACGGCGTCGGCCGGCGACCTGGTGAGTCAGCGGGGCACCACCCGCTCGGCGGTCCAGTCCCGCCAGCCGGCCAGCTTGTCCGCGGCGGCGGCGAGCTGGTCGGCCACCGGCGCGGGGCCGGTGGAGCCGGGGGTGATCCGGGCGGCCAGGGCGGAGCGCACCGAGAGCACGTCCCGCACCGAGGGGGCGAGGTGCTCGCTGACCGCGGCCAGGTCCTCGTCGGAGACCTCGTCCAGGGCGCAGTCACGGGCCACGCAGAGCGCCACCAGCTTGCCGGTGATCTCGTGCGCGTCGCGGAACGGCACGTTCCGGCGGACCAGCCAGTCGGCGACCTCGGTGGCCAGCGAGAAGCCCACCGGCGCGGCGGCCACCAGGCGGTCGACCCGGACGGTCATCGTGGAGATCATTCCGGCGAGCGCGGGCAGCAGCAGCTCCAGGGTGTCGACCGCGTCGAACGCCGGCTCCTTGTCCTCCTGCATGTCCCGGTCGTAGGTCATCGGCAGGCCCTTGAGCATGGTGAGCACGCTCATCAGGCCGCCGACCAGACGGCCGGACTTGCCCCGGGCCAGCTCGGCGATGTCCGCATTCTTCTTCTGCGGCATGATCGACGACCCGGTGGCGAACGCGTCGTCCAGCTCGACCCAGCCGAACTCGTGCGACGTCCACAGCACCACCTCCTCGCCGAGGCGGGACAGGTGCACGCCGATCATCGCGGTGGCGAAGAGGAACTCGGCGACGAAGTCCCGGTCGGCCACCGCGTCCATCGAGTTGGCGAAGGACGTGCGGAAGCCCAGTTCCTTGGCCACCGCCACCGGGTCCAGCGGCAGGCCGGAGCCGGCGAGCGCGCCCGCGCCGAGCGGGCTGACGGCGCACCGGTGGTCCCAGTCACGCAGCCGCTCCAGGTCCCGCAGCAGCGGCTGCACGTGGGCGAGCAGCCAGTGCCCGAAGGTGACCGGCTGGGCGTGCTGGAGATGGGTCATGCCGGGCGCGGCGGTCTCCACGTGCCGCTCCGCCTGCTCGACCAGGGCCTCGGCCAGCTCGACCAGCCGGGCGGCCACGCCGCGGGCGTGGTCGCGCAGGTAGAGGCGCATGTCGGTGGCGACCTGGTCGTTGCGGGAGCGGCCGGCGCGCAGCTTGCCGCCGAGGCTGCCGAGCCGCTCCAGCAGGCCGCGCTCCAGGGCGGTGTGCACGTCCTCGTCGTCGACCGTGGGCCGGAACGCCCCGGAGGCGCAGGCGGCCTCCAGGTCGTCCAGTGCGGCCAGGATCCTCCCCAGCTCCTCCGGGTCGAGCAGGCCGGCGCCGGCCAGCACCCGGGCGTGCGCCCGAGAGCCGGCGATGTCGTACGGGGCGAGGCGCCAGTCGAACTGGACGCTCACCGACAGCCGCGCGAGCGCCTCGGCGGGCCCGCCGGCGAACCGGCCTCCCCAGAGACTCGTCCGGTTGGCGGGGGCGCTGTTCTCGGTCAGGCTCTTGTCGTCCACCCCACCCATTGTGGCAGCGCTCACCTTTCGCTCCCGACTGCGGGGCTCACTCGCCCCGCTCCTTCACTCCTCGCGCTCGCACTCACGGTCAGGAGCCGCCCAGCCGGGCGTCCCGAGCGGCCGCCATCTTGCTGGGCAGGCCCCACAGCTGCACGAAGCCCTTGGCGAGCGACTGGTCGAAGGTGTCGCCGGTGTCGTAGGTGGCCATGCCGAAGTCGTAGAGGCTGGCCTCCGAGCGCCGGCCGGTGACGGTGGCCCGGCCCCCGTGCAGGGTGAGCCGCACCTCGCCGGAGACGTGCTGCTGGGCGTCGTCGATGAACGCGTCGAGCGACTGCTTCAGCGGCGAGAACCAGAGGCCGTCATAGACCAGCTCGCCCCAGCGCTGGTCGACGCCGCGCTTGAACCGGGCCAGGTCCCGCTCGACGGTGACCGCCTCCAGCTCCTGGTGGGCGGCGATCAGCGCGATCGCGCCCGGGGCCTCGTACACCTCGCGGCTCTTGATGCCGACCAGGCGGTCCTCGACCATGTCGAGCCGGCCGACGCCCTGTGCGCCGGCGCGCCGGTTCAGCTCCAGGATCGCCTGGTACGGGGTGACGGTCTCGCCGTCGACGGCGACCGGCACGCCGGCGTCGAAGGTGATGACCACCTCGTCGGCGTCGCGCGGTTCGGCCGGGTCGGCCGTGTAGGAGTAGAGGTCCTCGATCGGGCCGTTCCAGATGTCCTCCAGGAAGCCGGTCTCCACGGCACGGCCCCACAGGTTCTGGTCGATGGAGTACGGCGACTTCGCCGACACGTCGATCGGCAGCCCCTTCTCCTCGGCGAAGGCGATGGCCTTGTCCCGGGTCCAGGCGAAGTCCCGCGCCGGGGCGATGATCTTCAGGTCGGGGGCGAGCGCGCTCAGGCCGACCTCGAAGCGGACCTGGTCGTTGCCCTTGCCGGTGCAACCGTGCGACACGATGGTGCCGCCGTGCTTCTTCGCCGCGGCCACCAGGTGCTTGACGATCAGCGGCCGGGACAGCGCGGAGACCAGCGGGTAGCGGTCCATGTAAAGGGCGTTGGCCCGAATGGCCGGCAGGCAGTACTCGGCGGCGAACTCGTCGCGCGCGTCGACCACCTCCGACTCGACGGCGCCGCAGTCCAGCGCGCGCTGCCGGATGGCGTTCAGGTCCTCGCCGCCCTGGCCGACGTCGACCGCGACCGCGATCACCTCGGCGCCGGTCTGCTCGGCCAGGTAGGGAATGGCGACGGAGGTGTCGAGACCCCCGGAGTACGCCAGGACGACCCGCTCGGTCATGGTGTGGTGCTCCCTTCAACGTTCTCTTCCCGGCGGGCCCACGCGGCGAGCTTGTCGCCCAGTGCGGCGCCGCCGTCGGCCTCGCGGGCCACGACGAGGATGGTGTCGTCGCCGGCGATGGTGCCGACGATCTCGGACAGGCCCGCTCGGTCCAACGCGCTGGCCAGGTACTGGGCTGCGCCCGGCGGGGTGCGCAGCACGGCGATGTTGCCGCTGGAGTCGACCCCGTTGAGCAGCTCGCGCAGCAGCCGGACGAGGCGGGCCGGTGCGGCCTCGGCCTCCCGCAGCGGCCGGTGGCCGTCCTCCGGGATCAGGTAGACGCCCCGCCCGTCGCCGCCGCGCGCGGTGACCGCCCCGAGCTCCTTGAGGTCCCGGGACAGGGTCGCCTGGGTGACCTGGATGCCGTCACCGGCGAGCAGGTCGGCCAGCTCGGTCTGCGAGTGGACGGCCTGGTCGCGGATCAGCTCGACGATGCGGGCGTGCCGGGCGGTACGGGTCAGCGGGGCGGTCACCGAGCCTCCTTGGTCGCGACCGCGGGGCTCGCAGGCTCACTCCTCGCGCTCCCGGATGTCTCCAGAAGAAACGTCAGCAGCGCCTTCTGGGCGTGCAGGCGATTCTCCGCCTGGTCGAAGACGGCGCTGTGCGGCCCGTCGAGCACCTCGTCGGTGATCTCCTCGCCCCGGTGGGCGGGCAGGCAGTGCAGCACGATCACGTCGGCCGCGGCGTGGCCGAGCAGCGCGTCGTTGACCTGGTACGGCAGGAAGGGGGTGATCCGGTCCTGGCCGTCGGACTCCTGGCCCATCGAGGTCCAGGTGTCGGTGGCGACCACGTCGGCGGCGCGGACCGCCTCGACCGGGTCGGTGAGCACCCGGACCGAGCCGCCGGTGCCGGAGGCGATCTTCTCGGCCCGGGCCACGATCTCGGGCTCCGGCTGGAAACCGGCCGGGCCGGCGATCCGCACGTGCATCCCGGCGGTCGCCCCGGCCAGCAGGTACGAGTGCGCCATGTTGTTCGCGGCGTCCCCGAGGTAGGCCAGGGTATGCCCGGCGGTGGCGCCGAAGTGTTCGCGGACGGTGAGCAGGTCGGCGAGGAGCTGGCAGGGGTGGTAGGTGTCGGTGAGCGCGTTGACCACCGGCACGGTGGCGTGCGTGGCGACCTCGGCGATCCGGTCGTCGCCGTGGGTGCGCAGCACGATCGCGGCGACGTAGCGGGACAGCACCCGGCCGGCGTCGGCCAGCGTCTCGCCCCGGCCGAAGTGGGTGACCTGGGTGTCCACCACGAGCGGGTGCCCGCCCAGCTCGGCGATGCCGGCGTCGAAGGAGATCCGGGTGCGCAGGCTCTGCTTGTCGAAGAGCACCGCCACCGACTTCGGCCCGGCGAGGGGCTGGAACGCGAACCGGTCGGCCTTCATCCGGGCGGCCAGGTCGAGCACGGTGGCCTGCTCGGCCGGCGAGAGGTCGTCGTCCCGCAGGAAGTGGCGGATCATGCGGGGACCTCCGTGGCGGTGGGGGCGGGCGCGGCGGCCTCGAGGGCGGCCGGCAGCGCGGCGAGGAAGGCGTCGACCTGCTCGGCGCTGAGGATCAGCGGCGGGGCGAGCCGGACCACCCCCGGCTGCACCGGGTTGACCAGGAAGCCCGCCTCGCGCAGCGCGCCGGCCAGCGCGCCGGAGACCGGCGCGTCGAGCACGATGCCGAGCAGCAGGCCGGCGCCGCGGACACCGGCGACGAGCGGGTGGCCGAGCGCCTCGACGCCGCGGCGCAGCCGCTCCCCGATCCGCTTGACGTGGTCGAGCAGCCCCTCGTTGGCGATGGTGGCGACCACGGCGAGCGCCGCCGCGCAGCTGATCGGGTTGCCCCCGAACGTGGTCCCGTGCGAGCCGGGGCGCAGCAGTTCGGCGGCCCGCCCGAAGGCCAGGCAGGCGCCGAGCGGCAGCCCGCCGCCGAGCCCCTTGGCCAGGGTGACCACGTCCGGCTCGACGCCCTCGGCCTGGTGGGCGAACCAGTGCCCGGTGCGGCCGACGCCGGTCTGCACCTCGTCGAGCACCAGCAGCGCGCCGTGCGCGGCGGTGATCCGGCGGGCCTCGGCCAGGTAGCCGGGCGGCGGGACGACGACGCCGTTCTCCCCCTGGATCGGCTCGATGATCACCATGGCGGTGGCGTCGGTGACCGCCCTGGCCAGGGCGGCCGCGTCGCCGTACGGCACGTGGGTGACCTCGCCGGGCAGCGGGCGGAACGGGTCGGCCTTGGCGGGCTGCCCGGTCAGCGCCAGGGCGCCCATGGTCCGGCCGTGGAAGCCGCCGTGGGTGGCCACCACGTGGGTGCGTCCGGTGAGCCGGGAGAGCTTGAACGCCGCCTCGTTGGCCTCGGCGCCGGAGTTGGCCAGGAACACCCGGCCGGGGCGGCCGGCCAGGGCCAGGAGCAGCTCGGCCAGTGCCACCGGCGGCTCGGCGACGAACAGGTTGGACACGTGCCCGAGGGTGGCGACCTGCCGGGACACGGCGGCCACCACGGCCGGGTGGGCATGGCCGAGGGCGTTGACGGCGATGCCGCCGAGCAGGTCGACGTACTCCCGGCCGGCCTCGTCGACCACGACGGCGCCGGAGCCGGAGACGAGCGCCAGCGGCGGGGTGCCGTAGTTGTCCATCATGGCCTGGCCCCAGCGTTCGACCAGCGTGCTCATGACGAAATCACCATCGTGCCGAATCCTTCCGAGGTGAACACTTCGAGGAGCGTGGAGTGGGCGACCCGGCCGTCGACGACGTGCGCGGCGGGCACTCCCCCGCGCACCGCCCGCAGGCAGGCCTCCATCTTGGGGACCATCCCCGATTCCAGGGACGGCAGCAGCTTCGCCAGGTCGTCGGTGGTGATCTCGCTGACCAGGCTGGCCGTGTCGGGCCAGTCGGCGTAGAGGCCGGACACGTCGGTGAGGACGACCAGCTTGCGCGCCTCCAGCGCGATGGCGAGCGCGGCGGCGGCCGTGTCGGCGTTGAGGTTGTGCAGCACCCCGTCGACGTCCGGCGCGACCGTGGAGATGACCGGGATCCGGCCGGCCGCGATGAGGTCGGCCACCGCGGAGACGTCCACCGACTCCACGTCGCCCACCTGCCCGACGTCGACCGGCTCCCCGTCCACGTACGCCGGGCGGCGCACCGCGGTGAACAGGCCGGCGTCCTCGCCGGAGAGGCCGACGGCGAACGGGCCGTACGCGTTGATCAACCCGACCAGCTCGCGGCCGACCTGCCCGACGAGGACCATCCGGACGACGTCCATGGCCTCGGGGGTGGTGACCCGCAGGCCGCCCTTGAACTCGCTGGCGATGCCGAGCCGGCCGAGCATGGCGGAGATCTGCGGACCGCCGCCGTGCACGACGACCGGCTTGAGGCCGGCGTACCGGAGGAAGACCATGTCCGCGGCGAACGCCCGCTGAAGGTCGGGGTCGACCATGGCGTTGCCGCCGTACTTGAGCACGACGGTGGCGCCGGAGAAGCGGGCCAGCCAGGGCAGGGCCTCGATCAGCGTCTCGGCCTTGACCTGGGCCCGGGTGAGATCGGCGGTGAGGCTCATGACCGCGCCCGCTTTCCGTTCGCGACTGCGGGACCCCGCTCCGCTGCGTTCCTCGCGCTCACGACGAGTACGCCGAGTTCTCGTGCACGTACGCGTGCGACAGGTCGTTGGTCCAGATCGTCGCCGCCGCGTCGCCGGCGTGCAGGTCGATCCGGATGGTGACGTCCCGCCCGGTGAGGTCGACCTTGGCCCGGTCCTCGGCGGCGGCGCCGCCCCGGCACACCCAGATCCCGTTGACCGCGACGTCCACGCCGTCCGGCTCGAAGGCGGCGGCGGTGGTGCCGACGGCGGCGAGGATCCGCCCCCAGTTCGGGTCGTTGCCGAACAAGGCGGTCTTGACCAGGTTGTTCCGGGCCACCGAGCGGCCCACCTCGACCGCGTCGTCCTCGTCGGCCGCGCCGACCACGTCGATGGCGATCTGCTTGGTGGCGCCCTCGGCGTCGGCGATCAGCTGCTGGGCCAGGTCGTGGCAGGCGGCGGTGACCGCCGCGGTCAGCTCCGCCTCGGTCGGCTCGATGCCGGACGCGCCGCTGGCCAGCAGCAGCACGGTGTCGTTGGTGGACATGCAGCCGTCGGAGTCGACCCGGTCGAAGGTGACCCGGGTGGCGGCCCGCAGCGCGGCGTCCAGGATCTCCGGCCCGGCCACCGCGTCGGTGGTGAGCACGCAGAGCATGGTGGCCATGGCCGGGGCGAGCATCCCGGCGCCCTTGGCCATGCCGCCGACGGTCCAGCCGCTCCCCCGGGCCACGGTGGTCTTGGGCCGGGTGTCGGTGGTCATGATCGCCTCGGCGGCCGGGTGACCGCCGTCGCGGGACAGGCCGCGCACCGCGCCGCGGACGCCCGGGAGCAGCTTCTCCATGGGCAGGCGCTCGCCGATCAGGCCGGTGGAGCAGACCGCCACCTCGCCGGCGCCGACCATGAGCCGGGGGCTGCTGGCGGTGAGCGCGGCGGCGGTGTGCTCGGCGGTGGCGTGAGTGTCCTGGAAGCCGGCCGGGCCGGTGCATGCGTTGGCGCCGCCGGAGTTGAGGACCACGGCGCGGACCACGCCGCCACGGACGACCTGCTGGGTCCAGAGCACCGGGGCGGCCTTGACCCGGTTGGCGGTGAAGACGCCGGCGACCCCGGCGTCGGGTCCGTCGTTGACGACGAGGGCGACGTCGCCGGCGCCGCTGGCCTTGAGGCCGGCGGCCACGCCGGCGGCGCGGAAGCCCCGGGGGGTGGTGACTGTCATGGCGCGACTCCGAAGGTCGACAGGCCGGTGGTCTCGGGGAGGTCGAACATCAGGTTGGCGTTCTGCACGGCCTGGCCGGCCGCGCCCTTGCCCAGGTTGTCGATGGCGCTGACCACGATCACCCGGCCGGAGTCGGCGTCGACGGTGGCCTGGAGGTGGCAGGAGTTGCCGCCGGCCGTGGCGGCGGTGTGCGGCCACGCCCCCTCGGGCAGCAGGTGCACGAAGGGCTCGTCGGCGTACGCCCCGGCCAGCACCTCGCGCGGGTCGGCGTCGCCGGTGGGGACGGCGGTGACGGTGGCCAGGATGCCCCGCGGCATGGGTGCCAGGACCGGGGTGAAGGAGAGGCTGGTCGCGCCGGTGGTCTGCTTGATCTCCGGCACGTGCTGGTGGGCGCCGACCTTGTAGGGCGACAGGTCGCCCATCACCTCGCTGCCGAGCAGGTGGGGCTTGGCGGCCCGGCCGGCGCCGGAGGTGCCGGAGGCGGCGACCACCACCACGTCGGCGGGGAAGACCGCGCCGGCGGCGATCAGCGGGGCGAGCGCCAGGGTGGTGGCGACCGCGTAGCAGCCGGTGCTGGCCACCCGGTCGGCCGCGGCGATGGCGGCTCGCTGGCCGGGCAGCTCGGGCAGGCCGTAGGTCCAGGCGCCGGCGTGGTCGCCGCCGTAGTAGCGGTCCCAGGCGTCGGCGTCGCGCAGCCGGTGGTCGGCGCCGAGGTCCACCACCTTGACCGAGCCGGGCAGGGCCGCGGCCAGGGCCGCCGACTGGCCGTGCGGCAGGGCCAGGAAGACCAGGTCCGCGTCGGCCAGGGCGGTCGGGTCGGTCGCCCCGAAGGCCAGGTCCAGCCCGGCGAGCTGCGGGTGTACGGCGGCGACGGGCCGGCCGGCCGAGGCGTGGGCGGTGGCGGCGACCAGGTCGAACTCGGGGTGGCCGGCGAGCAGCCGGAGCAGCTCGCCGCCGGCGTACCCGCTCGCCCCGGCGACCGCGACTCGGATGCCCATACTCACCTCCGCATGACTATGCAACGAAGGCTAGCAGCGATGATCCGCCCCTGCAAGTTCATACGGCGTGATGCATGAAACTGCGCAGGGGGTGGGAAACCCTCGACAGACGGCGACGGCCCTGCGGGTGAACCCGCAGGGCCGTCGTAACCGGCGTTCGTCAGGCGCCGCGCAGCGTGGCGCCGAAGCGGCGGGCGGCCTCGGCCACCGCCGCGTCCCGGGCGGCCACCGCCTCCTCGCCCGCGAGGGTCCGGTCCGGGGCCCGGAACGTCAGCTTGTACGCCAGCGACCGGCGGCCCGCGCCGAGCTGCTCGGACGCGTACACGTCGAAGAGCCGGACGTCCTCCAGCAGCGGGCCGGCCCCCTCGACGAGGGCCCGCTCCACCTCGGCGGCCGGGACCGACTCGTCCACCACCAGCGCCACGTCGATCAGCGCGGGCGGGAAGGTGGAGACGGCCGGGCCGGCCACCACCGGCGCGGCGGGCAGCGCCTCCAGGTTCAGCTCCATGACGCTGGTCCGCCGGGGCAGCTCCAGCGTCGCCACCACGTTCGGGTGCAGCTCACCGGCGTACCCGACCACCGTGTCGTCCACCAGCAGCTCGGCGCAGCGGCCGGGGTGCCAGGGGGCCCGCTCGGCGGCCCGGACGGTGACCCGGTCGGCCGGGAGGCCGGCGGCGGCCAGCACGGTCCGGCCGGCCTCGACGGCGTCCGCCCAGCCGGCCGCGCGGCCCGCGCCCCACCAGCCGGTCGGCTCCATCTCGCCGGTGAGCGCCACGGCGACGTGCCGCGGCTGGTCCGGCACCACCGCGTCGGCGCGGGCGAACTCCTCGTCGGTCGGGCGCCGGTCCACACCCATGGCCGGCGGGGCGCCGGCGCCCGGACGCGGGTGGAACACCACGCCGATCTCGTAGATCGCCACGTCCCGCTGGCCCCGGCCGACGTTGCGCTTGAGGATGCCGAGCAGCGGGCCGAGCAGCGTGGTGCGCAGCAGCGGCTCCTCCTCGGACAGCGGGTTGGCCACCCGCACCGCGGGGCGGCGCGGGTCGTCGGCCGGCAGGCCGAGCTGGTCGACCAGCTCCGCGGAGACGAACGGGTGCGCCAGGACCTCGACGTACCCGCGCTCGGCGAGCGACCGGGCGACCGCCCGGCGACGCTGCTGCTGCCCGGTCAGGCCGCGGCCGGGAGGCGCGGTGGGCAGCACCGACGGCACCCGGTCGTAGCCGTCGAGGCGGACCACCTCCTCGACCAGATCGGCCGGGTCGGTGAGGTCGGGCCGCCAGGTCGGCGGCATCACGCTCAGCACCTCGCTGCCCGCCGCGGCGGCCACGCCGGTCTCGCCCGGGTCCTCGCCGAGCCGGTCGGCGCCCCGGGTGACCGTGCAGCCGACCTGCTCCAGCAGCTCCACCACCCGCTCCGGCGGGTACGCCACGCCGACCCGGCGCGACGGCAGGTCCACCGGCAGGGCCACCGGGGTACGCGGCCGGACGTGGTCGAGGTCGAGGATCTCGGCGCCGACGGTGCCACCGGCGTGCTCGCTGAGCAGCCGGACCGCCTTCTCCAGCGCCACCAGCGGGAGCGCCGGGTCGACGCCCCGCTCCCAGCGCTTGGCCGCCTCGCTGAACAGCTTGTGCCGCCGGGCGGTGCGGCCGACCATGGCCGGGTCCCAGTGCGCCGCCTCGAAGAGCACGTTCGTGGTGGAGGCGACGACCTCGCTGGTCTCGCCGCCCATCACCGCGGCGAGCGAGATCGGCCCGGTGTCGTCGCAGATCACCATGTCCTCGGCGACCAGCGTGCGGGTGACCCCGTCCAGGGTGGTCAGCTTCTCCCCCGGCTCGGCCCGGCGGACCACCAGCGGGCCGCTGATCCGGTCGGCGTCGAAGGCGTGCATCGGCTGGCCGAGTTCGAGCATCAGGTAGTTGGTGATGTCGACCGGCAGCGAGATGCTGCGGACGCCGGCCACGGTGAGCCGCCTGGACAGCCAGCCGGGGGTCTGCGCGGTCGGGTCGACGCCGCGGACCATCCGGGCGGCGAACCGGTCGCAGCCGACGATGTCGCGGACCTCGACCGGGTACGCCGGCTCGGCGGTCGCGCCCGGGGCCGGGAGGTCGGCGGGGTCGTGGAACGGCACCCCGAGGGCGTGGGACAGCTCGCGGGCGAGACCCCGGACGCTGAGCGCGTACCCGCGGTCCGGGGTGATCTCCAGCTCGACCACGACGTCGTCGAGGCCGACCACCGGGCGGGCGTCGTCGCCCGGCTTGGCCGGGGTGTCCTCGGGCAGCACGATGATGCCCGCGTGGTCGTCGCCCAGGCCCAACTCCTTCGCGGAGGTGATCATGCCGGCGGAGGTGCGCCCGTACGTCTTGCGCGCACCGATGTGGAAGTGGCCGGGCAGCACGCCGCCGGGGAGGATCACCACGACCCGGTCGCCCTGGGCGAAGTTGCGCGCCCCGCAGACGATCTCCTGCGGCTCGCCGGTGCCGTTGGCGGCACCGACGTCCACCTTGCAGAAGCGGATCGGCTTCTTGAAGCCGGTCAGCTCCTCGATCTCCAGCACCTCACCGACCACCAGCGGGCCGGTGACGGTCTCCCGCAGGTCCACCACGGAGTCGACCTCGATGCCGAGGTCGACCAGCGCCTGCTCCAGGTCACCGGTGGGCAGGTCGGCCGGGAGGTCGACGTACTCCCGCAGCCAACTGACAGAAACTCGCATGACTGTTAAACCACCGTCTCCGTAACTCGTGCCCGCACCGTCAGACCCCGAACGCGCGGGTGAACCGCACGTCGCCCTCGGCCATGTCCCGCATGTCGCTGACCCCGTGCCGGAACATCACGGTCCGGTCGATGCCCATGCCGAAGGCGAATCCGGAGTAGACCTCCGGGTCGATGCCGCAGGCGCGCAGCACCCGCGGGTTCACCATGCCGCAGCCGCCCCACTCGACCCACTGCGGACCGTCCCGGTGCTCCGGGAACCAGACGTCGAACTCGGCGGACGGCTCGGTGAACGGGAAGTAGTGCGGCCGGAACCGGGTCTTCGCGCCCTCGCCGAACATGGCCCGGGCGAAGTGGTCCAGCGTGCCGCGCAGGTGCGCCATGGTGATGCCCTTGTCGACCACCAGGCCCTCGACCTGGTGGAAGACCGGGGCGTGGGTGGCGTCCAGCTCGTCGGTGCGGTAGACCCGGCCGGGCACCACCACGTAGATCGGCGGCTTGCGGGTCAGCATGGTGCGCGCCTGCACCGGCGAGGTGTGGGTGCGCAGCACCAGGCCCGAACTCTCCGCGCCCGCGGAGGGGGCGATGTGGAAGGTGTCCATGAGGCCGCGCGCCGGGTGGTCGGCGGGGATGTTCAGCGCGTCGAAGTTGGTCCACTCCAGCTCGACCTCGGGGCCCTCGGCCACCTCGTAGCCCATCCCGATGAACAGGTCGCTGATCTGCTCCATCAGGGTGCTCAACGGGTGGCGGGCGCCACGCGGCCGCCGGTCGTAGGGCAGGGTCACGTCGACCCGCTCCTCGACCAGCACCCGCTCGGCCTGCTCGCGCTCCAGGATCTCCTGCCGGGCCGCGTACGCGGTCTCGATGGCGCGGCGGGCCTCGTTGACCCGCTTGCCGGCGTCGGACTTCGCGGCCGGCGGCAGCGCGCCGATCTCCCGGCGCGCCAGCGACACCGGGGACCGGTCCCCGAGGTGCGCGGGGCGCAGCGCGGTCAGCGCGTCCGGGTCGGCGGCGGCGGCGAACGCCTTCTCGGCGTCGGCCACGGCCGCGGCCAGGGCGTCCGGGTCGAGCAGGGCGACCTGCTTCGGGTCGTACGGATCGTTGCGGTAGCTCATGGCGTACGGGCACTCCCTCACGGCGGCGCCGGCCCTCACGGGCGGCTAGGCGAGTCTACGGACGCGCGGCTTCGCCGCAGCCCGCCGGTGGGAGTCGAGCAGGAGGAAGGGTCAGGCCCGCCGCCCGCCGACACCGGCGGGCTGGCTAAACGAACGCCGTGGCGCGTTCATCATTCGGCTGACTCCCCTGCTGTGTGGCCGCGCGGACCCGCGGGTCGGCGCAGCGCTCTCGCTGAAGCGTACAGGCAGACGGCCGCGGCCGCAGCCAGGTTCAGGCTCTCGGCGCGCCCGTGCAGCGGCACCCGGACCCGGGCGTCGGCCACGGCGGTCAACTCCTCGGGCAGCCCGTGCGCCTCGGAACCGAAGAGCCAGGCGGTCGGGGCGGCGAGCCGGCCGGCGTCGGCCAGGTCGTCGAGGTCGCTGTCGCCGTACCCGGTCGTGGCCAGGACGGTGAGGCCGGCGGAGCGCAGCGCGGCGACCACGGCGACCGGCTCGGTGGCGCGGACCACGTCGACGTGGAACAGGCTGCCGGCGGAGGCCCGCACGCACTTGCCGTTGTAGGGGTCGACGGCGTCGCCCGCGAAGATCACCGCGCCGGCGCCGGCCGCGTCGGCGGTGCGCAGCACGGTACCGGCGTTGCCGGGGTCGCGGATCTCGGCGAGCACCGCGACCAGGCGGGGCCCGCGCGCCAGGGCGGCGTCCAGGGGTACGTCGAGGTGCCGGCAGACCGCGACCAGGCCCTGCGGGGCGACGGTCTCGGCGAGCGCGGCGAGCGCCTCGTCGGTGACCTCGGAGACCGGCACGTCGGCCCGGGCCGCGAGCGCGGCGAGGTCGGCGTACCGGTCCAGGGCGGCCGGGGTGCCGAACAGCTCGACCACGGTGCCGGCGCGGGCGAGCGCCTCGCGGACGGCCTGCGGCCCCTCGGCCAGGAACCGGCCGGTGGTCTCCCGGTCCCGCCGGCGCTGGAGCCGGCGGGCGGCGACCACCCGCGGGGTACGCGGGGTGAACGGACCGGGAACAGCGTCGAGGCGCCTCCCGCGCGATGGTGACTGCATGGGAGACGCCTCGATCTGCTGGTACGGGTGGGTCAGGCGGCCTGGGCCGCGGCGCCACCGGTGCCTTCGGCCGCCACGGCGGCGCGGGCCAGCTCGACGATCGCGGCGAACGCCGCGGCGTCGTTGACGGCCAGGTCGGCCAGGATCTTGCGGTCGACCTCGATGCCGGCCAGGCGCAGGCCCTGGATCAGCCGGTTGTAGGTCAGGCCGTTGGCCCGGGCGCCGGCGTTGATCCGCTGGATCCAGAGCTGCCGGAAGTCGCCCTTGCGGTCACGACGGTCCCGGTAGGAGTACTGCATCGAGTGCAGCACCTGCTCCTTGGCCTTGCGGTAGAGCCGGGAGCGCTGACCGCGGTAACCGCTCGCGGTCTCCAGCAGGGTACGACGCTTCTTCTGGGCGTTCACAGCCCGCTTGACGCGTGCCATCTCAACTCCTCTATCGGTTCAGGTGGCGCGCGTCAGCGGCCGAGCAGCTTCTTGATTCGCTTGACGTCAGCCTTGACCAGCTCGACGGTGCCGGTCAGCCGGCGGGTCCGGGTGGAGGCCTTCTTCTCCAGGTTGTGGCGGAGGCCGGCCTGCTGGGCAACGATCTTGCCCTTGCCGGTCACCTTGACCCGCTTGCCCATCCCCGTGTGGCTCTTCATCTTCGGCATGTGGAACGTCTTCTCCCTGTTACTGGCCGCTGGTGTCAGCGGTCGGGCCGGTCTCACCGGCTGTTGCGGTCTCGCCGGCCTCCGGGGTCTCGCCACCTGCCGGGGCGGCGGACTCCTCCGCGGCCCGGTCCCGGGGTCCACCGCGGGACGCCGTCGCGGCGACCGCGGAGGCCTTCACGGCCCGGTGCGGAGCGAGCACCATGATCATGTTTCGGCCGTCCTGCTTCGGCGCGGCCTCGACGTAACCCAGGTCCGTGATCTCGGACTCGAGCCGGCGCAGGAGCCGGTAACCCAGCTCCGGGCGGCTCTGCTCGCGACCGCGGAACATGATCGTCACCTTGACCTTGTCGCCCGCCTTGAGGAACCGCACCACGTGACCCTTCTTGGTCTCGTAGTCGTGCGGGTCGATCTTCGGCCGGAGCTTCATCTCCTTGATGACGGTCTGCTGCTGGTTACGCCGCGCTTCGCGCGCCTTCAGTGCGCTCTCGTACTTGAACTTGCCGAAGTCCATGAGCTTGCACACCGGCGGGCGCGCCATCGGCGCAACCTCGACCAGGTCCAGGTCGACGTCCGCGGCCAGCTGCAGGGCGCGCTCCAGCGGGACGATGCCCACCTGCTCACCCTCAGGGCCGACCAGTCGGACCTCACGTGCCCGGATCTGCTCGTTCACGCGTGGTTCGACGCTGATGGGGCCTCCTCGAGTCGAGTCTTCTACGGTGCCGACTCCGCGGGCTCCCGGACGGGAGCCGACCCGGAAAGCAGAAGGCCCCGGCGCATGCCAGGGCCCACTCGACCGGTCGGCACGATCACAGGATCGCGCATCCGGGACCGGGACGTGCCCGGAACCGGGAGACCGGGACCCGGCCACCTACGGGGGCGACTCGGGTGGGAGCAGGCGCTCCACTTCAGGACCGCCCGAAGGGCAGTCTGGTCGACTCCGCAACACTACACCCTCGGCCCAGCACTCCCCAAACCGGGCCGACCGGGGCGGCGCGGTCAGCGCGGGGTGGCCAGGGCGGCCAGGTGGGCCTGGTGCAGGCGGCGCAGGGCGCGAACCGCCTCCACGGCCCGCTCCTTGTCGGCGGCCTGGAGGGCGACCATCGGCAGCAGGTCGTCGTCGTGCAGCTCCAGGCTGGCCCACGGGGCGCCCCGGTCGAACCGGACCCCGCGGATCACCTCCCAGGGCAGCTCGTAGGAGCTGATCACGTTGCGGACCCGGACACCCCGGGCGTCGGCCACCACCCGGGGGCGGGTGAAGAGCAGGAAGCCGAGGGCCCCGAAGACGCCCAGCCCCACCATGGCGAGCTGGTCGCCCCGCTGGAACGAGCCGTAGCCGTCGCCGGTCGCTCCGCGCAGGGAGGTGGCCACCAGGCTGAACACCACCAGCAGCGTGACGGCCGACGCCCAGCAGACCACCCGGACCCGCCGCGGCCGCACGGTCACCACTGAATCGCTCACGAGACCAGTCTGCCATCCGGCTCGCGCTCCGGCTCCGGCGCCACACGCCGTGGCGCGCGCCGCCCCAGGCCGGCCACCAGCACCGCCACCCCGGTGAGCGCCGCCCCCGCCAGCACCGGCAGCCGGACCCCGGCGCCGCCGGGCAGCGCCACGTCCAGCAGCAGGGCTCCGCCGAGCTGCCCGGCCACCAGCGCCAGGCCGGTGCGCAGCACCCCGGCGGCGCGGACACCGACCAGCAGGGCGAGCACGATGCCGACGCCGAACAGGCCACCGACGTAGAGCCACCACTCGGTGGGCCAGCTCGGGTGGCGGGTGAGCACGCCGGCCAGCGCCGCCACCGCGGCGATCACCGAGGTGCTGACCGCGAAGTTCACCGCCAGCCCGGCGGCCGGGCCGACGGCCGCCGCGACCCGCCCGTTGAGCGCGGACTGCAGCGCCACCGCCAGGCCCCCGGCGACCGAGAGCAGCACCAGCCCGACCGCCAGGTCGCCGACCGGCCGGCCGAGCTGGGCCAGGGTCACCGCGGCGATCCCGAGCAGCGCGCCGACCACCCGGGGCCCGGTGAGCGGCAGCCGGCCCGTCGCGGCCAGCCCGGCCCGGTCGACGGTCAGCCCGCCGAGGCTGCCCCCGGCCACCTGGGCGATCGTGAAGATCGCCACCCCGAGCGCCGGCACGACGAACGGGCCGATCACCACGATCGCCGCCCCGCCCAGGCCGCCCAGGTAGGCCCACCAGGGCAGTCCGGAGCGGCGCAGCCCGGCCAGCCCAGCCCGCATCGACGGGACGGCGACCAGGCCGAGCAGCACGATCAGGCAGCCGCCGAGGTTGTTGACCACCGCGCCGACGAGCGGGTCGCCGGCCCGCTCCCCCAGCTCGGCGTTGACCACGCCCTGCGCGGCCGAGGCCACCCCGCCCAGGACCACCACGGCCAGGGCGGCCGGGAGCGGCAGCGGCCTCACAGCCGGCAGGCGTGGATGTTGGTGACCAGGATGGCCCGGGCGCCCAGCTCGTAGAGCTCGTCCATGATCCGGTGCACGTCGTCGCGGAGCACCATGGCCTGCACCGCCACCCAGCCCTCCCGGTGCAGCGGGGAGACCGTCGGCGACTCGATGCCCGGGGTGAGCGAGCTGGCCCGGTCCAGCAGACCGGCCGGCACGTCGTAGGCGAGCATCACGTAGCGCCGGGCTACCAGCACGCCGTGCAGCCGGCGCAGCAGCTGCTCCTGCTGGGCGCTGCCGGCGCTGCCGGCCCGGCGGACCAGCACCGCGGAGGAGCGCAGCAGCGGCTCACCGAAGACCACCAGGCCGGCCTGGCGCAGGGTGGCGCCGGTCTCCACCACGTCGGCGACCACGTCGGCCACGCCGAGCCGGATGGCGTTCTCCACCGCGCCGTCCAGCCGGATCACCTCGGCCTTGATGTCCAGCTCGGCCAGGTGCCGCTCGACCAGCCCGGGGTACGCGGTGGCGATCCGGTGCCCGCCGAGCTGCTGGACCGAGTCCACGTCGCCGGGGCGGGCGGCGAACCGGAAGGTGGCCCGGCCGAAGCCGAGGTCGACGATCTCCTCGGCCGGCGCGCCGGAGTCGACCAGCAGGTCGCGCCCCGTGACGCCGACGTCCAGGTCGCCGGAGCCGACGTAGGTGGCGATGTCCTTGGGGCGCAGGTAGAAGAACTCGATGTCGTTGGGCTCGTCCCGGCAGACCAGGTCCTTCGGGTCGGTGCGCTGGCGGTAGCCCGCTTCGCGCAGCATCCCGGCGGCCGACTCGGCCAGGGCGCCCTTGTTGGGTACGGCGACACGCAGCATGGGAGTGCTCCTTCGATCGATCAGATGATCAGCGGACGGGGCACTCAGAGATGTCGGTAGACGTCCTTCAGTTCGAGACCGGTGGCCAGCATCAGCACCTGGGCCTGGTAGAGCAGCTGGGAGATCTCCTCCGCGGCTCGCTCCGGGCCCTCGTGCTCGGCCGCCATCCACGACTCGGCCGCCTCCTCGACGACCTTCTTGCCGATGAAGTGCACCCCTCGCTCGAGCGCGGCGACCGTGCCCGAGCCCGGGGTGCCGGCGGCGGCCTTGGCCTGCAGCTCGGCGAACAACTCCTCGAACGTCTTCACGGAAGGCGATTCTTCCAGCCGTGCGGACCGGCGGCACGCTCCGGGGTGGGACGGGGTGTTGCCGAGCGCACCTCACACCTCCGGTCACGCCGACCGACGCCGCCCCGCCGTCGCCGCCAGGAAGTCCCGCACCACTTGGCGAAACTCCGCCGGGCGGTTCGCGTGCACCGCGTGCCCGCCGTCGATGCGGCGCTGTGATCCGCGTCAACCGCTCCCATCACGCGGGAAGCGGGTTGTTCAGCTCGGTCACGACCGCCTCCCGTGCGGCCCAGTCGTACGGCAGCTCACCGTCAGAAGAGCCGGATCGGCGCTGCGTAGCAGATCGGCCGGGCCCGCGGCGGAGTCAGCAGCGAAGGGGCCACGGTCTACGGCTGCCGCCGACCGAGGACTGGACAGGATCTTGACGGCCGCCTGGGAGCGCTCCAGGATCTGGCCAGCGGACCCGCGGCCGGGGTGGGCCGCCCTAGTCGGGGTGTGGTGGTCAGTTGCTGGGCGCATTCGGTCTGACCGGGCCGGAGGAGAAGGTCTACCTGGAGCTGGTCGGTGGTCGACCGGGCACCGCGACGGAACTCGCCGAACGCCTCGCCATCGGCGTCGACGAGATCGAGGAGGCGCTCGCCCGGCTCGGGCGTTCCGGTCTCGTGCGCGTGATCGCCGGTCGTGCCGGCGCCGCCCCGCCCGACCTGGCCATCGACTCGCTGCTGGCCCAGCGCGTGCGGGAGTTGGAGGAGGCGCGGACCGGTCTGTGGGAGTGGCTGCGGCAGCAGCGCGGAGCGGACCCGATCGACCAGGGCGTCCAGATGGTGGTCGGTGTGGCGCCGCTCATGCAGACGTTCGACCAGTTGCTGCGCGGCGCGCAGGAGGAGGTGCTCGGGTTCGAGTGCCCGCCCTACGCTCCGCAGCTCAACGACAATCCCACCGAGCTGGAACTGCTCGGTCGGGGCGTCGCCTTCCGCGTGGTGTACGACCGGCGCGCGCTGGAACGACCGGGCGCCGCGGGCCACATCGGCCGGTTCGTGGCCGCCGGCGAGCAGGCGCGGGTCGCCGTGAACGTGCCCGGAAAGCTGGCGGTGGCCGACCGGCGGATGGCCATGCTGTCGTTGCCCGGCGGGACGGAGAGCACGGAACCCTGGGCCGTGATGGTGCGTGGCGCCACCTGGGTCGAAGTGCTCGTGGCGCTGTTCACCGAGGTGTGGGACAGGTCCACGCCCCTCCGGCTCGCCCCGGCCACCGCGGTCCTCGACGACGTCGACCGGCGGGCGGTGCCCACCCCGGTCGACCTGCGGATCCTGTCCCTGCTGATGACCGGCCTGCCGGACAAGGCGGTCGCGTCCCAACTGGGCGTCTCCATGCGTACCGTGCAGCGGCGGCTGCGGCAGCTGATGGACGTGACCGGGAGCGCGACCCGGATGCAGCTCGGGTGGTTCGCGGCCCGCAACAACTGGCTGTGACACCGGCCGCCGCGAGCGGGTCGGAGCGCGGACAGGTCGTGGGCCGTCCCGCCGGGTGTCGGCGGGACGGCCCACGACGGCAGGTCAGTTCGTGACCGTGACCGACACGGTGACCGGGGTCACCGCGTGCTTCGCGCCGTCGTTCGTGATGAGAACGGTGGCGACGTGGGTACCCGGAGCCAGGCCGGTGGTGTCGACGGTGATGGTGAAGTCCTGCTTCGTCCCGGGCTCCACCTGACCGGACCCGGCGACGGACAGCCACGGCACGTCGCTGTAGGCCGGGAGCGACCCGTCGACGTGGTAGACCTTGCTGCCGTACGGGCGGAAGATGGCGTTGCCGACCACCCACAGGTTGCCCTGCTCGTCGAGGTCCAGTCCGGCGCCGCTGAGCGGGTTCGGGTCGGGGTCCGGCACCGAGGCCAGCGCCGCACAGCTGTCCGGGTCCAGCGCCCAGATCGACTCCTCGCTGTCCTGGTTGATGCCCCACAGCACGTTGTGCTTCTCGTTGAGCGCCAGCCCGGTCATCCACGGGATGGGCGGCGTGCACTCCCCGAGCACCGACCCGGGCTGCGGGTGGGACAGACCGGCGAGGTGCCGGATGACGCCGTCACCGCTGAGGTAGAAGGTGTCGTCCGAGGCGCGGTACGCCAGCCCGTAGTAGAGCTTGCCGGCCCACGGCCCGGTGATCGTCTCCTTCACCTCCAGGGTGTCCGGATCGAAGCAGACGATCGGCAGGTCCCCGATGAACGACATCTTCGGCGCGCACATCAGGTCGCGACCCGCCACGTACGCCATGTCCGAGGGCCAGCCGCCGATGTCCAGCACACCCTTGGCGAGCGACCGGCCGTCGGTGGCGAAGCGCTGCAACTGTCCCCACAGGTACGAGTTGGAGACGATCAGCTCCCCGTTTCGGTAGCCGACGCCGTAGGCGGTGTAGAAGTCCTTCACCGGGAACGAGCTGAGCAGCTTGCCGGGCACACCGGCCGGTGGCGTCGGCGAGTTGATCTCCCGGGCCAGCCAGCTGGCCGGCAGGTCACCGCGGTTGGTCAGGGTCACCGTCGCGGTCCGGGTCGTCCCGGCCTGGGCGCTCAGCGTGACGGCGCTCCGGTTGGCCCCCAGCAGCGGCGTACGCAGGTCGAGGTCCCGGGTCACCACCTCCGTCTCGCGGACGGCGACGGTGGCCGCGGGCAGGTCGTAGCCGGGCTGCAGGCCGTGCACCGTCACCGCCCCGGCCGGCGCCTCCAGCTGGTAGAAGCCGTCGGCGTCGGTGGTCGCGGTGATCGGCTGCGGCGCGTCCGGCGACTCCACCTGCACGGTGGCGCCGGCGAGCGGCTGGCGGTCGTTCGCGTCGCGGACCGTGCCGCGCAGCAGGCCGTGGCCCGGCACCCGGAAGGTCACCGCGGCGCGGTCGTCCAGCACCGCCTCGTCCCGCGAGTACGTGATCGCCGCCCGTCCGCTGGCATCCTCGATGCCGACGGTCGCCGAACCTCCGGCCGCGGTGCCGTTGTCGAGGCCGCGGTACTGGATGACGACCGTGCCGTTCTCGTCGAGCCGCACCTGGACGTCCACCCGGGTCTTCGGTGCGCTCTTCAGCGCTGCCCGGTGCCAGGTCACCACGAACTGCCGCGCCGCCCCGGAGCCGGACGCGGCGGTGCGCACCGTCGAGGCGTCGTCGAGGACGAGGTCGTCCCAGAACGCGTAGACGGCCGCGGGCGCGACCGCGGGGGCGGGCAGCGGGCCGTTGCCGCCCACGGACGTGCCGGTGTCGCCGCCGAAGGTCAGGTAACCGTCGGTGTGCACGCCGATCCGGGTGTACGTCGTGCCGTAGAAGGTCATCGGGAACGGCAGGTCCACCGCCCGGCTGGCGGTGTCGCCGCTGAGGGCGAGCACGCGACCGCCGTCGACCCAGTTCGCGGCGGCCGTTCCCGCGGCGTACCCGTGCCGGTCGGTCTTGGCAGCGAGCGCCACGTCGACCGTCTCCGGCCCGTCCACGGTCAGCGCCACGGTCTTCGGTGCCAGCCACCGCCCGTACTCGACCAGCAGGTCGTAGCCGGCCTCGGGCAGCATCCCCGTGTAGCGGCCGTCGTCGCCGGTGACGAACGGCGGGAACGTCTCGCCGGCCAGCGACAGGCGCGCGCCGGCGACCGGCTTGCCGGCCGGGTCGGTGACGGTGCCCTGCACCGGGTGCCAGGCAGCGGACTCGGACAGGTCCACGGTGAGGTCGGCCGTCCCGTCGCGGGGCACGGTGATGGTCTGCCGCTGCGTGCGCTGCGCGAAGAACGTGGCGGTCAGGGTGTACTCGCCGGCCGGAACCCGGCCCAGCTGGACGCCGCCGCCGGCGTCGGTGCGGGCGGTCCGGGTCACCGCGGAAGAGGTGAGGGTGATCTGGGCTCCGGGCAGCGGGTTGCCGCCCCGGGTCGCGTGCACCACCACACCGCCCAGCTGCGCCGTCGACGCCTGGGTCACCAGGTCGTACGCGTCCAGCCGACCCTCGCCGTAGACGTTGTTGTCGGCCGCGGTGCCGCCGCACTGCCGATCGTCGACGTCGTGCGCGGTGCGGTCCAGCAGCTGCCGGGTCGTGGCCACGTCACGGCGCAGGTTCGGCACCGCCGACCAGGCGAGGGCGACCGCGCCCGCGACGTGCGGGGCGGCCATCGACGTGCCGTCCATGACGGCGTAGTCGCCGCCGGGCACGGTGGACACGATGCCCACCCCGGGCGCCGTGATGTCCGGGCGGATCGCGCCCTCGCGGCCCGGGCCGCGGCTCGAGAACGAGCCGATGGCGCCGGTGGAGTCGGTAGCGCCGACCGCGTAGGTCAGCGGGTTGCTACCCGGGTAGCCGGCCGTGGCGCAGGGATCGGATCCGTTGTCGGCCTCGTTGCCGACCGAGAAGACGGGGAAGATTCCGGCAGCGACCCAGGTGTCGACGATCTGGTCGTAGAAGGTGCTGCCGTCGTCGACGGCGCCCCAGGAGTTGTTGATGATGTCCGGCGCGAGGTCGGGCCGGGGGTTCTGGCCGGCGCGGTCGGTCGGCGCGATCATCCACTGGCCGGCGGCGAGCAGCGAGGCGTCGGTGCAGTAGTTGTACTCACAGCCCTTGGCCGCGATCCAGGTGGCACCCGGGGCGACACCGGTGGCCCGGCCGGCGCCGTCGTCGCCGACCATCGTCCCCACCGTGTGGGTGCCGTGCCCGTAGTTGTCGCAGGGCGCGCCGGACGGGCAGATCCCGGTCGGGTCGAACCAGTTGTAGTCGTGGGAGTAGGTGCCGTCGTCGCGGGTGCCGCGGTACTGCCGGACCAGCGCCGGGTGGTCGTACTGCACCCCGGAGTCGATGCTGCCGACGACGATGCCGTCACCGCGGGCGCCGTACTGGTTCCACACCTTGTCGGCGCCGACGGACGTGAGGTTCCACAGCAGCGGGCTGTCGGCGGCGGCGGTGGCGCCCGCGGTGCGGACCGGCTCCTCCAGCTTGGTCCCGCCGATCGGGGTGATCCGGGCGACCTCCGCCCGGCCGGCCAGGTCGGTCACCAGATCCAGGTCACCGGTGACCGCGATGACGTTCGCGATCCAGTACGGCGTGAAGTCGGCCCGCCGGTCCCGCAGCAGCTTCCGGAGCCCGCCCTGGGTCCGCTCGGCGTGCGCCACCTTGGTCTCGTACACCCGGGTGGTGCGGGCCGTCCGGCCCGCCCTGCCGGCGGCGGACCGCTCGACCCGGTCCAGCTCCGCGTCGTCCAGGCGGGCATCGTCGGCCAGCTCGACGAAGACGCGCATGCTGGTGCCGGCGCGCAGCGGGGCGAGCACCTGGGGGTCCACCTTGCGCAGTGGGTCCGGCGCGGCGGCGGTGGGGGCGGCCGCCAGGGCCGTGCCGGTGGGCAGTGCGAGCAGCAGGGCCAGTGTCGCGGCGACAGCGGCCGTCACACGGGTCGTTCCGTGTCTGGATCTGAACATGACGACGTTTCCTCCTCCAGGCGGCGCCGAGTGAGGTCGGCACCGCCGTCGAGGATTCTCGGCTGCCAGAAGTTCAGCTCGCCGTCATGATCGATGGCGGAGAAAGGACATGTCCGGTCTCCGCCACCCCTGGTCGGCCGCATCGCACCGGGGCTGGCCGGTCGGCGGCGGGTCGCGGGCCTCGCGGCTCAGACGCCGAAGCCGACCCGCTGGCCGCTGGTGGCCAGGCCGCGGATCGCCAGCGCGGCGTCCAGCGCCGCCACGGTGGCCGCCCAGCCCTTGTCCTCCGCCGAGCCGGGCAGCCCGGCCCGGTCGCGGGCCTGCTCGATGTTCTCCACGGTGAGCACCCCGTGGGCCACCGGCTTGCCCTCGTCTAGCGCCACCCGGGTCAGCCCCTCGGTGACCGACTGGCAGACGTAGTCGAAGTGGGCGGTGGCGCCCCGCACCACCACGCCGAGGGCGACGACCACGTCGTACCGGCGGGCCATCGCCTGGGCCACCACGGGCAGCTCGACCGAGCCGGCCACCCGGGCCACCACCGACCGCGCGCCGCACGCCTCGGCCGCGGCCACCGCCCGCTCGACCATGTGGTCGGTGAGGTCGCCGTGCCAGCGCGCGGCCACGATGCCGACGGTCAGCCCGCCGGCGTCCACCGCGGTCACGCCCGGTTCGCCGAAACCCGCCATGTCTATGCTCCGATCTCGTCGCCGGCGACCGGGCGGCCCATCGGCGCCTCGGTCACCTCGTCCAGCCCCTCCAGGAGGTGGCCCATCCGGTCCCGCTTGGTCCGCAGGTAGCGCACGTTCTCCGGGTTGGACCGCACGGGCAGTCCCTCCCGGCCGCTCACCGTGAGGCCGTACCCCTCCAGGCCGGCCCGCTTCGCGGGGTTGTTGGTCAGCAGCCGCATCGAGCGGACGCCGAGGTCGTAGAGGATCTGCGCGCCGGTGCCGTAGTCCCGGGCGTCGGCCGGCAGCCCCAGGTCGAGGTTCGCGTCCACGGTGTCCCGGCCCTGGTCCTGGAGCTGGTACGCCTGGAGCTTGTGCAGCAGGCCGATGCCCCGCCCCTCGTGCCCGCGCACGTAGAGCACCACGCCGCGCCCCTCCTGGGCCACCCGGGCCAGCGCGGCCTGCAACTGCGGGCCGCAGTCGCAGCGCAGCGAGCCGAAGACGTCGCCGGTGAGGCACTCGGAGTGCACCCGGACCAGCACGTCCTTCCCGTCGCCCAGGTCGCCCATGACCAGCGCCACGTGCTCGGCGGGGTCGTGCTCGGCGCGGTAGCCGAGCGCCTGGAACACCCCGTACGGGGTCGGCATCCGCGCCTCGGCGACCTGCTCGACCTGCTTCTCGGTGCGCCGCCGGTAGGCGATCAGATCGGCGATGGTGACCAGGGTCAGCCCGTGCTCGGCGCAGAACTTCTCCAGGTCGGGCAGGCGCATCATGGTGCCGTCGTCGTTGACCAGCTCGCAGAGCACCCCGGCCGGGCGCAGCCCGGCCAGCCGGGTCAGGTCCACGGCCGCCTCGGTGTGCCCGGGGCGGCGCAGCACCCCGCCCTCGCGGGCGCGCAGCGGCACCACGTGCCCGGGGCGGGCCAGGTCGGTCGGGTCGGTCGACGCGGCGGCGAGCAGCCGGATGGTGTGCGACCGGTCGGCGGCGGAGATGCCGGTGGAGATCCCCTCCCGGGCGTCCACGGTCACCGTGTACGCGGTGCCCCGCCGGTCCTGGTTGGTGTGGTGCATGGGCGGCAGGTCCAGCCGGTCGCACTCGCTCTCGGTGAGCGGCACGCAGATGTAGCCGGAGGTGTAGCGGACCATGAACGCGACCAGCTCCGGGGTGGCCAGCTCGGCCGCGAAGATCAGATCGCCCTCGTTCTCCCGGTCCTCGTCGTCGACCACGACGACGGGCCGGCCGGCGGCGATGTCCGCCACCGCCTGCTCGATGCTCCCGAAAGTGCTCATGCCACGGCCTCCGAGTACGTCGGCGGAATCGGGGTGCGGGCGGGCGGGGTCGCCCGGGAGGTGCGCCACCAGGCGTACAGGCCGGCGACGCAGAACCCGCCGTAGACCAGGTACATGGCGGCCGACGGGTAGAAGCCGCCCTGGAGCAGCAGCGGCACGCCGACCGCGTCGACGGCGATCCAGATGAGCCAGAACTCCACCCAGCCCCGGGCCATGCCGTAGGTGGCGAGCAGGCTGCCGACCAGGATCCAGGCGTCCGGCAGCGGCCCCCAGGAGCCCAGCGCGCCCAGCACCGGGTACGCGGCCGCGGTGCCCACCGCCGCGGCGGCGAGCAGACCCAGCCGTTCCCGCCAGGTGGCCCAGCGCGGGGTGACCGCCGCCTGCTCCCCGCCGGAGCGGCGGTTGCGCGACCAGCGCCACCAGCCGTAGACGCTGACGGCGAAGAAGAAGATCTGCCGGCCGGCCTGGCCGTAGAGGTCGTGCGCCTGCGGGGTGGCGAAGACACCGCCCAGGAAGACGGTGAACAGCAGCGCGTTGCCGATCATGCCGACCGGCCAGGCCCAGACCAGCCGGCGCAGCCCGAACAGCGCCGAGGCGAGGCCGAAGACGTTGCCGACGATCTCCCGGACCAGCACCGGCGAGCCGGCCACGTGCACCTGGGCGTCGAGCAGCCAGCCGAGCGGTCCCATCACCGGTCACCTCCCGCCGCGCGGTCGCCGAGCAGCCGCTCGACGTACTTGGCCAGCACGTCGACCTCGAGGTTGACCGGGTCGCCGACGTCCTTGGCGCCGAGGGTGGTGAGCTTGAGGGTGGTGGGGATCAGCCCGACCGAGAACCAGTCGTCGCCGACCTCGGCGACGGTCAGCGAGATGCCGTCGACGGTGATCGAGCCCTTCTCCACCACGTAGCGGGACAGGTCGGCGGGGAGCCGGAACCGGACCGTCTCCCACTGCGCGGCCGGCTCCCGGTGCAGCACCTCGCCGACGCCGTCGACGTGGCCCTGCACCAGGTGGCCGCCGAGGCGGCTGTTCAGCGCCGCGGCCCGCTCCAGGTTGACCGGGTCGCCGGGGCGCAGCGCGCCGAGCGCGGTGCGGCGCAGCGTCTCGCCCATCACGTCGGCGGTGAAGATCCCGCCGTCGACGTCGACCACGGTGAGACAGACCCCGTTGACCGCGATCGAGTCGCCGTGCCGGGCGTCCGAGGTGACCAGCGGGCCGCGGACCGCGACCAGCGCCGAGTCACCCCCGGTTTCGCTGGTCCGGACGATCTCGCCCAGTTCCTCGACGATGCCGGTGAACATGTCAGGCCTCCCTCTTCCGGGGCAGCGCGGTGATCCGCAGGTCGGGGCCGACCTGCGTAACGTCGGTGAGCTCCAGATCGATGGCGTCGGCGATGGTGGTCACGCCGGCGTCCAGGAGCGCGGTCGGGCCCGCGCCGAGCAGCTTCGGCGCGACGTACCCGACGATCTTGTCGACCAGGCCGGCGGCGAGGAACGCGCCGGCCAGGGTGGGGCCGCCCTCCAGCAGCGCGGCCCGCACGCCGCGGTGGTGCAGCTCCGCGAGCAGCGCCGCGAGGTCGACCTTGCCGTCCGGGCCGGCCCCGACCTCCGCGGCGGTGGCCACCCAGGTCCGGGCGGCGCCGTCGCGGACCCGGGCCTCGGCCGGGGTACGCCCCGAGCTGTCCACCACCACGCGCAGCGGCTGCCGGATGGCCAGGGTGCCGTCGCGCAGGTTGCGGGCCGTGAGCCGGGGATCGTCGGCGAGCACGGTGCCCACCCCGGCGATCACCGCGTCGACGGTGCCGCGCAGGGCGTGCACGTCGATCCGGGCCGCCTCGGAAGTGATCCACATGCTGGTGCCGTCGGCCGCCGCGGAACGCCCGTCGAGGGTGGCCGCGTACTTCCAGATCAGGTACGGCCAGCCGCGGCGCATCGAGGTGAGCCAGGCGATGTTGCCGGCCTCGGCCTCCTCGGTGCGTACCCCGAGTTCGACCTGGACGCCGGCGGCGCGCAGGGTGGCCGCGCCGCCGGAGGCGACCGGGTTGGGGTCCGGAACGGCGATCACCACGCGGGCGACGCCGGCGGCGATGAGCGCGTGGCTGCAGGGGCCGGTGCGGCCGGTGTGGTCGCAGGGTTCCAGGGTGACCACCGCGGTGCCGCCGCGGGCGCGCTTGCCGGCCTGGGCCAGCGCGACGATCTCGGCGTGCGGACCGCCCGCGTACGCGTGGAAGCCCTCGCCGGCGACCTCGCCGTCGGCGTCCAGCAGGACGCAGCCGACCACCGGGTTGGGGCTGGTCGCGCCGAGGCCGCGGGCGGCCAGCGCGATCGCGCGACGCATCGCCTCGTCCGTGGAGACGCTCGACATCGCCAGCCCTGCCCTCTCGCTCGTCGGTCGACGCGCGGGCGGGTCAGGGAGCGTGCGGCACGGGTGCCGCGGACACGCGGCGGCGGAGATCCGGGGACGGCACAGCCGACCCCGGGGGGCCCACGCGGCGGCTGAGGGTGCTCAGCGCGCCCGGCAGGGCTCTCCCCGTCCCGCGCGCTGTCTCCCATCCGGACTTTCTGGGGGCGGACGAGCCGCACCCCAACCGTCGGCCCCGGATTCTCACCAGGTCCACCGTCCGGCCGAAGCCGTCCGGGTCGCGGGCTTACCACGGTCGGACCGTGGATCACCGCCGGTTCGGAATTTCACCGAGCCCCGCCAGCGCGTGGTGGGTACACCGGAAGTCTTACACGTCGGGCGGCGCGTCGCGCCACAGAGGCGAGCTACCTCACAGGGAACTGAGCACGATCACGTAACTCCGCGGCGGCGGTCCACCGCCACGTACGAGCCGGGTTGGCTCTTGGCGACCGTTTTCATCTCGGATGCCACGGCGATCGCCTCCAGCGGGTCGGTGAAGCGTTTGCCGGAGTCGGAGAGGGAGACGCCGATGGAGAGGGTGACCAGGGCGGCCCGGCGGATGTTGCCCCGCCGGTCCTTCAGCTCGACGAAGCCGCGCTCCCGGTCGGTGGCGTCGTAGAGGGCGTCGGCGGCCTTCTCGAAGTCGACCACGGCCCGGCTGGTCAGCGGCCGGACCTGGGACGGGGTGCAGACGATGACGAAGTCGTCGCCGCCGACGTGGCCGAGGAAGGCCGGCGGCAGGCCGATCGAGACCACCGCCCGGTGCAGGCTGCGGGCCAGCGCGGAGATGAACTCGTCGCCGCGGACGAAGCCGTAGCGGTCGTTGACGCTCTTGAACCGGTCGATGTCGATGTAGCCGACGGCGTAGTCGACGCCGCTGCGCACCCGGTCGCTGATCTCCCGCCGGATCCGGCTGTTGCCGGGCAGCCCGGTCAGCGGGGAGACCTCCCGGAACTCCTTGTTGCGGCGCAGCGTGGAGCTGACCCGGGCGACCAGTTCGGCGGTGTCGAACGGCTTGACCAGGTAGTCGTCCGCGCCGGCGCTGAGGCCGTTGACCTTGTCGGAGGTCATCCCCTTGGCGGTCAGCATGATCACCGGCAGGGCCGAGGTCATCGGGTCGGCGCGCAGCCGGCGGGTCAGCTCCAGGCCGTCGATCCGCGGCATCATCAGGTCGACCACGGCCAGGTCCGGCCGGTGCCGCTCGATGACCTCCAGGGCCTCCTGGCCGTCGCCGGCGTGCAGCACCTCGAAGCCGTGCAGCCGCAGGTTGAACTCGACGAAGCGGGCGATGTCCTCGTCGTCGTCGACGACCAGGATGACGTCGGGTCGATCGCCGGCCGGCTCCATCTCAGCCCCCGGTCGTCGCGCGTTCCGCCAGGCCGCGCAGCCGGCGGACCGCCTCGGCCGGGTCGTCGGCGCCGTAGACCGCGGTGCCGGCGACGAAGGCGTCGGCGCCCGCCGCGGCGGCCTGTTCGATGGTGTCCGCGGCGATCCCGCCGTCCACCTCGATACGCAGCTCCAGGTGCCCGCTCGCCGCGTGCCGCCGGGCGGCGCGCACCTTGTCCAGCAGATGGGGGATGAACCGCTGGCCGCCGAAGCCGGCCTTGATCGTCATGATCAGCAGCGTGTCGAAGCTCGGCAGCAGCTCCAGGTACGGCTCGATCGGGGTGTCCCGGTCGATCGCCAGCCCCGCCTTGGCCCCGGCCGACCGCAGGTCCTTGGCCAGCGCCACCGGGTCGTCGCACGCCTCGGCGTGGAACGTCACGTTGTACGCCCCGGCGTCGGCGTAGCCGGGGGCCCAGCGGCGCGGGTCCTCGATCATGAGGTGCACGTCGAAGGGCAGCTCGGTCGCGGCGCGCAGGCTCTGCACCACCGGCAGCCCGATGGTCAGGTTGGGCACGAAGTGGTTGTCCATGACGTCCACGTGCAACCAGTCGGCGGCGTGCTCGACGGCGCGGACCTCGTCGGCGAGGCGGGCGAAGTCGGCGGCCAGGATGCTGGGCGCGACGATCAGCGGCGGTACGGTCACCGGGCCAGTGTACGAACGCGGTCACCCACCGCCGCCAGCGCGGCACCGTCGGGAACTCGCTGTGATCCAGACGTGACCCCCGGTGCAGAATCGGCCCGTCCGGCGCGGATAATCGGCACGAAAAGCCATCCGCGACTGGCCGATCGATCGAAACGGGGCGAAACTCCTACAGGGACGGTCACATATGCTGCACGCCCGGCCGCGGGGAACGCCGCACGGGCCGCGGCGACCGGCTGCCATCTCCCGGGAAGGGCGGACGATGCGACGGTGGCTCCTGGCGCTGGCGCTGGCCGGCACGGCGACGGTGGTCCTGACCGGCTGTGTCCCACCGCACCGGGCCGACGGCGACCTCACCGACGACTGGGCCGCGCTGCCGGCGCCCCGCCTGTTCGTCCCCGCCACGGACGCCTGCCTGCCCCGGCTCACCGCCGTGGTGCAGGCCGCCACCTACGACACGGTGGACTGCGCGGGCAGCCACCTGGCCGAGGCGGTGCACGTCGGCACCTTCACCGGAGCGGCGGCGCAGGGCGCCCGGCCGGAGCCGGGCTCACCCGCGCTGCGGACCGCCCGCGCCGAGTGTGACCAGCGGGCCCGGGAGGTGATCGGCGGGGACTGGCACTCCGCCCGGCTCACCCTGAACATCGCGCTGCCCCCGGTGACCGCCTGGGTGGCCGGGGCCCGCTGGTTCCGCTGCGACCTGGCCGAGACCGACAGCATCGACAACACCCGGCCGGTCAACCGGGTGGGCAGCCTGCGCGGCGCCATGGTCGGCGACAGCCCGCTGGTGCACCGCTGTTTCGACCCGAAGCTGATCGGCGACAACCTGAACTACATGGCCCCGGTGCTCTGCACCGAGCCGCACCGCGCCGAGTTCGTCGGCGTCTTCGAGGAGCGGGACATGAGCTGGCCGGACTTCACCCGGTCGGCCCCGCAGGTGCACCGCCGCTGCATGGCGCTGATCGCCGCCTTCGCCGCGGTGCCGAACAACGCCGACCTGCCGTACCGGGCCGGTTCCATCTTCTATCCGCCGTCCCAGCGGGAGTGGGAGGAGGGCGACCGGGGCGTGCGCTGTTTCCTGTGGAGCGACGACCGGAAGCTGACCCGCTCGATGCGCGGGGCCGGCCCGGAGGGACTACCCGTCATCTGAGCTAAGGTGCCGTATGCTGCACCGCCGAGGCGTACCCGGCGCTCCGCGCCGGTCGCGCCACCACGGACGACGGGGAGGTCGGTCGCGATGCGGCGATGGTGGGCGGTGGTCGCCGTGAGCGTGACGGCGGCGTTGGCACTCGGCGGCTGCGGCGCGCCGGCCGGGGTCGACCGCGACCTGGCCGACGACTGGCCCGCGTTCGGCGCCCCGGCGGCCTTCGTGCCCCAGTCGGGCGCCTGCCACCCCACCATCCAGGACGTCGGCTACCTCAGCGGCTACAACCCGGTCGACTGCGCCGCCACCCACCGGGCCGAGACGCTGCACGTGGGCACCCTGACCGGCCCGGACGCCGGGCGCGGCGCTCCCCCGCGGGCCGGGTCGACCGGCACCCGGACCGCGCAGGCCGAGTGCACCAAGCAGGTCAACAAGGCCGTCGGCGCCGACTGGCGCTCGGGGCGGCTGCAACT
The DNA here is from genome assembly GCF_040639095.1 of Micromonospora sp. NPDC023966. Taxonomy (NCBI): domain Bacteria; kingdom Bacillati; phylum Actinomycetota; class Actinomycetes; order Micromonosporales; family Micromonosporaceae; genus Micromonospora; species Micromonospora sp. NPDC023966. The sequence continues at coordinate 40,506 of NZ_JBEZZJ010000024.1, read as the reverse complement.
GTCGGTGGTCTTCCCGTCGGCGCTGGCCTGGACGGGCGGGGCCCGCTGGTTCCGCTGCGACGTCTCCGAGGTGGCCAGCCTGGACGACCGCAGCGTCACCCCGCGCAGCGGCAGCCTGCGCAACGCCCTGAAGGCCGGCTCGCCGCTGGCGCTGAGCTGCTTCAACCCGAAGCTCGTCAAGGACGACGTGACGGAGATGCGGCCCGTCGCCTGCACCGCCAAGCACCACGCCGAGTTCGTCGGGATCTACCAGTTCCCCGATGTCAGTTACACCGAGTTCCAGCGCACCCCCATGCGGGCCCACAAGGGATGCCGCGGGCTGATCGCGAAGTACGTCAAGGTGCCGAACAACAGCGACATGGTCTACCGGTCCGGCACGATCATCTACCACCCCTTCAAGGAGGAGTGGCAGGACGGCGACCGGGGCGTGCAGTGCTTCCTCTGGCTCTCCGACCGGACGCTGACCCGCTCGCTCAAGGGCGGCGGCAGCAAGGCGCTGCCGATCAACTGAGCGGGAGCGGGGTGCGCCGCGGGCGCACCCCGCCCGGATCGCTCAGCCCACCTGCAGCGTGACGTCGTCGATGACGAAGCTGGTCTGGAGCGAGGCGTCCTCCACCCCGGTCCACTTCAGCGTGACGGTCTGCCCGGCGTAGGCGGCCAGGTTGAAGCTGCGCTGCGTGTAACCGGATGCGGCGTTGAGGTTGGAGTAGCTGGCCAGGGTGGTCGTGCCGACCTGCACGGTCAGCCGGTCGTAGGCGGTGCCCGTGGTGGTCTCGGCCGTGTCGATGTGCAGCCAGAACGACAGGGTGTAGCTCGCGCACCCGGCCGGGATGCTCACCGACTGCGACAGCGTGTCGGTGTGGGTGCTGCCGTAGCCGTCCAGCCAGGCCTTGTAGGAGCCGGTCCGGGCCGCCTGGCTCGACGAGTTGGTGATGACGCCGGAGGTGGCGGTCCACGGCGTGCTGCCGGATTCGAAGCTGCTGTTGCGGATGAGCTGGCCGCCGGCGCAGCCGCCGGTGCCGGTGACCGTGAGGGTGTAGCCGACGCTGCGGGTGACCGAGCCGGTGCCGGTGACCGTGATGGTGAACGTGCCGGTGGTCGCCGTCGCGGAGGCCGTGACCGTCATGGTGGCCGAGCCGCCGGAGGTGACCGAGGACGGGCTGAAGCTCACCGTCACCCCGCTGGGGGCGCCGGTGGCCGAGAGGTTCACGGTCTGGGCGCTGCCACCGGTGGTGGCGGTGCTGACCGTGGCGGTGGTGGAGCCGCCCCGGGCGACGCTGCCGGAGGTCGGGCTCACCGCGACGGAGAAGTCGTTGGTCGGGGTGCCGCCGCCGACCGCGAGCTGCCAGATCGCGTACGCCACGCCGTCGGCGCTGCGGTTGAGCACCGTCGCGCTGATGTTGGCGGTGGTGTCGCAGGAGCGGTGGTAGCAGGGGTCGTACGCGGAGTTCGCCGTGCCGCCCCACTTGGCGGCCTGGGTGCTGGTCTTGCGCGCGCTGGCGCCGGCCGCGTAACCCGAGGTGGGGATGCCGGCCTGCTGGAAGGAGTAGTCGTCGGAGCGGCCCTGGCCCTCGACGTTCTCCTCCGGCTGGAGGTTGAGCGAGTCCCAGTACGCCTTCAGCGGCGCCGCCGTCGTGGAGGTGAGCCGGTTGATGAAGTAGCCGCCGTTGGTCGAGGCGACCATGTCGAAGTTGTAGTAGCCCTTGATGTAGCCGCGCTGGGTGGCGCTGAGCTGGTTGACGTAGAACTCCGAGCCGTTGAGGCCCTGCTCCTCGTCGGTCCACCACGCGAACCGGACCCGCTTGGTCATGCTCGGGTTCTGCTGAGCCAGGACCAGCGCGTTCTCCAGCAGGGTGGCCGAGCCGGAGCCGTTGTCGTTGATGCCCGGGCCGGCCGAGACGCTGTCCAGGTGGGCGCCGAACATGACGACCTGGTCGGCCGGGCCCTGCGGCCACTCGGCGATCAGGTTGTTCGACGGGTAGGTGCAGGTGGAGCAGTACTGCTCGCTGACCGTGTAGCCGGCGGCCTGGAGCTTGGCCTTCACGTAGCTGACCGAGGCGGTGTAGCCGGCCGAGCCGGCCCGCCGGTTGCCGCCGTTGTTGCCGGCGATCGCGTTGAGCTGGGTGAGGTGGGCCTGGACGTTGGTCACCGAGATGTCCGGCGCCGCGGCGGCGAGCGCGGGGGCGGCGCTGGCTGGTGCGGGGGCGGCGCCGGCCGGTGCGGGGGCGGCCAGGGTCGCCGTGACGGCGGCGAAGAGGGCGAGCGCGAGGCCCGCGGTCGGCGTTCTGCGTCTCATGGAGACTCCTTGTGGGGGTCGGCGGGACGTACTGGCGGGGTGGCGCGACCCGTGGGCTCCGGTGGGGGCCCCGATGTCGGCGGACCGGTGATCGGAACAGTTACATGTATCGATGTAAGAGTCAACCGGGGGTGTCACACGACGCGCGGAGCGGGGCCGCCGTCACCGGCGGCCCCGCTCCGCGTTCACCTGCACCCGTCGATCGGGTCCCCGCTCAGCCCCGGCGCAGCACCGCCAGGAACATCGCATCGGTGCCGTGCCGCTGCGGCCACAGCTGGACGGTCGGGCCGTCCCCCAGCCCGGGCATGCCGGCGGGCAGCAGTGGCCGGGCGTCGACGAAGTCGACCGGGAAGCCGCACCGGCGGGACGCCTCGGTCACCGTCACGTGCGTCTCCACCGTGTGCGGCGAGCAGGTCACGTAGGCGACCAGGCCGCCCGGCCGGACCGCGCGCAGCGCGGCGGTGAGCAGCTCCCGCTGCAACCGGGTCAGCGGCGGCAGGTCCGACGGCTGGCGACGCCAGCGGGACTCCGGCCGGCGGCGCAGCGAGCCGAGCCCGGTGCACGGGGCGTCGACCAGCACCCGGTCGAAGTGCCCCTCCGGCAGCTTCGGATCGGCGCCGACCGTGCGGCCGTCGGTGTTCACCACGGTGACCGGCAGCCCCCGGGTGGCCTGGGCGACCAGCCGGGCCCGGTGCTCGGCGACCTCCACCGCCGTGAGCCGGGCGCCGCGCTCCGCGGCCAGGGCGCCGAGCAGGCCGGCCTTGCCGCCGGGGCCGGCACACAGGTCGAGCCAGCGGCCGTCCGGGCCGTCCAGCGGCGCCACCGCGAGGGCGTTCGCCACCAGCTGGGAACCCTCGTCCTGGACGTGCGCCCGTCCGTCGGCCACCGCCGCCAGCTCCCCCGGCGCGCCGCCGGAGAGATAGACCGCGTACGGCGAGAAGGCGCCCGGGGCCCCGCCGACCTCGTCGGCCAGCGCCACCGGGTCGGCCAGCCCCGGCCGGGCGCACAGGTGCACCGGCGGGCGCTCGTTGTCCTCGATGAGCAGGCGGGCGGTCTCGCGCAGGTCGCCGCCGAGCGCCTCGGCGAAGGCCCGGACGATCCACTGCGGGTGGCTGTACGCCAGCGCGAGGTGGCCGATCGGATCGGTCTCCTCGGACGGGGCGAGCTTCGCCACCCAGCCGTCCGAGTCCCGGCCCGCCACCTCCCGGAGCACCGCGTTGGCGAAGCCGGTGGCCCCGGGCCCGACGATCCGGACCAGGTCCACCGTGGACGACACGGCCGCGTGGGCCGGCACCCGGGTGTGCAGGATCTGGTACGTCCCGAGTCGCAGCGCGTCCCGCACCGGCGGGTCGATCCGCTGCACGTCCCGGCCGGCCGCGTCGGTGATGATCGCGTCCAGGGTGCCGGTGTGCCGCAGCGTGCCGTAGGTCAGCTCGGTGGCGAAGGCCGCGTCCCGGCCGGTCAGCCCCTCGTCCCGGAGCATCGCCGGCAGCACCAGGTTGGCGTACGCGTCGTCCCGGTGCACCGCCGCGATCGCCTGGTACGCGACGTGCCGGGGCAGGTCCACGGGCGGCCGGGCCGGACGCCGGACACCGCCGCGCCGGTCGGCACCGAAGCGCCCCTCGCGCGGCCCGTCGGCCCGGCGCCCGGGACGCTCGCCGCGCTCCGGCCGGCCGCGGTCGTCCCGGGGCCGCTCGCCGCCGGAGAACCGCCCGGCGTCGCCGGACCGGCCGCCGCGCGGACCGTCGTCGGAGAAGCGCTCGCCCCGGGGCTCGGACGGCCCGGTCACGCGAGCACCTCGCCGGCGGCGACCCGGGCGCCGCGCGCCCAGTCGCCGGCCGACATGGCCTTCTTGCCGGCCGCGCGCACCTCGCCGAGCTGCACCGGAACGGTGCCCGTGCCGGCCAGCACCCGGGACTTCTCCACCAGCAGCTCGCCGGGTTTCAGCTCCGGGCCGTTGGCCACCGGAGTGACCGGGCCGAGCTTGACCCGGTCGCCACGGAAGGTGGTCCACGGGCCGGGGGCCGGGGTGCAGGCGCGGATCCGGCGGTCCACCGCGAAGGCCGGGTCGGCCCAGCGGACCCGGGCGTCCTCCACGGTCAGCTTCGGCGCCAGGGAGACCCCGTCGGCCGGCTGCGGCTCGGCCCGGGCGGTGCCGGCCGCCAGCGCGTCGAGCACGGCGACCAGCAGCCCGGCCCCGGAGTCGGCGAGCCGCTCCAGCAGGTCGCCGGAGGTGTCGGCGGGCCGGATCTCGTCGGTGACGGTGCCGTAGACCGGGCCGGTGTCCAGCCCCTCCTCCAACTGGAAGACGCTGGCCCCGGTCAGCGCGTCGCCGTGCAGCACGGCGTGCTGCACGGGCGCCGCGCCGCGCCAGGCGGGCAGCAGCGAGAAGTGCAGGTTGATCCAGCCCAGCCGGGGGATCTCCAGCGCCGCCGGCGGCACCAGCGCGCCGTAGGCGACCACCGGCACGCAGTCCGGGGCCAGCTCGCGGAGCCGGTCGAGGAACTCGGGCTCGCGGGGCCGGGCCGGGGTGAGCACCTCGACGCCGTGCGCGTCGGCCCAGGCGCCGACCGGGGAGCGGACCAGGCCCCGGCCCCGGCCGGCGGGCGCGTCGGGGCGGGTGACCACGGCGGCCAGCTCGTGGCCGGAGGCGGCGATCGCGTCCAGCGCGGGTACGGCGACGGCCGGCGTGCCGGCGAAGACCAGGCGCATCCGGGTCACCGCCCCAGGCCGAACGGGTTGCCGGCGGCGTGCGGGCTGAGCTTGACGGTCGGCGGGGCGGCCTCGTCGTACCACTCGGCCTGGCGGATCGCCTTCATGGCCTCCTTGCGGCCGGCCGGGTCGAGCCGGTCGACGAAGAGCACCCCGTCGAGGTGATCGGTCTCGTGCTGCACGCAGCGGGCCATCAGGCCGGTGCCGACGATCTGCAGCGGGTCGCCGTAGCCGTTGAAGCCCTTGGCGATGACGTTCTGCCGGCGCTTCGTGTCGAAGTAGAGCCCCGGGATGGACAGGCAGCCCTCCGGGCCGTCCTGCTCCTCCTCGTCGGGGAACTCCAGCACCGGGTTGACCAGGTGGCCGAGGACGTCGTCCACGTCGAAGGTGAACACCCGCAGGCCCACCCCGAGCTGCGGCGCGGCCAGGCCGGCGCCGTTCTGCTCGCGCATCGTGTCGGTCAGGTCGGCGATCAGCTTGCGCAGCTCGGCGTCGAAGTCGACGACCGGGTCGGCCGGCGTGCGCAGCACCGGATCGCCGAACAGACGGATGGGCTGAACGGTCACGCGGAGTGGCTCCTTGTCTGGGACGAGTGGTGCCGTACCAGTCTACGGAGTCGATCCGGTCGCCCCGGCCGGCGTACCGCGATCGGTGACCGGGGCCGCCCCGTCACCCACGGTGACCGGCAGGGTGGCGTACCCGCGCAGGGTGAGCCGGCTCCGCCGCTCGGGCGTCCCGGCCAGGGCCAGCTCGGGCAGGCGGCGCAGCAGCAGCGGGAACGCCACCTGCCCCTCCAGCCGGGCCAGGCCGGCCCCGAGGCAGTAGTGCGGGCCGGCGCCGAAGGAGAGCGGGTGGATCTGCGGGCGCCAGGGGTCGAAGCGCTCGGGCGCCGGGTAGCGGCGGGGATCCCGGTTCGCCGCGCCGAGCATCACGATGATCCAGCTCTCGGCGGGCAGGTCGACGTCGCCGTGCCGGGACGGGGCGGTGCTCATCCGGGAGGTGAGCTGCACCGGTGAGTCGTACCGCAGCAGCTCGTCGACGTAGCCGGGCGCGAACTCGGGGTGCTCGCGCAGCGTCGCCGCCTCCCGGGGATGGTCGAGGAGCACCACCAGGCCGTTGCCGAGCAGGTTGGTGGTGGTCTCGAAGCCGGCCACCAGCAGCACGATCAGGTTGGCCAGCAGCTCGTCGCCGGAGAGGCGCTCGCCGTCGGTGTCGGCCCTCATTCGGTCCGGAGCGCCGCCTGGCGGCGCGGAGGCCGAATTATGGCCGTCGTGCGCCTGCACCAGCGCGGTGGTCAGGTCGTCGGCCGGGGCCCTGCGCCGGGCCGCGACCAGCTCCGTGAAGTAGTCGCGCAGCTCGGCCGCGCCCCGGTCGGCCACGGCCAGCTCCTCGGGGGTGATCTCGGGCTCCAGCACGCCGGTCAGGTCGGCGGCCCAGCGCCGGAACAGCGGCCGGTCGGCCGCCGGCACGCCGAGCAGCGCGCAGATCACCGCCACCGGCAGCGGGTACGCGAACTCGGCCATGAAATCGACCGGGGCGCCGTCGCGACCCCGGGCCAGCATCCCGTCGACCAGCGCGTCGGCCTGCGCCTCGACCACGTCCTGCAGGGCGGCGATCCGGCGCGGGGTGAAGGCGCCGGCCGCCAGCCGCCGCATCCGGCTGTGGTCGGGCGGGTTGGTGCGCAGCATCGACCGGGAGATCGACAGCACCGCCGGGCTCTCCCGCCAGCCGGGCATGAACTGGTCGCGCAGGTCGTCGTCCATCACCCCGAACCGGGCGTCGCGGAGAATCGCGTCGGCCTCGGCGTAGCCGGTCACCACGTAGAAGACCGGCCCGGACTGGACCACCGTGCCGTGCGCGCGCAACCGCTCGTACGTCGGGTACGGGTCGACCCGGCCCGACGGTGACATCAGCAGCGCGAGGGCGTCAGCAGGATCCACGATCGGCCTCCCCAGGCATTGGAGACCCTCATCATGCTCCGGTCCGCCCGATCGGGCGATCCCCGCGGCCCGCTCAGGCGCCGGCGCCCGGCTCCCCCGCCAGCACCGCGTCCCCGCCCAGCAGGGCGTGCTCAGGCAGCGGCAGCTGGAGGCCGTGCGCGGCCTCCCAGTCGTGGATCAGGCTGGGTCGGGCCTGGGCGGCGAAGAAGTCGACCGCGCTCAGCCCGCCGACCACCGGCTCGTCGACCTCGGCGACCAGCCGGGCGGGGACCAGCGGGAAGCCGCTCTGCAGGGCGGCGCTGAGCCGGCGGTGACCGTCGACCACGAAGAAGTACTCGCCGGTGTAGCCGATGGTCAGCGGCTCCAGGGCCTCGTCGCCGGACTCGGCCACCTCACCGACGAACTCCGAGTCCCACAGCCCACGCAGGGTGGCGATGTCCTCGGTCGGGTAGACCCGGGCCGGGTCGAGCAGCAGCAGCGACTGCCCGTCGCGCAGCACGTCCGCGCCGAGCCGGCCCTCGTAGACGTCGACGACGTGCTGGATCACCTGCTCCGGGGTGGCCCGGGTGGTGTCGCAGATCAGGTCGTAGTTGCGCAGCCGGGCCTTGTCGACGCCGTAGCGCACGATGAACCGGCCGCGCTCGCTCTCGCTGCGCTCCCGGAGCTTGGCCTTGGCCTCCTCCAGGGAGGTGTAGCTCTCCGCCGGGCCGGACGGGCGGGCCAGCACCCGCCGGGCCGCCTCGGTCGGCTCGGTGATCATGTGCACCTTGAGCGCGTCGGTGAAGAAGTGCCAGGCCAGCCGGGAGTCCATCACCAGGCTCTCGCCGGAAGCCGCGATGTCCCGCTGGAGCTGGTCGACGTAGCCGTCGACGGCCTGGTCCAGCTCGGCGTGCAGGTTGAGCTGGAGGGCGGTCATCTGCCGCTCCTGGGCCATCTGGCGGTAGAGGTCGCCGACGCTGACCCGGCGCAGCCCCAGACGCTTGGCGATCTCGACGGAAACGGTGCTCTTGCCACTGCCGAGGTCACCGTTGAAGACGATCGACTGACGAACGGTCACGACTGGTCCACCCCTGATCACCGGCTGATTGACATCATCGAATCCGCGTCGGCTCGACGCACTCCCGCTTCGCCGCGCCGCGCCCGGGAGCCGTCGTGCGCCTGGGCATGACGGGCGATGCTATCACGCGTTCTCCACCCATTTGCCGCACGAGGCGTGCGACAAACCCCAGCTCACGACCGTACGCGACGGCCCGGGTGCGCGACGTCAGGGGTGGTGGGCGGGCTCAGAACAGGCTGAGCGGGTCGATCTGGAGCCGGACCGGGTCGGCCGCCTTGCGTGCGCTGCGCTGCCCGGCGGCCGCGTGCAGCGCGTCGGCCAGGGCGGCGGCCCGGGCTCGGGGCACCCGGACCAGCATCCGCTCCCGCCCCTCGTCCGCCGGCACCGGGCCCAGCACCTCCGCGCCGTCGGGCAGCCGGGTGCCGGCCAGCAGGTCCGCCACCGCGTCGGCGACGCCGGTGACGCTGGCCATCCGCACCGCCGGCGGGAAGCCCAGCTCACGGCGCTCGGCCAGTTCCCGGCCGGCGAACCAGGCGGAGTCCCAGCGCAGCAGCGCCTGCACCGGTGCGAGGGCGCCGTCGGCGACCACCACCACCCGGCCGCCGGCCGGCCCGGGCCGGGCCAGCGCGGCGGCGGCCAGCCAGCGGCGCAACGCCTCCTCCCCCGCCCGCAGGTCGGCCCGGGTGAGCAGGGCCCACGGGTCGAGCAGCAGCACCGCCCCGTAGCCGCCGTCGGCGACCGGCTCCGCGCCCGGGGTGGCGATCACCAGGCCGGCGCCGGCCGGCACCGTGGCCAGCACCTCCTCCCGCCCGGAGGTGCGCACCGGCACCCCGGGGAAGGCCCGGCCCAGCTCCTCGGCGGTCCGCCGGGCGCCGGTGACCGAGGCGCGCAGCCGCCGCCCGCCGCACTCGGGGCAGGCGTACGCGGCGGCGACCCGGCCGCACCAGCGGCAGGCGGGCACCCCCTCGGCCGACGGCAGGCCCAGCGGACCGGCGCAGTGCGGGCAGCGGGCCGGGGTCCGGCAGTCGGCGCAGGCCACCGAGGGCAGGTAGCCGCGGCGGGGCACCTGCACCAGCACCGGCAGGTCGGCGCGGAGCGCGTCCCGGGCGGTGGTCCAGGCCAGGCTGGGCAGCCGGGCGGAGGCGGCCCCGGGGTCCCGGGCCAGGTGCGGATCGTCCCCGGTCGGCGCGATCGCCGGCATCCGGGCCCGCACGGTCGCGCGGTCGGCCACCACCTCGCGGGCCCAGCCGGTCTCCACCAGCAACTGGGCCTCGGCGGTGCGGGCGTAGCCGCCGACCAGGGCGGCGGCACCGCTGAGCTGGGCCCGGGTGAGCAGCACCTCGCGGGCGTGCGGGTAGGGCGCCCGGGGCTCGGCGTGCAGGTCGTCGCCGTCGTCCCATACGGCGACCAGGCCGAGCCGCTCGACCGGGGCGAACATGGCCGCCCGGGTGCCGATCACCACGGGCACGTCGCCGCGGCGGGCGGCGAGGAAGGCGCGGTAGCGGCGGGCGGGTCCGGCCGCCGCGGAGAGGCAGGCGTGCCGCCCGGGTCCGAGGACGGCGGTCAGGGCGGCGTCGAGGCGATCCAGGTCCCGGGCGTCGGCCACCACGACCACGGCGCCCCGGCCGCCGGCCACGGTGGCGGCGACGGCGTCGGCGTACCGGTCGGCCCAGTCCTCGCCGGGCAGCGCGGACCAGACGGCCCGGGGGGCCCGACCGGCGGTGAGGGCGCGCAGAAGGGCCGGCCCGGCGGGATAGTCCCGCCAGCCGCGTGGATCGACCGGGGTGGGCGCGTCCGGACCGGCCGAGCCGGCAGCGGGGCCGGCGTCTCCGGAGGTCGGGTCAGCGGTTCTGGGGGTCGGCTCAGCGGTTCTGGGGGCTGGGTCGGCGTCTCCGAGGGCCGGGTCGGTGTCTCCGGACGCGGTCGGCGGGGTGGAAGGGTCGGCGGTCGGCGGCGGGGTGGCCGGGTCGGCCGCGGTGACGTCCTTCTCGACCCGGGCGTGCCGGGGCGGGACGGCGAGCCGGAGCACGTCGGCGAGGCTGCCCGCGTAGCGGTCGGCGACCGCGCGGGCCAGTTCGGCCACCTCCGGCGCCAGCACCGGCACCGGGGAGACCACCTTCTCCAGGTACGCCAGCCGGGGGTGCGCGGACTCCGCGACGCGCTCCAGCAGCCAGCCGTCGACGAGCTGCCCGGCGAAGCGGACCTTCACCCGGACCCCGGGTCGGGCGTCGGCGTCCAGGGTGTCGGGGACGAGGTAGTCGAAGGGGCGGTCGAGGTGCGGCAGCGGCACGTCCACGCAGACGCGAGCGACCGGCGACCCCTCGGCGGGTCGCCGGTCGCCGCGCCTGGTGGCGGTCAGGCTCCCGCGGCCGACTTGAGGTCGGCGGCCCGGTCGGTGCTCTCCCAGGTCAGGTCCGGCAGCTCCCGACCGAAGTGGCCGTAGGCGGCGGTCTGCTGGTAGATCGGGCGGAGCAGGTTGAGGTCCCGGATGATCGCGGCCGGGCGGAGGTCGAAGACCTCGGCGACGGCCTTCTCGATCGAGGCGACCGGCACGGTCTCGGTGCCGAAGGTCTCGATGAAGAGGCTCACCGGGTGGGCCTTGCCGATCGCGTACGCGACCTGCGCCTCGCAGCGCTCGGCCAGGCCGGCGGCGACCACGTTCTTGGCCACCCAGCGCATCGCGTACGCGGCGGAGCGGTCCACCTTGGACGGGTCCTTGCCGGAGAACGCGCCGCCACCGTGGCGGGCGTAACCGCCGTAGGTGTCGACGATGATCTTCCGGCCGGTGAGGCCGGCGTCGCCCATCGGGCCGCCGATCTCGAAGCGCCCGGTCGGGTTGACCAGCAGCCGATAGCCCTCGGTGTCCAGGCCGAGGCCCTCCAGCTCGGGGGTGATGACGTGGTCGCGGACGTCCGGGGTGAGCAGCGACTCGAGCGAGATGTCCGCCGCGTGCTGGCTGGAGACCACCACGGTGTCGAGCCGGACCGGGCGCAGCCCGTCGTACTCGATGGTCACCTGGGTCTTGCCGTCCGGCCGCAGGTAGGGGACGGTGCCGTCCTTGCGCACCTGGGCGAGCCGGCGGGCCAGCCGGTGGGCCAGCGCGATGGGCAGCGGCATCAGCTCGGGCGTCTCGGAGCAGGCGAAGCCGAACATCATGCCCTGGTCGCCGGCGCCCTGCGCGTCCAGCGCGCTCTCCGACGAGCCGGTACGCAGCTCGAACGCGTTGTCCACGCCCTGCGCGATGTCGGCCGACTGGGCGCCGATGGAGACGCTCACGCCGCAGGAGGCGCCGTCGAAGCCCTTCTTCGACGAGTCGTAGCCGATCGACAGGATGGTGTCCCGCACGATGGTCGGGATGTCGGCGTACGCCTTCGTGGTCACCTCGCCGGCGACGTGCACCTGGCCGGTGGTGATCAGGGTCTCGACCGCGACCCGGCTGTGCGGGTCCTGGGCGAGCAGTGCGTCGAGAATGCCGTCACTGATCTGGTCGGCGATCTTGTCCGGGTGGCCTTCCGTGACCGATTCGGACGTGAAGAGACGTGTCACGGCACTCCTAAGCATGTGAAGACTTTTAAAGGTCGCTCGGCGGCAGTTTAGTCACCGTGCTCCCAGAGTGACCCGGGGAACCGAGGGTGACCAACCGTCAGGATTGCTCACTCAGCCGGGCGACCACGAGGTCCCAGACGGCGTCGGCCAGGTCCTCCTTGGGCTGCTCGGGCATCCGGTGCACCGACCCGTCCGCCCCGATCACCGTGGCGGCGTTGGTCTCGGCCCCGAAGACCTTGTCCACCCCCACCTCGTTGATCACGATGAGGTCGGCGCGCTTGCGGGCGAGCTTGGCCCGGCCGTTGGCCTCGGCGTCGCCGGTCTCCGCGGCGAAGACCACCAGCACCTGCTCCGGCCGCCGGCGTCGACCCAGCTCGGCCGCGATGTCCGGGTTGGTGACCAGCTGGATCGTGGGCGCGCTGCCGTCGTCCGACTTCTTGATCTTACCGGGCGCGTACGTCGCCGGGCGGAAATCGGCGGGCGCGGCGGCCATCACCACGGCGTCCGCGTCGGCGGCCGCCTCCAGGGTCGCCTTGCGCAGGTCCTCGGTGCTGCCCACCCGGACCAGGTCCGCGCCGGCCGGGTCGGCGAGCGCGACGTTGGCCGAGACCAGGGTGACCCGGGCGCCCCGGGCCACGGCGGCCCGGGCGAACGCGTAGCCCTGCTTGCCGGAGGAGCGGTTGCCGAGGAAGCGGACCGGGTCGAGCGGCTCCCGGGTGCCGCCCGCGGTGACCACCACGTGCCGGCCGGCCAGGTCGGCCGGGGCGGTGCCGCCGCGGGCCAGCGCCCGGCGGGCGACCGCAAAGATCTCGACCGGGTCGGGCAGCCGGCCCTTGCCGGTGTCCTTGCCGGTGAGCCGGCCGACCGCGGGCTCGATCACCACGACGCCACGGGACCGCAGGGTGGCCACGTTGGCGACGGTGGCCGGGTGCTCCCACATCTCGGTGTGCATGGCCGGCGCCAGCACCACGGGGCAGCGTGCCGTCAGCAGGGTGTTGGTGAGCAGGTCGTCGGCGAGGCCGTGGGCGGCCTTGGCGAGCAGGTCGGCGGTGGTGGGCGTCACCACGACCAGGTCCGCGTGCTGCCCGAGGCGCACGTGCGGCACCTCGTGCACGTCGGACCAGACGTCGTCGGCCACCGGCTGCCCGGAGAGTGCGGCCCAGGTCGGCGCCCCGATGAAACGGAGCGCCGACGCGGTCGGCACGACCCGGACCCGGTGACCCGACTCGGTGAAGAGCCGGAGCAGCTCACACGCCTTGTAGGCGGCGATGCCGCCACCGACCCCGAGGACGATCTCGGCGGCCATCGGCGCGGGCGGGGCTTACGGCTGGTCGGTCGGCTCGGCGGTGAGCAGACCCGCGTTGATCTCGCGCATGGCGATGGAGAGCGGCTTCTCCTGGGGGGTGGTCTCCACCAGCGGGCCGACGTACTCCAGCAGGCCCTCACCGAGCTGGCTGTAGTAGGCGTTGACCTGGCGCGCGCGCTTGGCGGCGAAGATGACCAGCGCGTACTTCGAGGTGGTCTTCTCGAGGAGCTCGTCGATCGGCGGGTTGGTGATGCCCTCGGGGTTGGCGATGGATCCCACGAAATAACCTCTGCGTCTTTGTGCACCGCCCGGAGGCGGTGGCCTCTCAACCGCTCGGGCGCGGTCGGGCCGGAGCCAGGAAGGAAGAACCGAGCAAGCCTACCAGCTCCCCGGCGGCACGCTCGGTCCGGTCATGCAGCACGGCGTGTGCGAAGGCGGCCGCGAGGGCCGGGTCCGGCCGGTACGCCGGCGGGGCGAGCAGCACCAGCCGCGCGTCCGGCGCGACGGCCCGGACGGCGAGCGCGCCCGGCAGGTCCAGCGGGAGCAGCACGGGCCGCCCCTCGGCGAGCCGGGACCGCACGCCCGCGCGCGGCACCCCGCGCCGGTAGGGCCCGATCCGGCTCCACTCCAGCAGCTCGTCGGCCGCGATCATCCGGTCGAAGCCGGCCGGGTCGAGGAAGAGCCGGTCGACGCCGTCCACCTCGCCGGGACACGCCGGCCGGGTGGTCGCGGCGACCGGCACCCACACGGACGGAAAGCGCGCCCGGACCAGCTCGACGACACTCCCCCGGCCGGCCCCCGAAGGTCCGGCCAGGACAGTGAGCCGAGCCGCCGGGCGCGCCTCGTCATCCGTGCTCACCGCTTGTTTCTACACGGTGGGCCGTTCAGTTGGCGGCGAACTCTCCAAGCAGCGCCTTGCGCTGCTGCTCGCCCAGGCCACGCAGCCGGCGGCTGTCAGCGATCTTGAGCTTCTCCATGATCTGGGTGGCTCGGATCTTGCCGATGCCCGGCATCGCCTGGAGCACGGCCGAAACCTTCAGCTTGCCCACGACGTCGTCGGACTCGGCCCGCTCGAGGACGGTGGCGAGGGTGGTCTTGCCCTGCTTGAGCTGCTCCTTCAGCTCAGCACGGGCCTTGCGGATCTCCGCGGCCTTCTCCAGCGCGGCAGCGCGCTGTTCGGGGGTCAGTGACGGGAGCGGCACCAGTTCTCCTCAGGTCCCTAGTACGACGGGCGGGGCGCACCGCCGCATCTGTGAAACGTGGTGTCGCTGGCAACCAAAGGGGTCCGTGGTTCCCAGCGCGGGGAAAACTAGCGGTCAACGGAGTTTTCGGCAACGTGGACGCGCGAAGATCAACGGAAAGTGATCGAGCCGTCAGTCAGTTACGAGGTGGTCAGGGCGGCCCGGCACTCGGCCAGCACACGGTCGGTGGCGGCCCGCAGGGCGGCCTGGTCCGGCCCCGCGCCCAGCACCTCGCGGGAGTACGACGGCAGCACCGAGGGCAGGCTGGAGCCGAAGACGGTACGCAGGTCGGCGGCCGTCGCGCCCTGCGCGCCCAGCCCGGGGGCGAGCAGCGGACCGTTCACCGCGGCGAGGTCGTGGCCCGTGTCACCGATCGTCGCGCCGACCACCAGCCCGAAGCTGCCGAGGGGCTCGGCACCCCGGTTGAGCTGCGAAATCTCGTCGATGACGGTCTGCGCCACGGTGCGCCCGTCGGCTCCGACGGCGCGCTGCACGGCGGCTCCCTCGGGGTTCGAGGTGAGCGCCAGGACGAAGACCCCGCCGCCGTGCGCGGCCGCCAGCTCGAACAGCGGCGCGAGCGAACCCACCCCGAGGTAGGGGCTCGCGGTGACCGCGTCGACATACAGCGGGCTGGATGGATCGAGGTACGCCGAGGCGTACGCGCTGACCGTCGAGCCGATGTCGCCGCGCTTGACGTCGAGGAGAACGAGCGAGCCCGAATTTCGCAACTGTCGGATAGTTGACTCAAGAATTCCGACACCACGGGACCCGAAGCGCTCGAAGAACGCCGACTGGGGCTTGACCACGGCCACCCGGTCGCCGACGGCCTCCACCACGATCCGGCAGAACCGGTCGAGGCCCTCCACGTCGTCGGGCAGTCCCCAGCGGGCGAGCAGCCCCGGGTGCGGGTCGATCCCCACGCAGAGCGGTCCCCGCTCGGCCACGGCCCGGTGCAGGCGGGCGCCGAAGGTCTCCATGCGACTCTCCCTCTCCCTCGCGGCCTCGCGCCGCGCTGTCCGGCGACGGGTACGCCGCCGCTCGTGCTCCTGTCCCGGCCGCCGCGCGGTGGCCGGACCGTCCTGCCGCCACCGGACGCCGGTCGCCGGTGGCGCTCCCGCCGGCTCAGCCCGCCTTGACCGCCGCCTCGATCCCGGCCGCGATCCGGGCCACGTCCGCCTCGTCGGTGACGTACGGGGGCATGGTGTAGACCAGGTCCCGGAACGGCCGCAGCCAGACGCCCTGCCCGACGGCGGCGGCGGTCGCCCGCGGGATGTCCACCTCGTGGTCGAGCTGCACCACGCCGATCGCGCCCAACACCCGCACGTCGGCCACCCCGGGGGTGCCGCGGAGCGGCTCCAGGCCGGCCCGCAGCCCGTCGGAGATCCTCGCCACCCGCCCCGCCCAGTCCGCGCCCCGCAGCAGGCCCAGGCAGGCGTTGGCGACCGCGCAGGCGAGCGGGTTGCCCATGAAGGTCGGGCCGTGCGCCAGCACCCCGTCGGCGGAGATGGCGCGGGCCACCTCGGGGGTGCAGAGCGCCGCGGCCAGTGTGAGGTAGCCGCCGGTGAGCGCCTTGCCGACGCAGAGCACGTCCGGGGCGACCCCGGCGTGCTCGGCGGCGAACATGGTGCCGGTCCGGCCGAAGCCGGTGGCGATCTCGTCGAAGACCAGCAGGATCCCGTGCGCCCGGGTCACCTCGCGCAGCACCCGCAGGTAGTGCGGGTGGTGGAAGCGCATCCCGCCGGCGCCCTGCACCACCGGCTCGACGATCACCGCGGCCAGCTCGCCGGCGTGCCGCTCCACCGCGTCCACCAGCACCGCCTCGTACGCCGGGTCGGGCGGCGTGTCGAAGCCGGCCGGCGGCACCGGTGCGAACACCTGCCGGGGCAGCACGTCCCCCCAGAGGTGGTGCATGCCGCCCTCCGGGTCGCAGACGCTCATCGGGTGGAACGTGTCGCCGTGGTAGCCGCCCCGCCAGGTGCCCAGCCGGCGGCGTTCCGGCCGCCCCAGGGCCCGCTGGTACTGCAGGCACATCTTCACCGCCACCTCGACGCTGACCGACCCGGAGTCGGCCAGGAAGACGTGCTCCAGGCCGTCCGGGGCCAGCTCCACCAGGGTCCGCGCGAGGCGCACCGCTGGCTCGTGGGTGAGGCCGCCGAACATCACGTGGCTCATCCGGCCGAGCTGGTCGGTGACCGCGGCGTCCAGCACCGGGTGCCGGTAGCCGTGGATCGCCGCCCACCAGGACGACATCCCGTCGACCAGTTCCCGCCCGTCGGCCAGCCGCAGCCGAACGCCCTCGGCACTGTCCACCACATACGGTGCACTGGCCGGCGGCAGGGCCGCGTAGGGGTGCCAGACGTGCCGCCGGTCAGCGGCAAGAATCTCCTCAGGCGTCACGGCTCTCCTCCCCCCTCCCATGCGATCTTGCAGTTCGGGCCCGCGATCTGCCCGAACTGAGCGATACGCCGGGGCAGCAACTGCAGGATCGCGCGGAGGGTCGGGTCAGTGGGGTGGTGGGACGGTGCGGGTGATGGCGCGGACCAGGGCCGGGCCTCGGTAGATGAAGCCCGTGTAGAGCTGGACCAGGCTTGCGCCGGCGTCGAACATCCGGGCCGCGTCGTCCGGGTCGAGGATGCCGCCGACGCCGATCACCGGCAGCCGGCCGCCGGTCTCCCGGTGCACGAAGGCGACCACCTCGCGGGCCCGCCGGCTCAGCGGGCGGCCGGAGAGGCCGCCGGTCTCCGCGCCCCGCGCCCGGTCGGCCGGGGCGAGCCCGTCGCGGGCCAGGGTGGTGTTGGTGGCGATCACCCCGGCCGCGCCGCGGGCGAGGCAGACCTCCAGCAGCTCGGCGACGGCCGGCTCGGTGAGGTCGGGGGCGATCTTCACGAGCACCGGCTTCTCTCCCACCAGTGCCGCGAGCAGCGCGTCCAGGTGGGCACGGTCCTGAAGGGACCGCAGCCCGGGGGTGTTCGGTGAGGACACGTTGACCGCGAAGTAGTCCCCGTGCCCCTTCAGCGCGCGGTAGGAGGCCAGGTAGTCCTCGACGGCCCCGTCCAGCGGGGTCACCTTGGACTTGCCGAGCGAGATGCCCAGCGGCACGCCGATCGGGCGCGGCAGCGCCGCCAGCCGGGCCGCGAGGGCCTTGGCGCCGGCGTTGTTGAAGCCCATCCGGTTGACCACGGCCTCGCTGTCGCGCAGCCGGAACAGCCGGGGCCGGGGGTTGCCCGGCTGGGCGTGCGCGGTGACCGTGCCGACCTCGACGAAGCCGAAGCCCAGCGCCGGCCAGGCCGGCAGGGCCACCCCGTTCTTGTCCATCCCGGCCGCCAGCCCCACCGGGTTCGGGAAGTCCACCCCGAACACGGTGCGCGGCGCGGCCCGGAAGTAACGCGCCCGCAGCGCGCCGAGCAGGGCTGCCCGCCGGGACACCCCGGCGAGCCGCTCCAGCGTCCACTCGTGCGCCGCCTCGGCGTCCCCGCCCCCGATCCGGAACAGCCGGGGCCGCACCACCTTCTCGAAGATCACCGCCCGTCCACCCCCGCTGTGCTGATCATGAGGTTGACGGCGGAGTCGATCTCCTCGACTGCCGCCAACCTCATGATCGACGCGGGTTCCGGGGCGGTCACTCGCCGGCCCGGAGGGCGGCGTGGAGCTCCTGGAGAGGGCGGACGCGCATGTCGCCCCGGATCCGTGCCTCGATGCCCATGACGGCCGCCGCGGCGCCCGGCACCGTGGTGACACAGGGGATGTCGGCCGTCACGGCGGCGCTGCGGATCTCGTAGCCGTCGGAGCGGGCGCTCGCGCCGGAGCCCTGCGGGGTGTTCACCACCAGGGCCACGTCGCCGCCGAGGATCAGCGAGACCGCGTCCTCGCCCTCGCCCGACTCGTAGTGCTTGCGGATCTGCTCGCAGGCGATGCCGTGCCGGCGCAGCACCTCCGCCGTGCCGGTGGTGGCGACGATCTCGAAGCCCAGGTCGGCCAGGCGCTTGATCGGGAAGATCATGCCGCGCTTGTCCCGGTTGGCCACCGAGACGAAGATCTTCCCGGCGGTCGGCAGCGACCCGTACGCGGCGGACTGCGACTTGGCGAAGGCGTGCCCGAAGTTGGTGTCGATGCCCATGACCTCGCCGGTGGACTTCATCTCCGGGCCGAGCAGCACGTCGATGCCCTTGCCGGACGGGGTGCGGAACCGCTTGAACGGCAGCACCGCCTCCTTGACCGCGATGGGCGCGTCGGCGGGCATCGTCCCGCCGTCCCCGGTGGGCGGCAGCATCCCCTCGGCGCGCAGCTCGGCGATGGTGGCGCCGAGCGCGATCCGCGCCGCCGCCTTGGCCAGCGGCACCGCGGTGGCCTTGGAGACGAACGGGACCGTCCGGGATGCGCGCGGGTTGGCCTCCAGCACGTACAGCATGTCGCCCTGGAGCGCGTACTGGACGTTGAGCAGGCCCTTCACCCCGACCCCGCGGGCGATCTCCTCGGTGTAGCGGCGCACCTGGGCCAGGTGCGAGCCGGCCAGGGTGATCGGCGGCAGCGCGCAGGAGGAGTCGCCGGAGTGGATGCCGGCCTCCTCGATGTGCTCCATCACGCCGCCCAGGTAGACCGCGCCGTCGGCGTCGACCAGGGCGTCCACGTCGATCTCGATGGCGTCGTCGAGGAAGCGGTCCACCAGTACCGGGTGGTCCGGTGAGATGTCGGTGGCCCGGCCGATGTAGTCGCGCAGGGTGGGGTCGTCGTAGACGATCTCCATGCCCCGCCCGCCGAGCACGTACGACGGGCGTACCAGCACCGGGTACCCGATCTCGTCGGCGATCGCCTTGGCCTCGTCGTAGGAGGTGGCCATGCCGTGCGCGGGGGCACGCAGCCCGGCCCGGGCCAGCACCGCGCCGAACGCGCCGCGCTCCTCGGCCAGGTGGATCGACTCCGGGGAGGTGCCGACGATCGGCACGCCGGCGTTCTTGAGCCGCTGGGCCAGGCCGAGCGGGGTCTGCCCGCCGAGCTGGACGACCACCCCGACCACGCCGGGGCCGCCGGCCGCCTTGCCGGAGGTGTCCTCGGCGTGCCAGACCTCCAGCACGTCCTCGAAGGTGAGCGGCTCGAAGTAGAGCCGGTCCGCGGTGTCGTAGTCGGTGGAGACGGTCTCCGGGTTGCAGTTGACCATGACCGTCTCGTAGCCGACCTCCCGGAGCGCCATGACGGCGTGCACGCAGGAGTAGTCGAACTCGATTCCCTGCCCGATCCGGTTCGGCCCGGAACCCAGGATCAGCACCTTGGGCCGGTCCGAGGGCCCGACCTCGGTCTCCTGGTCGTAGGTCGAGTAGTGGTACGGCGTGGTCGCCGCGAACTCGGCCGCGCAGGTGTCCACCGTCTTGTAGACCGGGCGGACGCCGAGCCGGTGGCGCAGGGTGCGGACGCCGTCCTCGGCGGCCAGCTCGGGGCGGAGCGCGGCGAGCTGCCGGTCGGAGAGGCCGGCCCGCTTGGCCCGGCGCAGCAGGTCGGCGTCGAGCACCGGGGCGTCGACGATCTCGGCGCGCAGCTCCACCAGCGCGGCGATCTGGTCGAGGAACCACGGGTCCATCCCGCCGGACGCCTCGGCCACCTCGGCGATCGAGGCGCCCAGCCGCAGCGCCCGCTCGACGGTGTAGATCCGGCCGTCGTGCGGCATCCGCAGCGCGGCGAGGGTGTTCTCCTTCGTCGCGCCCGCCGGGTCGGGCCGGGTCCAGAACCCGCTGGCCCGGGTCTCCATGGAGCGCATCGCCTTGTTCAGCGCCTCGGTGAAGTTGCGCCCGAGGCTCATCGCCTCGCCGACCGACTTCATGGTGGTGGTCAGCTCCGGGTCCGCGCCGGGGAACTTCTCGAACGCGAACCGCGGGATCTTCACCACCACGTAGTCCAGGGTCGGCTCGAACGCCGCCGGGGTCTTCAGGGTGATGTCGTTGGGGATCTCGTCGAGGGTGTAGCCGATGGCCAGCTTCGCGGCGATCTTGGCGATCGGGAAGCCGGTGGCCTTCGACGCCAGCGCCGAGGAGCGGGACACCCGCGGGTTCATCTCGATCACGACGATCCGGCCGTCGGCCGGGTTCACCGCGAACTGGATGTTGCAGCCGCCGGTGTCGACCCCGACCTCCCGGAGCACCGCGATGCCCAGGTCGCGCAGGCGCTGGTACTCGCGGTCGGTCAGCGTCATGGCCGGCGCGACGGTGACGCTGTCGCCGGTGTGCACGCCCATCGGGTCGACGTTCTCGATCGAACAGACCACCACCACGTTGTCGTGGCGGTCGCGCATGAGTTCGAGCTCGTACTCCTTCCAGCCGAGCACGCTCTCCTCGATGAGCACCTCGTGCACGGGGCTGGCGGCCAGGCCGGAGCCGGCGATCCGGGTCAGGTCCTCGTCGGTGTGCGCCATGCCGGAGCCGAGGCCGCCCATGGTGAACGACGGCCGGATCACCACCGGCAGGCCCAGCTCGCCGACGGTCTCGCGGACCTCGTCCATCGAGTGGCAGACCCGCGAGCGGGGCACCAGCGACGACGGGTCGTCCAGGCCGAGGCGTACGCCCGCCTTGGCGACGATGTCCTTGAACAGCTGCCGGTCCTCGCCCCGGTTGATGGCGTCGATGTTGGCGCCGATCAGCTCGACGCCGTACTTCTCCAGGACGCCCGCCTCGTGCAGGGCGACCGCGGTGTTCAGCGCCGTCTGCCCGCCCAGGGTGGGCAGCAGCGCGTCGGGGCGCTCCTTGGCGATGACCAGCTCGACGAACTCCGGGGTGATCGGCTCGACGTAGGTGGCGTCGGCGAACTCCGGGTCGGTCATGATCGTCGCCGGGTTGGAGTTGACCAGGCTGACCCGGATCCCCTCGCTGCGCAGCACCCGGCAGGCCTGGGTGCCGGAGTAGTCGAACTCGCAGGCCTGGCCGATGACGATCGGCCCGGAGCCGATCACGAGAACGTGCTTGAGGTCGTTCCGCTTAGGCATTCTTACCGCCTTCGATCAGCTCGGCGAAACGGTCGAAGAGGTAGTCCGCGTCGTGCGGGCCGGCCGCCGCCTCCGGGTGGTACTGGACGGTGAAGGCGGGCACGTCCTTGGCCCGCAGCCCCTCGACCACGTTGTCATTGAGGCAGACATGGGACACCTGGACGCCGCCGAACTCGGTCTCGATCACCTGGTCGGGCACGACCACGCCGGACTCCGCACCCGGCACCTGCACGGCGAAGCCGTGGTTGTGGCTGGTCACCTCGACCTTGCCGGTGGCCCGGTCGAGCACCGGCTGGTTGATGCCGCGGTGGCCGTACCCGAGCTTGTAGGTGCCGAAGCCGAGCGCCCGGCCGAGGATCTGGCTGCCGAAGCAGATGCCGAACAGCGGGATCCGCCGGCCCAGCACCTCCCGGGCCAGGGCGACCGGCGCGTCGGCGGTGGCCGGGTCGCCCGGTCCGGGCGAGAAGAAGACGGCGTCCGCGCCGGTGGCCAGCAGGTCCTCGATGGAGGAGCCGGCGGGCAGCACGTGGGTGGTCACGCCGCGGGCGGCGAGCCGGCGCGGCACGTTGCGCTTGATGCCAAGGTCCAGCGCCGCCACGGTGAACCGGTGCTCGCCCTGTGCCTGCACCACGTACGGCTCGGGGGTGGTCACCTCGGCGGAGAGGTCCGCGCCGACCATCTGCGGCGCGCGGCGGACCCGGTCGAGCAGCGCCGCCGGGTCGTCGTCGACGCTGGAGATGCCGACCCGCATGGCGCCGCGCTCGCGCAGGTGCCGGGTGAGCGCCCGGGTGTCCACGCCGCTGATGCCGACCACGCCCTCGGCGGCGAGCCGGTCCTCCAGACCGCCGGTGGCCCGCCAGTTGGAGCCGATCCGGGCCGGGTCGCGCACCACGTAGCCGGCCACCCAGATCCGGCCGGACTCGTCGTCCTCGCCGTTGACACCGGTGTTGCCGATGTGCGGCGCGGTCTGCACCACCACCTGCCGGTGGTAGGAGGGGTCGGTGAGGGTCTCCTGGTAGCCGGTCATGCCGGTGTTGAAGACCGCCTCACCGAAGGTCTCCCCGACGCTGCCGTACGCCTCGCCGTGGAACGTGCGCCCGTCCTCCAGGACGAGGATCGCGCTTCTGCGCTTCGCCATTTACTTGACAGCCTTTCCGTCCAGGACCGTCGGCTCGCCGCGCAGGAAGGTCGCCACGATGCGACCCGGCAGCGTCATGCGGGCGTACGGGGTGTTACGACTGCGACTGGCCAGCTCCGCCGGCTCGACGACGCGGCGGGCGGCCGGGTCGACCAGGGTCAGGTTGGCCGGCACGCCGGGGGCCGGGTCGAGGCCGTGGCCGTCCAGCCCGGCGATCCGGGCCGGGGCGCGGGACATCCGCTCGGCGATCAGGTCCCACTGCGGCCCGAGCACGTCCAGCGCGATGGAGAGCGCCGTCTCCAGGCCGAGCATGCCCGGCCGGGCGTACGCCCACTCGCACTCCTTGTCCTCCACGGCGTGCGGCGCGTGGTCGGTGGCGACGATGTCGATCACGCCCTCGGCCAGGGCCGCCCGCAGCGCGGCGACGTCGGACGCGGTGCGCAGCGGCGGGTTGACCTTGTAGACCGGGTCGTAGCTGGCCGCCTTCTCGTCGGTGAGCAGCAGGTGGTGCGGGGTCACCTCGGCAGTGACCTTCACCCCGCGCGCCTTGGCGTGCCGCAGCACCTCGACGCTGCCGGCGGTGGAGACGTGGCAAATGTGCAGCCGGCTGCCGACGTGCTCGGCCAGCAGCACGTCCCGGGCGATGATCGCCTCCTCGGCGACCGCGGGCCAGCCGGTCAGCCCGAGCCGGGTGGAGACCTCGCCCTCGTGCATCTGCGCGCCCTCGGTGAGCCGGGGCTCCTCGGCGTGCTGGGCGACCACCCCGTCGAACGCCTTGACGTACTCCAGGGCCCGGCGCATCAGCTTCGGGTCGGCGACGCAGTGCCCGTCGTCGGAGAAGATCCGTACCCGGGCCGCCGAGTCGGCCATCGCGCCCAGTTCGGCCAGGCGCTCGCCGGCCAGGCCGACGGTGACCGCGCCGATGGGCTGCACGTCGACCAGGCCGGCCTCCCGGCCGAGCCGCCAGACCTGCTCGACCACGCCCGCCGTGTCGGCCACCGGCGAGGTGTTCGCCATGGCGCAGACCGCGGTGTAGCCGCCGAGCGCCGCCGCCCGGGAGCCGGACTCGACGGTCTCGGCGTCCTCCCGGCCCGGCTCGCGCAGGTGGGTGTGCAGGTCGACCAGGCCGGGCAGGGCCACCAGGCCGGTGGCGTCGAGCACCGTGGCGTCCGGCGCGGTCAGCCCGGCGCCCGTCGCGGCCACGACGCCGTCGCGAATCAGCAGGTCGGTCGGCGCGGCGCCGACCACACTCACGTTCCTGATCAGGTACGCGGTCACCGGTTGTTCCCTCCGAGCAGCAGGTAGAGGACGGCCATCCGCACGGAGACCCCGTTGGCGACCTGTTCGACGATGGTGGAGCGGGGCGAGTCGGCCACCTCGGGCGTGATCTCCATCCCCCGGTTCATCGGGCCTGGGTGCATGACGATCGCGTGCTCGGGCAGCCGGCGCATCCGCGGCCCGTCCAGCCCGTAGCGGCGGGCGTACTCGCGGGCCGAGGGGAAGTAGGAGTCGTTCATCCGCTCCCGCTGCACCCGCAGCATCATCACCACATCCACACCGGGAAGAACGGTGTCGAGGTCGTAGGAGACGTCGGTGCCGGGGGCGAGGGCGGGCGAGATGTCGACCGGGATGAGGGTCGGCGGGCCGACAAGGGTGACCTTCGCGCCGAGGGTGGAGAGCAGCAGCACGTTGGAGCGGGCCACCCGGGAGTGCAGCACGTCGCCGACGATCGCCACGTGCAGGCCGTCCAGGCGGCCCAGCCGGGAGCGCATCGTGTAGGCGTCGAGCAGCGCCTGGGTGGGGTGCTCGTGGGTGCCGTCGCCGGCGTTGACCACCGAGCCGTCCACCCAGTTGGCCAGCCGGTGCGGGGCCCCGGAGGCGGGGTGCCGGACGACCACCGCGTCGGCCCCCATGGCCTGGAGGGTGAGCGCGGTGTCCTTCAGGCTCTCCCCCTTGGCCACGCTGGAGCCCTTGGCGGAGAAGTTGATCACGTCGGCGCTGAGCCGCTTGGCGGCCGCCTCGAACGAGATCCGGGTGCGGGTGGAGTCCTCGTAGAAGAGGTTGACCACGGTGCGGCCGCGCAGCGCGGGCAGCTTCTTGACCTCGCGGCCGGCCACCGTGGCCATCTCGGCCGCGGTGTCGAGGATCTGGGTGGCGGTCGCGGCGTCCAGGTCGGCGCCGGAGAGCAGGTGGCGGATCACGCGGCACCCCCGTAAAGACGAACCTCGTCGGCACCGTCGGTCTCGGCCAGGGTGACCTTGACCTTCTCGGCGAGCGCGGTGGGGATGTTCTTGCCGACGTAGTCGGCGCGGATCGGCAACTGGCGGTGCCCCCGGTCGACCAGCACGGCGAGCTGCACCGAGGCAGGGCGGCCGACGTCGCTGAGCGCGTCCAGCGCGGCCCGCACGGTGCGACCGGAGAAGAGCACGTCGTCGACGAGGATCACCCGCCGTCCGTCGATCCCACCCGGGGGCAGGTCGGTGGGGCCGACCGCGCGGGTGGCGTGCCGGCGCAGGTCGTCGCGGTAGAGCGTGATGTCGAGCACGCCGATCGGGACGGTCACGTCCTCGAAGGTGCTGATCCGGGCGGCGAGCCGCCGCGCGAGCGGGACGCCGCGGGTGGGGATGCCGAGCAGCACGGTGTCGGCGGCACCCTGGGTCTTCTCCAGGATCTGGTGGGCGATGCGGTCGACCACCCGCGACACGTCGGCGGCGGCGAGGATCACCTTCACCGAGGGTTGTCGCGGCGGCGACGAGTGGGCAGCCGGTGGGTAGGCCACGGCGGACCTCCTTCCCCGCCTCACGGGACGGGTCGTTAAAGGACGTCTGGTTGACCGGGCGGGCCGCGGAGGGCCCGCGCCGGGGCTTCACGCCACGTTACCAGCGGTCACCGGGTCAGCCGTCGCCGGTCCTGACCAGCGGGTCAGCGTGGAGAAATGCGGACAAGCCGTACCCGTGCCCAACTGGGGTCGTCACGAACACTTGACCGCGTGTCGCAATCCCCGTACCGTCACGCTCCGTAGCGATAGCTGGGAGAACCCCGAGCAGCACTGGGAGTGTCCGAATGCCCTCTGAATACGCCAAGTCGCTGGGCGCCCGCCTGCGCTCCATCCGCCAGCAGCAGGGCCTGTCCCTGCAGGGTGTGGAGGAGAAGTCGAACGGGCGGTGGAAGGCCGTGGTGGTCGGCTCGTACGAGCGCGGCGACCGCGCCGTCACCGTGTCCCGCCTGGCGGAGCTGGCCGACTTCTACCGCGTTCCCGTCTCGGAACTGCTGCCCGACGGCAGCGGGGTGCGCCACGAGCCCACCAGCAAGATCGTGCTGGACCTGGAGCGGCTCTACGACGAGGCCTCCGAGGACCTGGCCTACGTCGCCCGGTACGCCCGCGCCATCCAGCAGCAGCGCGGCGACTACAACGGCCGGGTGCTCTCCATCCGCGCCGACGACCTGCGCGCCCTCGCGATCGTCTACGACGCCTCGCCGTCGGGCCTGATCGAGCGGCTCACCGAGCACGGTGTGCTGGTCGCCGACCCGCGGGCGTTCTTCGCGTCCTGACCGACCGCTGTCGCACACGAAGGGCCCGTGCCGTCCGGCACGGGCCCTTCGTCGCGTACGGGGTGTTTCAGCGGGTGGCGTACTCGGCGATCCGGCCGAGGATGCCGTTGAGGAAGCGCGGCGAGTCGTCGGTCGACATCTGCCGGGCCAGCTCGACGGCCTCGCTGATCGCCACCGCGTCGTCGATCTCGTCGACGTAGAGCAGCTCGTAGACCGCGATCCGGGCCAGGTTGCGGTCGACCGCCGGCATCCGGTCCAGCGTCCAGCCCTCGGCGTAGCTGGCGATCACCTCGTCGATCCGGTCCAGGTGCGCCGCGACGCCCTCGACCAGGCCGACCGCGTAGTCCACGTGGTCGGGGCGCGGCTTCTCGATCCGCTCCAGGTAGCCGGCGAGCACCTCGACCGGCGGCCGGTCCCGCAGGTCGGCCTCGAAGAGCACGTCCAGCGCCCGCTTGCGCGCCTTGCGGCGCGCCGGCATCTGCTGCTTGGGACCCTCGGCCATCAGGCTCGGCCGAGGTAACGGCCGTCGCGGGTGTCGACCTTGATCTTCTCGCCGGTGGTGATGAAGAGCGGAACCTGGACGGTGGCGCCGGTCTCGACGGTGGCCGGCTTGTTGCCGCCGGTCGACCGGTCGCCCTGCAGGCCCGGCTCGGTGTAGGTGATCTCGAGCACGACCGAGGTCGGCAGCTCGATGTAGAGCGGCACACTCTCGTGGGTGGCGACGGTGGCCTCGGCCTCGGGGAGGAGGTAGTTGGCCGCCTCGCCGACGGTGCCGCCGGGGACGGTGATCTGGTCGAACGTCTCCAGGTCCATGAAGACGTAGTCCTCGCCGTCGGCGTAGAGGTACTGCATGGTGCGCTTGTCGACGGTGGCGGTCTCGACCTTGGTGCCCGCGTTGAAGGTCTTGTCGACCACCTTGCCGGACAGCACGTTCTTCAGCGTGGTACGCACGAACGCACCGCCCTTACCGGGCTTGACGTGCTGGAACTCGACGACGGCCCACAGCTCGCCGTCGAGGTTGAGTACCAGGCCGTTCTTGAGGTCGTTGGTGGAGGCCATTTCCTGCCTTGATCTTCAATTGGCGGACAGACCCACGAAGTCTACTAGCTGTGTCGAACCGGGGCCGCCGCGCTGCGTACCGGCCTCGGTCCACCGACCCGGTTCACCCGTCCGAACGTGCCGAACGTCACGCACCGCACCCGAACCCACCACCCCAGCCCCAGCCCACCCGGCCGCCGCTTTGCTCTGCAGCCACCGGCGCACAGTGACTCTCCGCGATCACCATGTGCCGCGCTGCGGGTGGCGCAACTCCGGAGAGCCACCACAGCCGCCGGCTGGCGCAGCCGGGCGGGATCCGGGCCGGCTCGTCAGCCGCCGTCGGCGGCGAAGCGGCCGGCCAGGTGGTGCAGCGCCAGCCGGTAGCCGTCCACGCCCAACCCGCAGATCACCCCGGTGGCCACCGCGGAGACCACCGAGTGGTGCCGGAACTCCTCGCGGGCGTGGATGTTGGAGATGTGCACCTCGACCAGCGGGCCGCGGAGCATGGCGCAGGCGTCCCGGACCGCGATCGAGTAGTGCGACCAGGCTGCCGGGTTGAGCACCACCGCCGCGCCCTCGTCGGCCGCCGCGTGCAGCCAGCCCAGCAGCTCGTGCTCGGCGTCGGTCTGCCGGACCACCACGTCCAGCCCCAGCTCGCGGCCGGTCTCCTCGCACATGGTCACCAGGTCCGCGTAGCTGGTCACCCCGTAGACGTCGACCTGGCGGGTGCCGAGCCGGCCCAGGTTCGGCCCGTTGAGCACGTACACCCTCATGAGCTGATCTCCCGGTACGCCGCCGCCAGCAGCTCGTCCGACGGCGCCTCGAGGATCGCCGGGCGGGCCAGGCCGTCCAGCACCACGAAGCGCAGCACGCTGCCCCGGGCCTTCTTGTCCACCCGCATCGCGGCGAGCAGCTCCGGCCAGGCGTCGGCCCGGTAGCCGGTGGGCAGGTCGAGCGCCGCCAGCACGGCCCGGTGCCGCTCCGCGGTGGCCGCGTCCAGCCGCCCGGCGAGCCGGGCCAGGGTGGCCGCGTAGACCAGGCCCACCGCGACGGCGTGGCCGTGCCGCCAGCGGTAGCCCTCCACCTTCTCGATCGCGTGCGCCAGGGTGTGCCCGTAGTTGAGCACCTCGCGCACCCCGGACTCGCGCAGGTCGCCGGAGACCACGTCGGCCTTGACCCGCACCGCCCGTTCGACCAGCTCGCGGGTCACCGGCCCGGTCGGGTCCAGCGCGGCGGCCGGCTCCCGCTCCACCAGGTCGAGGATCGCCGGGTCGGCGATGAACCCGCACTTGACCACCTCGGCCATCCCGGCGGCCAGGTCGGCCGGCGGCAGGCTGTCCAGCGTCGCCAGGTCGCAGATCACCCCGGCCGGCGGGTGGAAGGCGCCGACCAAATTCTTGCCGGCGGCGGTGTTGATCCCGGTCTTGCCGCCGACGGCGGCGTCGACCATGCCCAGCAGCGAGGTCGCCACCGGCACCCAGCGCACCCCGCGCAGCCAGCTGGCCGCGACGAAGCCCGCCAGGTCGGTGACCGCGCCGCCGCCCACCCCGACCACCGCGTCGGTGCGGGTGAAGCCGGCGTCGCCGAGCCGGTCCCAGCAGGCGGCCGCCACGTCGACGTGCTTGGCCGCCTCGGCGTCCGGCACCTCGATGAGCAGCGGGGCCACCCCGGCCGCGCGCACCCGCTCGGCCAACTCCTCGGCCAGCCCCTTGAGCGGGGGCGCGTGCAGGAAGGCCACCCGCTCGGCGCCGGGCAGCAGCCGGGGCGGCGGGTCGAGCAGGTCGCGTCCCACCAGCACGTCGTACGGCCGCTCGCCGCCGACCGGGATCCGGGTCACCTCGTCCATCGCCGGCAGCCTAGTCGAGCGGACGGCCCCGGGGCGGCGAGTGTCCACTCCGTGGCCGCCGGGGCGTCACCGACGTTTGACCGCACAGGAGCGGACAGTAACTGTGGGACGAGACCCCACGACGGCGGAGGTACAGGCATGACCCGATCAACCATCGACGGCGCGGACATCCGGGTGCCGGCGACCATCCTCGGGGTGGGACTCGGCGGGTTCGTCGACGGGATCCTGCTCCACCAGCTGCTCCAGTGGCACCACCTGCTGAGCAGCACGGACAGCGACCGGATCGGGATCAGGTACTACCCGGTGGACACGGTGGCCGGGCTGAAGATGAACACCCTCTGGGACGGCCTGTTCCACACGGTCACCTGGGTGGCGGTGCTGACCGGGCTGGCCCTGCTCTACGCCCGGGTCACCCGGTCCCGGGGCCGGCTGTGGCGCTCCCCCGCGCTGTGGGGCTGGGCGCTCGTCGGCTGGGGCCTGTTCAACCTGGTCGAGGGGATCGTCGACCACCAGATCCTCGGCATCCACCACGTGCGTACCGGCCCGCACCAGCTCTGGTGGGACCTGGGCTTCCTGGCGCTCGGCGCGGTCCTCGTGGCCGTCGGGTGGGCGGTGCAGCGGCGGGCGGACGTCGTGGACCTCTGCGCCCCGGAGCGGCGGTGAGCCTGGCCCACGCCGGGCACCAGGCCGGCGGCTTTCCGGTGGCCGCGCTCGTACCCCTGGTGCTGTTCTGGGCCTACCTGGCGGCGGCGCTGCGGCAACGGGACCCGGACCGGCCGGGGTGGGACCACCGGCGGACGGGGAGCTTCGGCCTCGGCGCGGCGCTGCTCGCCGCCGGGCTGCTGCTGCCCACCACCGACCTGCCCGGGCACATGGCCCAGCACCTGCTGCTCGGCATGCTGGCGCCGCTGGCCCTGGTGCTCGGCGCGCCCGGCACGCTGGCGCTGCGCACGGCGGATCGGCGGGTCGGGCGGGCCGCGCTGCGGCTGCTGCGGCACCCGGCCCTCCGGGCGCTCGCCCACCCGGTGACCGGCCTGCTGCTCACCGCGGGCGGGCTCTGGCTGCTCTACCTGACCCCGCTCTACCGGGCCACCCTGACCCATCCGGCGCTGCACGCGCTGGTGCTGCTGCACTTCGTGCTCAGCGGCTTCCTGTTCACCTGGTCCATCGCCGGTCCGGATCCCGGTCCGCACCGCCCCCGGGTCCCGGTCCGCCTGGTGGTGCTCGGGGTGGGCGTGGCGGCGCACGCCGTGCTCGCCCAACTGCTCTACGCCGGCGTGCTGGTGGACGTGCCGACGACCGGCGACGAACTGCGGGCCGGCGCGACTCTCATGTACTACGGCGGCGACCTGGCCGAGATCCTGCTCGCCCTCGCCCTGCTGCTCACCTGGCGGCCGGAGCGGGCCCCCCGGCCGGTGCCGGTCAGGGCTTGAGCAGGGCGGCGACCTCGGTGGCGATCTCCTCCGGGGTACGCCCGTCGGTGCGCACGGTCGCCGTGGCCACCTCGGTGTAGAGCGGGCGGCGCTGCTCCATCAGGTGCTTGAGCGTGGCGCGCGGGTTCAGCGCCAGCAG
This sequence comes from Micromonospora sp. NPDC023966, assembly GCF_040639095.1. Lineage (NCBI taxonomy): Bacteria > Bacillati > Actinomycetota > Actinomycetes > Micromonosporales > Micromonosporaceae > Micromonospora > Micromonospora sp. NPDC023966. The sequence goes on along the minus strand of NZ_JBEZZJ010000024.1, from coordinate 10,295 downwards.
CGGCCGGCCGGAGCCCAGGCCGACCCGCTTCACGGCGTCGGGCAGCTCCACCGACAGGTGCACCACGGTGTGCCCGATCAGCGCGGCGCGGTTCTCCTCGGCGAGGACCGCGCCGCCGCCGAGGGCGAGCACCCCGGCGTGCGAGGCCAGCCCCGCCGCCACGGCGGCCCGTTCGAGGGTACGGAAGTGCTCCTCCCCCTCGTCCACGAAGATGTCCGGGATCGGCTTGCCGGCGAGCTGTTCGATGTCGGTGTCGGTGTCCCGGAACTCGACGCCGAGCGCGGCGGCGAGCGCCTGCCCCACCGTGGTCTTGCCGGAGCCGGGTGCCCCGACCAGCACGCAGACCGGCCGGGTGCTCATTTGATCACCAGCGCGTCGAGGTAGCCGGACAGGTTGCGGCGCATCTCGGCGACCGAGTCGCCGCCGAACTTCTCCACCGCGGCCTCGGCCAGCACCAGCGCCACCATGGCCTCGGCCACCACGGCCGCCGCCGGCACCGCGCACACGTCGGAGCGCTGGTTGATCGCGGTGGCCGGCTCGCCGGTGAGCACGTCGACCGTGGACAGCGCCCGGTTCAGCGAGGAGATCGGCTTCATGGCCGCCTTCACCCGCAGCGGCTCGCCGGTGGTGATGCCACCCTCCAGCCCGCCGGCCCGGTCGGTCACCCGGCGCACGCCGGTGGCGGTGGGCAGGATCTCGTCGTGCGCCTCGGAGCCGCGGGAGCGCGCCTGGAGCCAGCCGTCGCCGATCTCCACGCCCTTGATGGCCTGGATCGACATCAGCGCGGTGGCCAGCCGGGCGTCGAGCTTGCGGTCCCACTGCACGTGGCTGCCCAGGCCCGGCGGCACCCCGTACGCCAGCACCTCGACCACGCCGCCCAGCGTGTCGGCGGCCCGCTTCGCGGCGTCGACCTCGGCGACCATCCGGGCGCTGGCCTCCGGGTCGAGGCAGCGCAGCGGGTCGGCGTCGATCCGGGTCGCGTCGGACGGGGCGGGGCGCAGCCCGGGCTTCACGGCCACCGGGCCCAGCTCCACCACGTGCGAGACGATCTCGATGCCGAGGGCCTGCTTGACCAGGGCTTTGGCGACGGCGCCCACGGCGACCCGGGCGGCGGTCTCCCGGGCGCTGGCGCGCTCCAGGATCGGCCGGGCGTCCGTGTGGCCGTACTTCTGCATGCCCGCCAGGTCGGCGTGGCCGGGGCGGGGGCGGGTGAGCGGGGCGTTGCGGGCCTGCCCGGCCAGCTCGTCCGCGTCGACCGGGTCGGCGGCCATCACGGTGCGCCACTTCGGCCACTCCGAGTTGCCCACCCGGATGGCCACCGGGCTGCCCAGCGTCAGGCCGTGCCGGAGCCCGCCGATGATCTCGACCTCGTCCTGCTCGAAGGACATCCGGGCGCCCCGGCCGTAGCCGAGCCGGCGCCGGGCCAGCTCGCCGGAGATCTCCGCGGTGGTCACCTCGATGCCGGCGGGCACCCCCTCCAGCAGCGCGACGAGGGCGGGTCCGTGCGATTCACCTGCAGTCAGCCAGCGCAACACAGCGGTCAGTCTGTCACGCCCGGTGTCCAGCGCGTCGCCGCGCCCGCCGCGTCCCGCCCTGCGGACGCGCCCGTCCGGTCGGCGGGCGCGCGGCCCGGACCACGCCCCTCTGGGTCAGGCCGCGGCGCGGGCCTCGGCCAGCGCGGCGCGCATCGCCTCCCGGGGCGCGGACACCCCGGTGAACTGCTCGAACTGGCCGAGCGCCTGGGCGAGCAGCAGGTCCAGCCCGGAGACCACCCGGCAGCCGGCCGCCAGCGCCGCGGCGGCCAGCGGGGTGGGCCACGGGTCGTAGACCACGTCGAAGAAGACCGTCGCCGGCCGCCAGTCGAAGTTGTCGGCGAGCGGGTCGGCCACGCCCTTCGGCACCGTGGAGACCACCAGGTCCGCCCGGGCGTGCGCCGGGTCGCCGTCCCAGGGCGCGCCGACCAGCGGGACGCCGACCGCTTCGGCCATCAGGCACAGCTCCTGCACCGCCTCGGGCCGGCGGGCCACCACGGTGACCTCGGCCGCGCCGATCCGGGCCGCCGCCGCGACGGCCGCCCGGGCGGTGCCGCCCGCCCCGAGCACGGTCACCGTCGCACCGGCCGCACAGCCGGCGGCGGTGAGCACGTCGACCATGCCGGCGACGTCGGTGTTGTCGGCGTACCAGGTGCCGTCCGGGCGGCGTACCAGGGTGTTGGCGGCGCCGACCGCGGCGGCGACCGGCGAGACCTCGTCGGCCAGCGCGAGCGCGGCCTCCTTGCCCGGCATGGTGACCGACAGGCCGGCCCACTCCGGGCCCAGGCCCGCGACCAGGCCGGCCAGCTCGTCGGCTCCGCACTCGATCCGGGTGTACGACCACCCGGTCAGCCCGGCCGCCGCGTACCCGGCGTTGTGGATCACCGGGGAGAGCGAGTGGGCGATGGGCCGGCCGACCACGGCGGCCCTCATCAGGTGCAGTTCTCCCCGGTGAGCACCTTGTTGTCGCACATCTGCTTCTGCAGCTTGCGGAAGTCGGCGTCGTTCGAGCCGTAGCCCATGGTGCCCTTCTGGTCCACTGTCATGAAGAAGATCCAGTCACCGGGCGGCGGCTCCAGGGCGCCCTTGAGCGCGGCCTCGCCCGGGTTGCTGATCGGGGTGATCGGCAGCCCCGCCACGTTGTGCGTGTTGTACGGGTTCTTCAGGTCGTTGATCTCGCTCTGCAGCAGGTCGTCGGAGTCCTTCGGATCCTTGCCCTGGAGGCGGAAGTAGTAGTTGATGCCGCTGTCGATGCCGAGGCACTTGCAGCCGATCTTGCCGGCGTAGACCCGGTTGTAGATCACCCGGGAGACCTTCGGCAGGTCCACCGCGTTGACCGACTCCGCCTCGGCGATCGAGGCGGTGATCAGCGCCTCGTACGGGGAGATCTTCCGTTCCTTCTGCGCCCGGTCGACGAAGTCGAGTTGCTGGGCGACCCGGAGGAACTCGTCCACCATCATCGACAGGATCTGCTGCGCCGTGGCCTTCGGCGGGATCTCGTAGGTGGACGGGTAGAGGAAGCCCTCGATGCTCTTCGGGCCCTTCTTGCCGTCCTCACGGTTGAACCAGTAGGCGGGCACGCCCAGCTTGACCGGGTCCTTCGCGGCGGTCTGGAAGTCCTTGACCGGGATCTTGGTCTGCTTGGAGAGGATCTGGTAGATGTTCAGGCTGATGGTGCCCTCGGGGATGGTCACCCCGTTGACCACCCGGCTCTTCGGGTCGAGCATCAGCGTGATCACGTCCGCGGCCTTCATCTGCTTGCGGACCTTGTAGCGGCCGACCTGGATGTTCTTGCTGCGCGAGTTCGCGTCGGCGGCCTCGATGAACGCCTTGGTGCTCTTCACCACACCGGCCTCGAAGAGGGTGTTCCCGATGTCGGTGAGGGTGTCGCCGGCCTTCACCTCGACCAGCGCCTCGCCCGTGCCCGGGCCGTCGTAGTCCGGGGTGACGAAGTGGTTGCGGATCCGGTCGAAGCCGACGTACGCGCCACCGCCGATGCCGCCCAGCAGCACCAGCGCCATGAGCAGGGCGAAGATGGTCTTGCCCCGGCCGCCACCCGACCCGCCGTTGCGCTTGCGCACGGCGCCGCGCCGGTGCCGGCCCTTCTCCCCCCTCTCCGCCTCGTCGAACCCCAGATCAAGATCGTCGATCATTGCGTCCGCCTCCGCTGCGCGTCCAGCCAGCTCTGCAGAATCTCCACCGCGGCGGCCTGGTCGACCACCGCCCGTTGGCGCTTTCCCCGGACGCCCCGTTCGGCCAGCCTACGACTAGCCACCACGGTCGACATCCTCTCGTCCGTCAGCGTCACCGGAATCGGCCCCATTACATCGGCCAACCGGGCAGCGTACGCCGAGACGTTCGCCGCCGCGGGGCCGTGCTTTCCGGCGAGGTTGACCGGCAGACCCACCACGATCTCGACCGCCTCGTGCTCGGCGGCCAGCCGGACCAGCTCGGCGATGTCGGTGGGCACGGCGTCCGGCGCGGCCGTCAGGTCGCGGGCGAGGGTGACCAGCGGGGTGGCCAGGATGCCGTGCGGGTCGGACCGGGCCACCCCGACGCGCACCTGCCCGACGTCGACGCCGAGCCGGACACCACGGGACAGGTCAGCCATCTACCGGACACTTCCCCCCGGGTATGGGCCAGGGCGGACCCGGCGGTCCGCCCTGGCGTCGATCGGTGCGCATCATCAGGCGTCGGCGATCGCCTTCTCCACCGTGGCTAGCAGGTTCGGCGCCTCCGCGGCGGGCAGGCCACCACCCTGCGCGAGGTCGTCGCTGCCGCCGCCCCGACCGGAGAAGGCCGCCTTCACCAGATCCTTCGCGGTCAGGCCCCGACCCCGAGCGGCCTGGTTCACCGCCACCACCAGGGACGCCTTGCCGTTGGCCCGGGCGGCCACCGCGACCACGGCCGGGCGGGCCGGGTCGATCCGGCCCCGGATCTCCTGGGCCAGGGTCCGCACGTCGTTGCCGGCCGCGCCCTCGGGCGCCTCGGTGCCGACGTACGCGACGCCCCGGACGTCCTTCGCCTGCGCCGCCAGGGCCGCGGCCCCGCCGAGCACGAGCTGGGCGCGGAGCTTCTCCAGCTCCTTCTCCGCGTCGCGAAGCTGGGTGACGGTCTGCTCGACCCGGTCGGCGACCTGGTCGCCCGGCACCCGGAACAGCTCGGCGAGCCGGGAGACCAGCAGGTGCTCGCGGGCCAGGAAGCCGAAGGCGTCCATGCCGACCAGCGCCTCGATCCGGCGCACGCCGGAGCCGACCGACGCCTCGGAGAGGATCTTGACGAGGCCGAGCTGGGCCGAGCGGGCCACGTGCGTGCCGCCGCACAGCTCGCGGGCGTAGTCGCCGACCTCGACCACCCGGACCCGCTCGCCGTACTTCTCGCCGAACAGGGCCATGGCGCCGATCCGGCGCGCCTCCTCCTGGGTTGTGATGAAGGCGTGCACCTCCAGGTCGGCCAGGAGCACCTCGTTGACCTGCTGCTCCACGTCGTGCAGCACGCTCGGCGCCACCCCGGTCGGGGTGTTGAAGTCGAACCGCAGCCGGCCCGGCGCGTTCAGCGAACCCGCCTGGGTGGCCGACTCGCCGAGGAAGTTGCGCATGGTCTGGTGCACCAGGTGGGTGGCGGTGTGCGAGCGGGAGATGGCCCGCCGGCGGGACACGTCGATCTCGGCGTAGCCGGTCTCGCCGGCGCGCACCTCGCCGCGGAGCACCTTGGCCCGGTGCACGATCAGGCCCGGCACCGGCTGCTGCACGTCGAAGACCTCGAGCTGGCCGCCCCCGACCGTGATCAGGCCCTGGTCGGGCTGCTGGCCGCCGCCCTCGGCGTAGAACGGGGTGGTGTCGAGCACCAACTCGACCGTGTCGCCCTCGACCGCCGCGGCCACCTCGGCGCCGCCGGCCAGCAGCGCGCGCACCCGGGACTCTCGGTTCAGCTCGGTGTAGCCGGTGAACTCCACCGCCCCCCCGCCGTCGAGCACCGACCGGTACGCCGACACGTCGGTGTGCCCGGTCTTGCGCGCCTGCGCGTCGGCCTTGGCCCGGCTGCGCTGGTCGGCCATCAGCCGGCGGAAGCCCTCCGCGTCGACCTGGAGGCCCTGCTCGGCCGCAATCTCCAGGGTCAGGTCGATCGGGAAGCCGTACGTGTCGTGCAGCTGGAACGCCTTGTCACCGGAGATCGCCGCCTGCCCGGCCGACTTGGTCTCCGCGATGGCGGTGTCCAGGATCGTGGTGCCGGCCCGCAGCGTGGCGAGGAAGGCGTCCTCCTCGGCGTACGCGTACTGGGAGATCCGGCCGAACTCCTCGGCCAGCTCCGGGTACGACGGGGCCATGCAGTCCCGGGCCACCGGCAGCAGCTCGGGCAGCGCCCGGTCCTGGTAGCCGAGGAGGCGGACCGCGCGGATGGCCCGGCGCATGATCCGGCGCAGCACGTAGCCGCGGCCCTCGTTCGACGGGGTCACCCCGTCGCCGATCAGCATCAGCGCGGTGCGCACGTGGTCGGCGATCACCCGCAGCCGCACGTCGTCGGGGTGCGACTCGCTGGCCACGTGGCCGGAGTGCGCGCCGTAGCGCTTGCCGGTCAGCTCGGCGGCCCTGTCGAGGATCGGCCGGACCTCGTCGATCTCGTAGAGGTTGTCGACGCACTGGAGGATGGAGGCCATCCGCTCCAGGCCCATGCCGGTGTCGATGTTCTTCGCCGGCAGCTCGCCGAGGATCGGGTAGTCGTCCTTGGTGGTGCCCGGACCCCGCTCGAACTGCATGAACACGAGGTTCCAGAACTCCATGTAGCGGTCCTCGTCGACCGCCGGCCCGCCCTCGCGGCCGTACTCGGGGCCGCGGTCGTAGAACAGCTCGGAGCACGGGCCGCACGGGCCGGGAATGCCCATCGACCAGAAGTTGTCGGCCTTGCCCCGGCGGACGATCCGCTCGGCGGGCACGCCCACCGACCGCCAGATCTGGAACGCCTCGTCGTCGTCGAGGTAGACCGTCGGCCAGATCCGCTCCGGGTCCAGCCCGAAGCCGCCCGCCTCGACCGGCTTGGTGACCAGGTCCCAGGCCAGCGGGATGGCGCCGTCCTTGAAGTAGTCGCCGAAGGAGAAGTTGCCGTTCATCTGGAAGAACGTGCCGTGCCGGCTGGTCTTGCCGACCTCGTCGATGTCCGGCGTCCGGATGCACTTCTGCACGCTGACCGCGCGCCGGTACGGCGGGGTCTGCTGGCCCAGGAAGTAGGGGACGAACTGCACCATGCCGGCGTTGACGAACAGCAGGTTCGGGTCGCTGATGGCGGGCAGCGGAGCGGACGGCACCACGGCGTGGCCGTTGGCCTCGAAGTGGGCGAGGTACCGCCGCTTGATCTCCGCCGTCTTCATCGCTGGTGCTCCTCCGGGAAAATCTCTCGGTCGCCGATGCGCGGGTCCTCCCGCAGCTCGGCGAACTGGTCGTCGTACGCCTCGCCGCGGGCGAAGGCCTCGTGGATCTCCTGCTCGCGCTCGGCCATCCCGGCCCGCACGTCGTCCACGAAGCTCCGGACCGACTCGACGAGACCGCCGGCGGACTCGGACAGCCCGCTGGCGATCCCCGCCGGGGTGTACGCCTGCGCGGTGCGGGTGGCCTTGCGGACCACCAGCACGCCCACGGCCAGGCCGATGCCCAGCCAGAACAACCGCCTCATGCTCTCATCCTCCCGCTGTCGGCCGGCCGGGTCAGCGGTTGCCGCGCTTGGCGGCCCGGCGCTGCTGCTTGATGGTGTCGCGCACCTCGCGCTCGGTCTCCGCGTGGCGGCGGGCGGCGGCGGCCTTGCGCACGCCGTAGCCGAACGCGGCCACCTTGACCAGCGGGTTCGCGGCGGCGGCGGAGACCACGGCGGCCAGGTTCGCCACGTTGGCGGTGACGTTCTGCGCGTGGGTGGTCATGGTGTCCACCTTGGCCAGCTGGAGGTTGACCCCGTCGAGGGAGGTCTGCACCTGCTCCAGGGCGGTGTTGACGTTCTTCACCGTGGTGTTCACGTCACCGAGCAGCGGCGCGGTGCGGTCGTTCAGGTCGGCGATCATGCGGGTCGTCGCGTCGACGGTGTGCCGCAGCCGCAGGATCGGCACCGCGAGCACGAGCACCAGCATCAGGAACGCGCCGGCCGCGATCAGCGCAGCGATCTCTCCACCACTCACGCGCATGTCCTCCTCAAGCAGTGTCCCGGGACCCGACGCCCCGGGACGCGCGACCGTCCTACCCGGTCCGCCCCACGCCGACCCACCTCGGTCGGCAGGCGCAGGCTGGCCCGCCAGCCCCAGACCCTACCGTCCGTGATGGAAACCGGCTCACGACGGTGAGGGTGTCGGCTCGCCGAGCGGATCGTCGGTGAGGGTCGGGTACGGGTCCTCACCGGTGAGCGACGGATCGGTGCTCGGCTGTGGTCCGGTGCGCTCGTCGTCGATCGCGTTGCGCACCTTCACCGACACCAACGAGCCGGCACACTCCCCCGCTGCGGCCGCGGGCGCCGGAGACGGCGCGGACTCGCCGTCCACCGCCGGCGGCACGCAGGTCGGCTCGCGGACCCAGAGGTCGAGGGTGAGTTCGTCCCGACGCCAGCAGGTGTAGCTCCCCTTGACCTTCTGCTCCGGGCAGCGGTCCACCTTCCAGCGCCGCCAGCCGTCCCGGGTCAGGGCCGTCTCGTAGACCTGGGCGGTCTCCTTCCAGGCCTTCTGCGACTCGACGGTGCGTTCCCGCAGCCGGCAGTCCTGGAGGCACCAGCGGCTGCCGCTGACGTTGTCCACCGTCTTCGTCGCCGCCCAGGTCGGCACGCTCAGCGCGTCGAGGGTGTCGAAGACCGGATCGTGGCTCAGCGTGCGCAGCCCGAAGTAGAGCGGCACCGCGCCGAGCAGCACCACGCTGACCAGGGCGAGGATGCCCATCCGCAGCCGCCGCCGCTCGCGCATCTGCCGGCGTAGCTCCGAGCGGGCGCCCCGCAGGCCGCCCACCGCGTCGTCGGCCTCCCCCGGCGTGGCCTCGGCCCGCAGCAGCGCCGGTCCGGCGCCGTCGCCCGGTCCCGGCCGCGCCCCCGCCGGCTCCCCCGTCGGTACGACCGCGGCGGCCCGCGCCACCGCCGGCGCGCCGGGCCCCGGCGGTACGGCGCCCGCGCCGGGCCGGTTGGGCTCCGGCGTGAGCGGGGTGGCCCGACCGGTTGTCCGCTCGTCCGGCCCCGCGGGGCGGGGCACCGAGGCGGCCGCCCGGGCCACCGCGGGTGCACCGGTCGCGGTGCGCGGCTCGGCGGCCGGGTGGCGGTCGCCCGCCGGCGGGACGCCGCCGGCGGGGAAGCCACCGGTCCGCGCCGGGTCGCCGGCCGGGAAGCCGCCCGTGCGGGCCGGGTCGTCAACCGGCGCGCGTCCGCCGGACCGGTGACCGCCGGCCGGCAGGCCCCCGCCACGCGCCGGGTCACCGGCCGGGAAACCGCCGGTGCGGCCCGGGTCACCGCCGGGGCCGCGCCCGCCCTGACGGTCGCCGGTCGGCACACCGCCAGTGCGCGCGGGATCACCGCCGGCCGGGAAACCGCCCGTGCGGGCCGGGTCGTCAACCGGCGCGCGTCCGCCGGGCCGGGGACCGCCGGCCGGCAGTCCGCCGGTGCGGTCGGTGTCCGGACGGGCGGCGCCACGGGCGCCGTCGTCGGGAGCGGCCGGCCGGGTGGCCGGGCCGCCGGGTCGGGCCGCGCCGCGGGCGGGGCCGGGCTGGTCGCTCTTCACCGGCGGCAGGGCCGCGCCGACCCGGCCGGCCGGGCCACGGTCGGGGCCGGCCGGCCCGCCGCGCCGCGCGGCGGTCGGCTCGTCGGCCGGGGGGCGGCGGACGGCCGGCATGGCGGGATCGGTGTGCGAGGTGCGGCCGGCCTGTCGCAGCCAGTCGGCGGGCCGCTCGGGCCGCTGCGGGCGTGGCTCGTCGGCGTCCTCGCGGGCCCCGCGACGCGCGACCGGCGGAGCGTCGCCGGTGGCAGGGGGTCCGCCCGGCGCGTCGGAGGCGGCACGGTGGCCCGCCGGGGCGTCGGAGGCGGCACGACGGCCGCCCGGCGTGTCGGACGCGGCACGGCGGCCGGACGCGGCCGGCCCATCGCCGGCGGCGCGGCGGCCCGACGACATCGCCGCGTCGTCGGACGCACCCCGGCGACCGGCCGGTGTCCCGGCGTCATCGGCGGCGGCCCGTCGACCGGGCGGCGGCACCGCCTCGTCCGGAGCGGCCCGGCGGCCGCGCGGCATGGCGGCGGCGTCGTCCGGCACTGCCCGCCCGCCGGCCGGCCGCGCGGTGTCGTCGGAAGCGCCACGGCGACCGGGCGGGGCCGCCGGCGCGTCCGGAGCCGCCCGGCGGCCGGTCGGCATCGGCGGGACGGCAGCGGCGCGGCGGCCGGTCGGCGGCGCGGCGGCATCGGGACCGGGTCGGGGGCCGGACGGAGCGTCGGCCGGGACGCGGTGCGGGGGCGGCGTACCCGGGCCGTCCGTCCGGCGGCCCACGGCGGGCCCGTCCGGTGCCACGCCGGGCATCGGCGGGGCGTTTCCACTGCGCGGCACCACCGGCTGATCCGGTTCCCCGGCGCGACGACGGCCAGCGGGCCGGCCGCCGGCGGGTCCGCCCGCACCCTCCACCGGCGACGGGCCGGCGGTGGACGGCTGGGAGCGCTGCGGGGCGCGGCCCCGGCGCGACTCGGGGTCGCCCGGTTGGTGGGAGGTCCGCGGCGCCGCTGTGGAGACGGCGATGGTTGTACCGTCGACGTACTCGAGGGTGGCGATTT